>NZ_JBTNDX010000011.1:0-145741 GCF_054510755.1 Pseudarthrobacter sp. MDT3-1 | reverse complement strand
ATTCCGTAACTTCGAAAACTACAGAATCAGAAACCTACTCGCAGCAGGAGGCCACCGCCCCTACCGGAAGAAATCACCCAACCACGCTTAGGGACGAAGGGCCGCTTTACGACCGCCTGCTGGGCAGCCTGCTGTGCGGCTGCCTCGGCTGCTTTCTGGGCTGCAACCTGCTGCGCGGCTGCCTGATCTGCCGCAGCTTTGTCCGCCACAACCTTTGCTGCAGCAGCCGCCTCTGCTGCAGCCTTGTCAGCTGCGGCTTTATCAGCGGCGGCCTTTTCCGCCGCAGCCTTTTCAAGGTTCTTGACGCCGAGGTGAACGGTGGAGCCCTTTGCCACCTGTGCGCCTTCGGTTGGGTCTTGGGACGTCACCTGCCAGTTCTTCTTTACGATGATGGACTTGCCATCGGCAGTGTCCGCAGCTTCGACCTTGAACCCGAGATCTTCCAGTTGCTCCGTGGCTTTGTCCAGAGTCAGGCTCAGCACCCCTGGAACCGTGACAGCATCTGCAACCACTGCAACAGCGGTTGACGTTGATGACGCCTGCTTACCACTGCATCCCGTCAGCATGAGGCCGGTCAGCACAATTAATGTCAGTGTCTTCTTCATTTTTCCCCCTTGGAAAATTTTCTAAATAGGTGGAGTAATTTGGGCGTGGCTAGCTCTCGCAGGCCACACCGTCGGAATCGCGGTCCAGCCCGGCCCGGTAGCCGGCCTGCCCCGCATAGATCGGTGCGGCGCCGGCCGCCTTGGCCGCCGTGCAGTTGGCGTAATAGACGGCGGCCGGCGCTACAGGAGCAGGTGCCGGCACAACAGGCGCGGGAGCAACCGGGGCAGGAGCAGGCACCACAACCACTGGGACAGGAGCGGGAGCTACCGGGGCGGCCGCCGGTGCAGGTGCCGGGGCCGGCACCGCGGCGACTGGTGCCTGCTCGTTTGTTGGTGCGAGCTGCCCGGAGCAGTCGGCCAGGATCCTGGCCATCGCGTCGTGCTCCGCCTGGGTGACCCACAGGCTGTACGTTGCCTTCACCGAAATCTGCCGGGCCACGTATTCGCACCGAAAGCCCTTGTTCGGCGGCAACCACGTGGCGGCGTCGCCGTCGCCCTTTTTCATGTTGGTGGGACCATCCGTGGACTGGAGGTTCAGGGAGTCATTCGCGAAGGCCGTCCGCTGCTCCGTGGTCAGCTGCTGCGCGCCCTTCTGCCAAGCGTCGCTGAGTGCAACAACATGGTCGATCTGGACGGCGCTGCTGGTGGCACTCCCCCGCAGGAATCTGATGGTGCTACCCGTGTAGGGGTCCGCCAGCGTTCCGGACTGAACCTTGCAGGGCACGCTGTTGGTGTACGCGATCCCTGTTAGGTCGCGTTTGAGCATGTCGTTCCGGGTGTCGCAGCCATTGCGGTCAACGTCCATCCACGCCTGCCCGAACAGCGCGCGGTCATATCCGGTCTTGGGCGCCCGGCCCTTGACGGGAAGGGCCGCCAGCAGGTCGATCGCTTTGGTAGCAAACGCCGGCTGCGTCTTCGGAGCCGTTGCGCTGACGCCGTTCGCCAGGGCGAAAGCCGTCTCAGGATCGAGCGGGGCGCCCGTCGCCTGCGCAGTTGGAGCGGACGACGGCGTCGGCGAACCTGCGGAAGAGGCACTCGCTGTGGCCGTTGCTGGTGAGGCATTCCAGTCTGAGGAGGCTGCCTCAAGGTCATCCGCATTCGTCCGCGGCAACGCGGCCGCACCGCCGATTAAGAGAGCAAAGGAAACCCCCAGGGCGATGGCCCCTGCCTTCCGCTTGGCCGGGAGCCACGCCCAGGACCGGCGTCCGGTGGCCAGGACATACAGGCCGGTGATGGCAGCCGAGATGGCCAAGACAACCAGGGCGCCCCCGAACCCGCCGCTGAAGGCACCAATAATCACGAAGAGGGCTGTGATGCCGCCGACGACGAACGTCGAAGCGCGTGGCCTGCGGGGCGGATTAGGTCCGGGCGCAGGAGCAGATGGTGCTGACCCGAAAAGGGTCTGATAGTTCGACATTCTTTTTCCCCAATACGGCCGGGTTAGCCTGACCCATTCCTTGAAACTTCACGTAAATGCCGAGCCTATTTCTTGGGGAGCTGGGGAAACCGAAACTTCGACGAACCTCGCACAACGTTGATTGAGTCTTGAGCTGATCTTGATCGGAGCACTGCCGCGCAGGATCATTTCTGACGCAGTAGCTGAAAACCCGGACACAATCTCCAAGGCGACCGACGCTGCCCAAGCCGCGCACCGCCGTCGTAAATTATCGATGGCGCGTGGATTCCCTCTTATCGCTATTTCGAACTCACTGCAGTACGTTGGGCCGACGCCGTGCGAATAGGGTGCTGTTGGGCACCGTTATTCCGGCCGCCAACTCTCGGAAACTTCAATTTGCGCATAAGGCTGGGGGTTCCTGGACTGACGCAACCCCGGGCGAGCGCGCGAGCGCACAGACCAGAGAGCAAAACTCATGAAATCTGCATCCCTTCCCCGCTCCCGTCAAAGCCCCCGGACCCGCTGGCTCGTACCTGCCGCCCTGATCCTCCTCGGCCTCGTCCCGGTCATCGCCGGGGCCGGGCGCCTGACCGAGCTCTCGGGAGGTCAGATCACGCCGGATAACGCGCGGTTCTTTGATTCGCCAGTCCCCGTGTTGATCCATATCCCCACCGTCACGGTGTACCTGGTGCTGGGGGCGTTTCAGTTCGTTCCCTCGCTTCGACGGGGCAAGCGCGGCAGGGCCAGCTGGCACAAAATCGCGGGACGCATTCTTGCCCCCACCGGCCTGCTCGCCGCCCTGTCGGGTTTGTGGATGGCAGTTTTCTACGATCTCCCGCCCCTGGACGGGCCGCTTCTACTTGTCCTTCGGCTGGCCTTCGGGTCCGCCATGGTGGCGTTCATTGTCCTGGGATTCATCGCCGTGCGGCGCCGGAACTACGTCCGGCACAGCGAATGGATGTCGCGGGCGTACGCCATCGGCATCGCCCAGGGAACCATTGTTGTGGTGACCATTTCGTGGATTCTCCTGGTTGGACCGGTTGACGAACTGACCCGGGCGCTTCTGGTTGGCGCATCATGGGCACTCAGCCTGGCGGTGGCCGAATACTTCATCCACCGGCGCGCCCAAGTACCAACGCGAGCGGCGCTCCTAAGCCGTGCGCCGTCGTCGTAATTACCGACGGCGGCCGCTGGCCAGGTGCCTAAGGTTTAGTAAGTGCACTTACGGGTTGGGATCTAAACTTAATCATGGACACGATCCCGGCGGTTTTCCTCGTCATCGGGGCAGCGTTCGCCTGGCTGGGCGTGACGCTAGTCGTCATTCTCCGCTCTCGGCGCCGAAGGAGTGCATCGAGGCCGGTACATCCAACGCATCCCACGGACCAGGCTCACCCCCGGACCGGCATGCGCTGGCGCCGCCTCCGCCGGATCGCGGACCAGAACACTGGAACTCCGTCGAGACGACACAGTCTGAAAATCAGGAAGGTCCGCCATTAAGGGCCCGGTGGTTTAGCTCAATCACCGAAACCGTCAGGACACGCGGCGGAACTCCCCCGGCCGGAGCTGGACATGGATGGGCAGCACCAGCTGGATGTGGGTGTCGCCGATGGGCTTGTCGAGCAAGTCGTTGATGGAGGTCTGCCCTTCCAACTCGCTGTGCTGGTTTTTGCCCATGTATCGAGCTTATGTGCGCCACGGCGGGAGTGAATCCTAAGACACGCGTGAGCTATGGCCTCTTGTCTGCGGCAGTGCCAGTATGTGGAGAATCAGGTTCGCTGCAGGCGCCCCATAACCGGGCAGTAAGGACGCGCAGTCATGACCTACGTCAACAGTTTGGCCGATGTGGGAGCAGCCGACATCGCCATGGCCGGCGGCAAGGCCGTGGGACTGGGCGGCCTCCTTCAGGCCGGGCTGCCCGTCCCCCCGGGGTTTGTGCTGAACACCGCAGCTTATTCGCACTTTGTGGAAACCAACCACAATGAGGCACGCATCCAGGAACTGGCAACTGTGCCGCCGGATGCCACGCCACAGGACTACGAGGACGCCTCGGAGCGGATCCGAACCCTGTTCACGGCCGGCACCATGCCGGCCGCCGTCGCAGCGGAACTCGGCGCCGCCTACGGGCGTCTTGGCGACGCGCGTCTCGATGACGGCGGGGAAACAGCCGTCGCGGTGCGTTCCTCCGCCACGGCCGAGGACCTCGCCGCAGCCAGCTTCGCCGGGCAACAGGAAACCTACCTGAATGTCCGCGGGGCCGAGGCGCTGGCCGCGGCCGTGATCGATTGCTGGGCCTCCCTGTGGACGGCGCGGGCCATGGCCTACAGGGCCCGCGAAGGCATCGGACCGGACTCGGTGCGGCTCGCCGTGGTGGTCCAGCGGATGGTCCAGGCCGACGCCGCCGGGGTGATGTTCACCGCCAACCCGGCCAACGGGCGCCGCGACCAGATCGCCATCAGTGCCGCGTGGGGACTGGGCGAATCCGTGGTCAGCGGGTCGGTCACCACGGATGACCTCGTGGTCGACGCCGGGACTGGCACCGTGGTGTCGCGGCACACGGCCGACAAGGCGGTTATGACTGTCTACGCTGAGCACGGCACCCGGGAGCAGCCGGTGGCGGCAGCCCGCCGTCGTGCGCCCGTACTGGACGACCGGGCCGCAGCCGAGCTCGCCGGCTACGGGACGCGGAGTGCGGATCATTTCGGGGCACCGCAGGACATCGAGTGGGCGCGGGCCGGGGGCGAGTTTTTCATCCTGCAATCCCGGCCCATCACCGCGCTCCCCGAACCGGCGGCCGACATCCCGGACACCTGGCCCGTGCCGTACCCGAAGGGGATGTACTTCAGGGCGAGCATCGTGGAACAGTTGCCCGACCCGCTCTCGCCGCTGTTTGCCGACCTCATTGACGGCTCGGTGTCCAGGTCGCTGCGAGCCTTGATGAACGAGGCCGTCGGCACGAACGTCATCCGCGAGGACGACGTGGGGCTGCCCACCATCAACGGCTACGCCTATTACTACTACCGCACCTCCGGAATGTGGCGGGTAATGGGCAGGGCGCTGACGGCGGTACGCGCACTGGCCCGCGGCCAGGCGCACATGGGAGTGGCCGGCTGGCGCGAATTCTCGCATCCCCGCTACGAACGCGTGATCAAAGACTGGCAGGCGAAGCCCGCCGCGGAGCTCTCCGGTGCGGAACTGCTGGACGGCGTGCAGGCGCTGCTGGACGCCGGCACCGTGTACTACACAGCCGTGCAGTCAGTCATTGCGCTCGCCGCGACCAGCGAAATCTCCTTCGGTGCGTACTACGACAAGTTCGTCCGGCGCGAGGGGGATCCCCCCGCCCTGACGTTCATCCTCGGCTACGACAGCGAACCCATCCGGGCGGAGAAGTCTCTGTACGACCTGGCAGCCTGGGCCCGCGGCGTCCCTGGGCTCGCCGCGGCGATCCTCCATGAACCGACGACGGCGTTGGCCGAGTCCCAGCGCACGGGGTTCCCGCCTGCCGGGTTCAGTGAGCCGTTGTGGCAGTTGTGGCGTCCTCGCTTCCAGGACCACCTCGGCCGGTTCGGCCATGCGGTGTACAACCTGGACTTCGCCAGCCCCGTGCCAGCCGACGATCCGTCAGCGTTGCTGGGCGCGGTGAAGTTCTATCTGCGGGGGCAAGGTGCTGACCCGCACGAGCGGCAGCGGCTGTCGGCCGCCCGCCGGGAGGACGAAACCAGCCGGATCAGCACCCGGCTCGGGCCGCGCCGCCGGGCCGCGTTCCTCCGTTTGCTCCGGTGGGCACAGAACACCGCGCCGATCCGCGAGGATGCCTTGGCCGACGTCGGTCTGGCCTGGCCGCTGCTGCGGCGGATGCTGCTGGAACTGGGACAGCGGCTGGTGGACTCCGCTGTCATCACCGAGCCCGCCGACGTGTTCTGGCTGCGGCACCAGGAGCTGCGCAGCGCCATCGAGTTCGGACTGGCCGCGCCGGGCACCCCGGCGGCCGTGGCCATTACCGGAGCGAACCGCCCCGTCCGCGCCGCCGCGGTTGAGGAGCGCAAGATGCTGTGGCGGGGCCAGGTGAAGGCCGCTGCCCCGCAACTGCTCCCGGAGAGCCGGTGGATGGAAAAGGCCTTCGGGTCCATGATGCCTGCAGGCTCGCAGCACCAACTCGGCGACATCATTAAGGGCACGGCCCGAGCCCGGGCCGGGTCAGCGCTCCGGCCCGCGTCCTGCGGGGGCCCCAGGATTTCGCCCTGATGGAGCCCGGAGAGGTCCTGGTGGCCCGCATCACCACGCCCGCCTGGACCTCGCTGTTCGCGATGGCCTCCGCCGTGGTGACCGATGTGGGCGGCCCGTTGAGCCACAGCTCCATCGTGGCCCGGGAGTACGGCATCCCGGCCGTGCTCGGCACCGGAGTTGCCACCCAGCGGCTCACCAGCGGCCAGCAGATCCGCGTCGACGGCGACGCCGGCACCGTCACGATCGAGCATCCAAGCCCTACGCAGGAGCCGTGACCGGGTGGCATGATGGGCGCATGAGCCGAGTCACGTGCGACCTGACCATCTCCCTCGACGGCTTTGTCGCCGGCCCGAACCAAAGCCCGGCGGAGCCGCTGGGCGAGGGCGGCGAGCTCCTGCACCGGTGGATGTTCGAGGAACCCGAGGCCAACGCGGCCGCGATCGAAGGCATCCTCGCTTCCGGCGCCTACATCATGGGACGGAACATGTTCGCAGGTCCCGGGGCGTGGGATGAGGACTGGCGGGGATGGTGGGGCGAGGAGCCGCCCTATCACGCACCGGTTTTCGTTCTCACCCATCAGCCACGCGAGCCCCTGCAGATGCAGGGCGGCACCACGTTCAACTTCGTGACCGACGGCATCGAATCGGCACTGGCCCAGGCACGGGAGGCCGCCGGCAGCAAGGACGTGGCCACTGCCGGCGGAGCGCAGACCGCCCAGCAATACCTATCGGCGGGGCTGATCGACGAGCTGCGGCTCCACACCGCGCCCATCATCCTGGGGGCGGGCGAACGGCTGCTCGACGGCGTCGCGAACCTCACGCTGGAGCCGACAGAAGTGAGCGGCACCGCCCTCGTCACGCATGTGCGCTACCGGGTGATCCGCTGAAAACTGATGCTCGATCTGCATCAGGACCACGGCCAAGCTAGGCCCCAAGTGTCGCCGGCACGGCCCGGTCGAATGGTCCGCTGCCCCTGATCCGATCGACCACCTCAGTTCCGCGGACGCCTCACTTGCCGTGCTCCTTGGTGTGCTGCGCAAGCTCACGCCGGAGGACCGCGACAAGCCCACGCCGAGCGAGGCGTTCACCGCCCACGAGCTGCTTGAGCACCTGTCCGGATCGCTCAGAAACATGGGCACCGCCCTCGGTGCCGACATCACGGACCGCAGAGATGCTGCACCCGAGGTCCGGATCGCCGAACTGGCGCAACCCGTACTGGAAGCCTTCGCCCGCCGCGGCGTTGACGGAACCATCGATATGGGCTTCGCCGAGCTCCCCGCGACTATGGTGGCCGGCATCCTGAACCTCGAACTGCTCGTGCATGCGTGGGACTTCGCGAAGGCAAGCGGCCAGCAGCTGGCCGTGTCCGACGTCGTCACCGACTACGTGGAAGGGCTGGCCCTGGCGACGATCTCCGAACAGGTCCGCTCCGGTGGCAGCTTCGCACCCGCCCAACCCGTCGCGGAGACCGCCGGCAGCCTCGAGCGTCTCATCGCCTTCACCGGCCGGACCGTCACAGTCTGACCGTTTCCGCCAGGCAAACAACAGAAACAGCAATCACGAAAGAAGGACCGAAAATGTCAAAGTTTCTCTTTGTTTACCACGCCCCGATGACTCCCGCAGAGGCCGCGCCGGCACCGGAAGACATGGCAGCCGTTATGGCGGAGTGGAACGCCTGGGCTGCCAAAGTCGGCGACGGGATGGTCGACTTCGGAACCCCGCTGGCCAACGGCGTCCGCGTTTCGCCCGGCGGAGCCACGGCACCGAGCCAGCGCGAGGTCGCCGGCTACAGCCTCATCGAGGCCGAGAACGTCGAAGCAGCCTTGGAGCTCGCCAAGCAGCACCCGCACCTGAACATGCCAGGTGGCTGCGAAATCGAGGTCCACGAGGCCCAGCAGATCCCCGGAATGTAGTCCTGGCTCCCTATGGATTAGGCCGGTGTCCGCCGCCCTTCACGGCAGCGGCGGGCACCGGCGACGCACAGATTGGAATTCCCATGTCATGAGCATCGACGGAACCGCGACAACAAGAGTCACGACTTTCAGCCGGACATTCACCCTGAAAATCAAGGAATTTTCACCGACTGCACGGCTGGCACGGGGTGACGCGCTCGGAACCCGCGTCTACACTCTCAAGGAAACCGGCCCAGGAAAGACCCGTTTCGAGATGTCTGAACGTATCGGCGGGCCGGTGTTTCCGCTGTTCGCGAGCAAGATTCCGTCCTTCGACGCCAGCTTCTCCCAGTTCACCTCCGACCTGAAAGCGGCAGCCGAAGCGAAGGGCTGATTCGATGGACTGATCCGCGCAACCCGGACCCTCACCGGGGTTTCCATAGGCGAAACTCTACCGAGGGCGGCCCGGGGCGTAGCCTGAATCTATGGACTCCGAAGTCCGCGATCTCAGGCTCCACACCGGCATCACGGTGCCGTGCCTCGTCCACGGCGACGGCGACGCAAAGCCGGTGCTGCTGCTGCACGCGTGGGGCGAATCCCGCGGCAGCTTTGACCGCCTGATTCCCCTGTTGACCGGTTTCCGGGTCTACGCGCCGGACCTCCGCGGGCAAGGCGAGGCGGACAAACCGGAGCGCGGCTACTCCCTGGCGGAACAGGCCGAGGACGCAGCCGCAATCCTGGAGGCCCTCAACGTGCCGAGCGCCGTCGTCGTCGGCTCCTCAAGCGGCGGCTACGTTGCCCAGCAGCTCGCCATTGCCCACCCACAAAAGGTCGCTGCACTGGTGCTGGTGGGTGCTCCCTGGAGCCTCCACGGGCGGACCGCCTTCGCAGACGAAGTGGACGCCCTGGCTGACCCCCTCGACGAGGACTGGGTACGGGCGTCCCTGTCCTGGTTTCCCCTGCTGCACGAGGTTCCCGCCTGGTACATCGAGGACCGCGTGCGCGACGGTCTCAGGATGCCGGCCCATATGTGGAAAGGCATCCTGAACGGGCTGTGCGAGGCCACGCCACCCACGGAAACGGGAACCATCCACGCCCCCACGCTGATCCTGTGGGGCGCCCAGGACAGCTTGCTGCCACGCCGCGACCAGGAAACCCTGGCGGCCCGGATCCCCGGCTCCGTGCTGAAGGTCTACCCCGATGTGGGGCACCCGGTGCTGTGGGAGTGCCCGGAACAGGTCGCAGAAGATACGACGGCGTTCCTCGCCTCCCTCTTTGACGCCCGCAAGCCATCGGACGTACTGTGACGGCCCGTTCTGCAAGCTCGCCAGCCAGGCGGTTGAAGGAGGTTTACGACAACCTCCCGCTGCCACTGCCTATCGTGGCCGCGCTGGCCCTGGATCTCCTCCTTGACCGGGTCCGTCCAATGCCGCTTCCCGGCTCCCGCTCCCTCCACCGGATAGCGGGGGCGGCACTGCTGCTCGCCGGCGTCGGCCTGAATCTTTGGGCGCTGGCTGAACGGCGACGCCGCTCGGCGGGCCCCTTCGCGCTGGAGCGGCCGGTGGAGCTGGTCATCACCGGCCCGTATGCAATCACCCGCCATCCGATGTATGTCGGCTGGTGGCTCATCCAACTGGGCGCGGGAACCTTGGCCGGTTCATCATGGGTCCTCGCGACGCTGCCGGCCGAATTGCTTGTGGAACACCGCTTTGTCCTCGGCGAAGAGACCATGCTGGCCGAGCTCTTCGGACGGTCCTACCGTGATTACGCGAAAAAGGTTCCGCGCTACCTCGGGTTCCCGATGAGGCACAGTCCGCCAGATGCATTGCCCTGCAAAGTGCCGGGGCATTGCTTGCGCGGCGGGCTCGCTATTTAGCGGCAAGAGAACTCTTCAACGGGCATCGCGGGCGGCACTTCCTTAGTTCCGGCGGTGCCGGTGATGACTTTCGTAGCTTTGGAACACTTCTGAGGAGGTTTGGCCGGTGTGTCCGAATTTTCCGCGGAGGACCTCGGCCAGGTCATCCAAGGCCGCGTGCATCATCCGTCCGGCGAATTGCAGGTCGATGTTCGTGCTTGCCTGCGCTTCTGAGGCCAGTTGGTGCGCATAGGCGACGGTGGCCGGCAGTGATCCTCTCTGCTGCGCTTCGTGGAAGTAGTACGTTTCGTTGAACGCCAGCAGGTCCATGCTGACCGTGGCTACACTTCTGGCGAATGATTCGAGCAAGGCAGCGGCATGTCCGGATTCCAACGTCGACATGCCTTGCGGCCCGGCGGCCTGCCTGAACAGGTTCAGCTCGTGGGCAAGGGCGCGGCGTCGGCTGAGGGCGGGGTACATCTGCAGAATCCAGGAGACCGTGGCCGTAAGCAACCCGAATCCTGTGACGGCCTGTGCAGCGACGACGAACCGAAGTAATGGCGCCGCCGGAACTATCTCACCGAAGCCGACCGTGGAGAGGCTGACCATCGAGATATACATGGCCTCGGCAAGGTCCCCTCCCTGGGGGACGCCCGCTGCGTAGACGAACCCGTCCGGTAAATGAGGTAAATACACCAGTGCCCATCCCATGATGGACAAGGACGCCCAGGCGCCGATCACCGCCGCCATGGCGGCGGGTGCCGCGACAGTGGAGGCCCGGCCGGCGAATCGTCGGGACAGGAGCCACAGTGCACGCATGATCAGCCTGCACACGGGTCCCGTGCCGTGAGGATAGAGGAGCGTGTGAAAGACATCTGCGGCCATCAGCAGAATCAGTCCCGCACCGATGACCGTCAGCACAACGTCCGCAAAGTCCATGCTTCACCTTAGGCGTTGGGTAGCTGCCCCGGAGCACCCAAGGCCCGGCAGGGATCGAATGCGACGGCGGGCACCCTTCAACTATTGAAAAGGGTGCGCCATGAAGGCACGCGGCCGGTGCCGCCTCTGCGGTCGGCATCACGGGTCGGCATCACGCGGTGAGGTCACGGCGCCGGAGCCGGTAGGCAGCGATCCCTGCCCCGGCGAGGGCGATGACGGTCATGGTCAGGGCAGGCGCGGGGTTGAAGGCTTCGACTGGCATCGCCGCCGAGTGACGGAAAGGGCTCGCGTCCTGCAGCCAGGCCGGCAGGCGCAGAAGTTCACCGAACTGGCCCAGGACAAGGCCGGCGGCCAGCATGCCCCAACCCAGTGGAATACTCACTCTGGGTGCCGCTGCAAAGAGGACCGCGGTTGCCGCGACGAAGACGACGGCGGCCGGGACGTGCCCCAAAGCGGCGCCGACCAGCAGGCCTGGCGGGCCGTTTTCCGCGCCGGCCAGGGCAAGACCGATGGTGGCTGCGGTCCCGGCGACGACGGCCACCGCTACTGTCGAGGAGGCGGCGAGGATCAGGTTCGCGCCAAGCCACCGGGCCTTGGTTCTGGGTGCGGCAAGGAGAAGTTCGGCCCGGCCCTCGGCCTCTTCTGCACGGAGCCGCAGCACCGCCTGGATGCCGGCGGCTGCGGCGAGGACACCGGCGATGCCCAGCAAGGCTGCGGTGAAGACATCGATCATCCCTGCCCGGGCGCCCGGGACGAGCCGGTTGATCAGCTGCCGTAGTGAGTCATTGCCGCCGATCACGTCGCTGACCGCGGGCCCGAGGCCCCCAGCGATGCCTCCCAGGAGGGCTGCGGCGACGGACCAGCCGATCAGGGTGGGCAGCTGCTGGCGCCAGGCAAGGCCAAGGAACGAAGCACCCCCGGCCCCAGCGCGTTCCGGGCCCGCGCGTTCGGGCAGGAGGCTGGCGCCCAGATCCCTGCGGCTCCTGAGTACCATGACCGCACCGGCCAGGACGGCTGCGGCCGCGGTCAGGATCAGTAGCGGTGCGGGATCGGCGGCCGTGAAAGGCCGGGAACGCTGCCCCCATCCGATGGGCGAAAGAAGCGAAACCCACCCGCTGGTGACATGGGCCGGATCGGCGCCCCGCCAAGGATCAGGGTTGCCGTCAACGACGCGGCGCGCCGGACCGGTACGGACCCGACCAGCTCTGCCCGTCCGAGCTCTTCATCGGTGCGGGTATGCCGGATGACCAGAAACGTGCTCATTAATCCTGCGAGCACGGCGGTGAAGGCGTAGCCCTGGAAGAACACCAAAGCTCCGATACTGGTGCCGTCGGGCAGTCCGCGGATGAACCGGAACGCCGGGCTCGCCGCGGACATTCCGATGATCGCAGCCCGCTCGGACTCCTCTGCGAATTCCGTGGCAACCGCCCCTGCGATGGCAAACCCCAGAAAAACGATGCCCAGAATCCATGCTGGCAGCACGATCCGGTCCCTGCGCGCCTGAATCAACAGCAAAGTCATGACTCCGGACATCAGCGCACCTGCCCATTGGAATCGCTGTAGTGGCTCAGGAACAGGGACTCCAACGACGGCGGCGAGACGATCAGTCCGCTGATCCCCGCCGCGGCGACCGCTTGCAAAACCGGGGCAAGGTCCGCTGGGTCCACGTCAAACTCGACCACGTCCCCGTCGGTCAGAACCCCCTGTACGCCGGGCAGGGCTGCCAGCAGTGCAGCGTCAGCGCCCTCGAGCCTGAAATGGGTGAGTTTCAGATGCCTCAGCTCAGCCAGGGTCCCCGATTCCACGGCCCGGCCGGAGCGGATGATCGTCACCCGGCCGCAGAGCTGCTCGACTTCGCTGAGGATATGGCTGGAGAGCAGAACAGTGGCGCCGTCCGCGCTGACGCGCCGGACCTGCCGGCGGAACACCGAATCCATCACCGGGTCCAGGCCGGCGCTGGGCTCATCGAGCAGATAGAGGCGGGCCGGGCGGGCGAAGGCCGCGATCAGTGCCACCCTTCTGCCGGTTTCCCTTGGAATACGTACGGGCCTTGCGCCGCGGGTCGAATTCGAACTCGTCGATCAGTTCCCGGCGCAGCCGCTCATCGGATCCGCCGCGCAGTCCAGTAAGCAGGTCAATGACTTCACCGCCGGAGAGGTTCGGCCAAAGGCTCACGTCCCCGGGAACGTAGGCGACGTCCCGGTGGGCCCGGACCGGGTCCCGCCAGGGATCCAGCCCGAACACACGCGCGGTTCCCGATGTCGGCCGGATCAGCCCGAGCAGCACTCTGAGGGATGTTGATTTGCCCGCGCCGTTGGGACCAAGAAACCCGTGGACCTCGCCCGGACCAACGCGCAGATCAAGGTTGTCCAGTGCCCGGGTCCTGCCGAAAGTCTTCACGAGCAGGGTGGCGTCAATGACCGGTTCCGTTGCGGATGTCATGGTGGGTTCCGTTCCCTCGGTCCAGCGATAACGACCGAGGCGGCTGCCATGGCGTTCCGCGGGCACAGATTCCCGCGGGCCGACCAGGCTTCCCGGCTCTCCGATCCACAGCCTACGTCCGGCCAACCCGCCCGGGAAGAGCTACCGGCGCAGGCCCGTCACGGCTGTGCGTTGAGCCGTTGGATGAACTCGTCCGCTTGGGCCAGGTTCCGGGCCATTTTGGCCCGCTGGTGGACGGCCTGCTCCAAGAAATCCGAGAGCCTCGCCCGGCCTTCCTCTGGAACTTCATGGCCCTGACCTGCGGCGAGGATGCCAAGGATCTCGGCCATTTCCTCGAGCGAGAACCCCAAAGGCTTCATCTGCTTGATCACCATGAGACGGTCGAAGTCATCTTCCGAATAGACCCGGAACCCACCGTCAGTGCGTGCGGTTGCAGGCAGCAGACCCACGTCGTCGTAGTGCCGGATGGTCCGCAGGGACAAGCCCGTCCGTTCTGCCAGTTCGCCGATGTGCATGGTGGTGCTGCCGGTTTTGGCCGTCATCAGGGACCTCCGTTCCTTGTCCGGGTACAACTCTACCATCACGTTAGGGTAGAGTTCGTAGTGAGTGGTGAGACCTTCAAGGATAGATGCCCACTTCCCGGCGCGGCGCTGCGCCCCCTGCATTCTTCGAAAAAGCGAAGACACTCTCGTGTCTTCCTGACCATGAACGGAGCCAGCAATGGCCGTCAAAACCGCCGGGGAAGCCTCAGCCTACACACCCGAACAGCTGCAATCTGTCCGGGAAACCCTGAAGTCTCCGCGCCGGCTCAAAACCGAAGTCCTCGCCGGGCTGGTCGTCGCCCTGGCGTTGATCCCGGAAGCGATCGCGTTCTCGATTATCGCCGGGGTGGATCCGCGGCTGGGATTGTTCGCCTCCTTCACGATGGCCGTCACCATTGCGTTCGTTGGCGGCCGGCCGGCGATGATCTCCGCCGCCACCGGTGCGATCGCCCTCGTCATTGCCCCACTGGTGAAGTCCCACGGTGTGGACTACTTCATCGCCGCCGTGATCCTCGCAGGAGTCTTCCAGGTCATCCTGGGCCTGTCCGGGGTGGCGAAGCTGATGCGATTCATTCCGCGCTCGGTGATGGTGGGCTTCGTCAACGCCCTGGCAATCCTGATCTTTATGTCCCAGGTCCCCGAGCTGCTCGGTGTCCCCTGGCTGGTTTACCCGCTGGTGGCCCTGGCACTGGTGATCGTGTTCGGCCTGCCCAAACTCACGAACGCCATTCCCGCCCCGTTGGTCGCGATTGTGGTCCTGACCCTCATAACGGTGCTTGCCTCCGTCGCCGTGCCGACCGTGGGTGATAAGGGCGACCTGCCCGATTCGCTGCCCTCGCTCTTCATTCCGAATGTTCCGTTCAACCTCGAGACGCTGCAGATCATTTTCCCCTTCGCGCTGGCCATGGCGTTCGTCGGCCTCCTGGAATCCCTCATGACCGCCAAGCTTGTCGATGACGTCACGGACACCCGCTCCCATAAGACCCGCGAAGCGTGGGGCCAGGGCGTGGCCAACATCGTCACCGGCTTTACCGGCGGCATGGGCGGTTGCGCGATGATCGGCCAGACCATGATCAACGTCAAAGCCTCCGGCGCGCGCACCCGCATCTCCACCTTCCTCGCCGGGGTCTTCCTGCTGATCCTCGTCGTAGCCTTGGGCGACATCGTTTCGCTGATCCCCATGGCCGCGCTCGTCGCAGTGATGATTTTCGTTTCGTGGGCCACCTTCGACTGGCACAGCATCCACCCCCGGACGCTGAAGATGATGCCCAAGAGCGAAACGATGGTCATGGTCGCCACCGTCATCGTTACCGTCGCCACCCACAACCTCGCCATCGGCGTCGGCGTCGGCGTCCTCGTCGCGATGGTTCTCTTCGCCCGCCGGGTGGCCCATTTCGTCACGGTGGAGCGGACAGCCAAGACCGTTGACGGTCATGAAACCGCTACCTACGTCGTAGACGGTGAGCTGTTTTTCGCCTCGTCCAACGACCTCTATACCCAGTTCGAATACGCCCTGGACCCCAAGGAGGTCATCATCGACATGCACGCCTCACACCTCTGGGACGCCTCCACCATCGCTGCCCTGGATGCGATCACCGAAAAGTACCGGCACCACGGCACGGAAGTGAAGATCATCGGCCTCAACGACGCCAGCGAACTCATGCGCCAACGCCTCGGCGGGAAACTCGGCGCCGGGCACTGAACCGTCAGGTCGACTTCACGGCACGCTGGGTGTCAGGGACGGATGCCGTCGGATGCTTCCACATGCTGTACGCCATGGGCAGCATGGCCACGAGAGCGGCGACACCGTGGACGTAGAACTGGACGGCGGACAGCGGGACAACACGCGACAGGGCCATGACGAGCAGCGCCACGACGACGACCCAGGTAAGCCAAGGGTTCAGCAGTCCGCTACGCGAGACGCTGATGGCAAAGCCGACCATCCCGACAGCAAATGCGACCGCCGCGGCGATCAGCAGCGGGATGAACCATGGGAGCAGGGCAACTTGAGCCGCCCCGACGTCTCCGCCCGTTTCACTCGCGGAGAGCGGTGCGAATTCCATTCCTGGCAGCATCGCGTACAGCGTGCTGCCGATGACGACGAAGGGCAGCGCGGCGGCGCTCCAGCGGTCTTCGCCCAGCTCGTGCAGGTGGCTTCTGATCGCGAGGAATGCCACGGCCAGGACTGCTGAAGCGACTCCCGTCGCCAAATGCACAACCGCCCAGCGCGTCGGGTCGGCGGTGACCTCCGCAACCAACGCATCAATGTTCGGCTGTGGACCCGGAAGGTACGGGTGGTAACCGAGAGCGGCGAGCAGGATCACTGGCGCGATCGCCACGACGCCTGCGCGAAGCGAATACTTGGCCTGGATAGACATGAGGGGCCTCCTGCAGCAGGTGCCACGCCGGGCTCCCTCCCACAGGAGTCGCAGTTCTGGATTCTCAGTATAGACCGTGAGCCATGGGAACGATGCGGGCGCCACTCGCCGGTTCCTTGAGGGTGCAAAACATCGCCGGTTCCTGATTTCGACGGCCATCCGGTGATGGCTGGCCTCGCGGAGTGGCCAATATAGTAAGTTGCCTTATGATTTTGGTATATACATTGCCGCAGCGCCGGAAGGAACGGGTATGGTGGCGGAATCGCCGAGCTCCAACAGAATCGACGTGGTTGGCGGACGTTACCGGCTGGGCGAGGTGATCGGCCGCGGCGGCATGTCGTCCGTCTACCGTGCAAGGGATAAGAATCTGGGTCGCGACGTGGCCTTGAAGCTGTTCGCACCCCAGGCCCCCGACGCAGACGAGTTGAAACGCCAGGAAGCTGAAATAACGCTGCTGGCGACGCTGAACCATCCCAGCCTCGTGACATTGTTCGATGTCGGCGTCGACGCACGTATCCCGGAGGAGCCCCGGCCGTTCCTGACGATGGAACTGGTCGAGGGACAGGATCTGCGCAGCCGGATCAGGCACAGTAAAGTCCCCCTGGACGAGCTCGCCGTCATAGGAGCCGGCATCGCCGACGCACTGGCCTATGTCCACGGCCTCGGCATCCTCCACCGCGATATCAAGCCGGGCAACATCCTCTTGGTGCAGATCCGACCCGGGGAGCCACTGCGGGCCAAGGTCGCAGACTTCGGCATAGCACGAATCGCCGACGCAACACGCCTGACCGTTACGGGGGCAATGGTGGGCACCGCGGCGTACCTCAGCCCCGAACAGGCCATGGGTTCCCCGCTCACCCCTGCCACAGACATCTATTCGCTGGGGCTGGTCCTGCTCGAATGCACCAAGCAGACAATGGAGTACCCCGGCAGCGCCGTGGAATCTGCGGTGGCCAGGCTGCACCGCGCGCCCAAAATTCCTGCGGATCTCCCTGCCGAGTGGGCAGACCTGATCCGCTCGATGACGGCAATCGAGCCGCTGGAACGCCCGACAGCTGCGGACATCGAGACGGTGCTGCGGCAGGCCCTTGTCTCGCCGACATCCACTCCCGGCGACCTTGCACCGGAAACCACGCGTGTGCTGCCGGCCATGCCGTTCAGGACGCCGTCCGTCACAGGAGAGTCGCCCTCCCCTAATCTGCGCGCAAGGCCGACAAACGAAGGCCCCAACGGTGAGGATTCCGCCAACGCCGCCCAGTCACGGCCGGTGCCTGGCGCCTATCAGCCCAGCAGCCCCCTGGGAGTGCGCCGACGGAGGTCGGCCCGTGCGGGACAGAAGATGCGGCGGCTCCCGGTGGTGGCCATCCTGATCCTTGTTGCGCTGGCAGGCGGGGCCGCGGCACTGACAGCGGGCCAGGCGCCAGAGTCCACATCCGGCGTCGTGCCTTACCCCGCGGTGAGCGGCACGCTGGGTGACCACCTCCTGGAACTTCAGAAGAGTGTGGAACCATGACCGGCTTTTACTCCACAGGCCAGCGCGCCGGAGCACGGGGAGCCGGCTTTGCCGCCACCTTGGTGCTGGCGGCATCGCTCGCCGGCTGCGGCCCGGCCGCTACCGGCCTGCAGCGCGACACGGCCTCCCATCTTCAGGAACTCGTGCTCGGCGTAAGCCAGGCAGCGGCCGCCAACGATCACGCGGCCGCGCTCACGGCACTGGAGAATCTGGAAGCGGACCTGGCGACTGCAGCCGGCAGCGGCCAGGTCTCCGAGGAACGGCGCCGGAGCATCATGACCAGCATCACCGCCGTCAGGGCCGACCTCAATGCCGCCGTAGAAGCCGCCGCCGCGGCAGCGAAGGCAGCTGAAGAAGCAGCGGTTGCCGCGGCAGAAGCGGAAAAAGCCAAGGCCGACGCGGAAGCCGCGCAGGCCGCCCAGGAAAACACTGCGCCCGTCGTGCCGGAACCTATACCGGCACCAGCTCCTGCACCGGAACAGGCAAAAGGCGCCGAGGGGAAAGGCAAAAACAAGAACGGCTGACGATTTGCCGTCCACCCTGGCGGACCCTTCGACTACGCTCCTGTGATGCCTGTTCTCATCGCTCCGGACGTCAGTTATCACTCCTCCTGGGTGGAAGGATCCACGGAATTTGGCGGCGCCAACCGGGACGGTGGGGGCCCGGAGGACTGGTCCTTGGAAGCACTCAAAGATGCCCAGACGTTCCGCCGCTTTGTCGATGCCCTCGTCAACGATGCCCTGCAGGAGAGCCCGCGCAAGCCGGGGTACGTGCCCTGCACCTACTTATGGATTGTGGAGGGTGACACGTTCCTTGGCTCGCTGGCCATCAGGCACGAGCTGAACGATTTTCTCCCCAACGAGGGCGGGCACATCGGCTAAGGTGCTTAGGCAAACACTCATTGGGGGAATTATGAACTGTTTCGACTTGCGCTGATCCTGGGCTTCCTTGCTGCAGGCCTTACCGGCTGCACCTACTCATCCCCTCCTTCGTAGGCTGGAAGCACGCACACGGAATTGCCGGCGCTGTCCACACCTGCCCCGTTAACCATGGCAACCGACAACCGCAGGGGTCCGCGACGCCTTTCTCGATGGATACCAAACAGTGCGACGACTCACCCGACTCGAACACAAATGGCTGCACGCACTCGTGCTGTTGCCGGGAATCCCAGCCATCCCACCCGGCGATGACCCCGCCGGGTGGGCCAGCGCTCTGTAAGCCGGTGACTGGTGGAGAAGTTCCTTTATCGGCTTCCCGCTATGCCAGGCGAGAAACTGGCCTTCCGCGCGCACATCCTGGGTGGGATGAGGAGCAAGGACGTGGCCATTGCCGGCGGAGCGCAGACCGCCCAGCAATACCTATCGGCGGGGCTGATCGACGAGCTGCGGCTCCACATCTCGCCCATCCTCCTGGGAGCGGGCGAACGGCTGCTCGACGGCGTCGCGAACCTCAAGCTTGAACCGACGGAAATGCGGCTGCCGCTAGACGCGCGTTGGGAAGGACTCCACCTTGGCTGGATCCCGCTCGACGACGTCGCCCAGCACCCCATCAATACGGTCCAGAGTGTCCTGGCCCAGCGGGAGGTCGGCGGCCTTGACAGTGTCGTCGAGCTGCTCAGAGCGGCTGGCGCCGACAATCGCCGCGGAAACGTTGGGGTTCGCCAACACCCAAGCCACGGCCAGGGTAGCCAGCGGCACACCGAGGTCCGCGGCAATCGGCTTGAGCTTCTCCACCCGCTCCAGCACCTCGGGTTGCATGAACTTGTGCTCAGTCTTCAGCCCGCCGTCGTCGGCGGTGAATCGGCTGCCGGCCGGTACGGTGGAGGCACCGTACTTGCCGCTCAGCACGCCTTGGGCCAGCGGCGACCAGCACACCTGGGTGATCCCGAGCTCTTCGCAGACCGGCACCACTTCAGGTTCGATCACGCGCCACAGCATGTTGTACTGCGGCTGGCTGGAGACGAACTGGATGCCCAGTTCGCCCGCCAACGCGGCGCCCGCGCGGATCTCCGCCACGGTCCATTCCGAGACGCCGATGTAGTGGGCCTTCCCGGCACGGACGATATCCGCAAAGGCACCCATCGTCTCCTCGAGCGGGGTCTCGTAGTCATAGCGGTGCGCCTGATAGACGTCCACGTAGTCCGTCTGCAAGCGGCGCAGCGAACCGTTGATGGATTCCATGACGTGCTTGCGGGACAGGCCACGGTCGTTCTTCCCGGTGCCGGTTGGGAAGAACGCCTTGGTCATGACCTCGATGCCCTCGCGGCGCACACCCTTGAGTGCTTCGCCGAGCATCGTTTCGGCCTTTGTGCCTGCGTAGGCGTCGGCGGTGTCGAAAGTGGTGATGCCAAGGTCCAGGGCCTTGCGCACGCATGCCGTGGCAACGTCCTGGTCCACGGTTTCGCCGTGGGTGGCCCAGTTGCCCAGCGCGATCGAGCTGACGTACATGCCGCTGTTGCCGAGTTTGCGATACTGCATAAAGTTTCCTTTCAGAGTTTGCCGGGGTGTCCGGCGGAATACTGAGAATCCGGGGCGGTAGGTGTTGTGCGCAGGGCCCGGGGCGGTGCGGTGGTCTCCCGTACCACCAGGCGTGCCGGACGGGCAAGGTTGGCCGCTTGCCCTCCATGCATGACCTCCAGGAGGATCCGGGCGACGTCCTGTCCTTGTTCGGCCACCTCGTGGTCCATCGTTGTCAGGCCCACGACGTCGCAGAGCTCGTGGTTATCGAATCCGACCACAGAGAAATCCCGGGGAACTTCCAGGCCTGCCTGGCGGAGGACCTTAAGGACCCCGAAGGCCATCTCATCGGAGGCTACAAAAGCCGCGGTCGGAGCGCGTCCAGCGACAAGCAGCCGGGACATGGCCGCCGCGCCCCCAGCGACACTGTTCTCATCGAATTGTTCAAGGGCGACGTCCAGGGTCAGTCCGGCCTCGGCCAGAGCCTCCCGGTATCCCACCAGCCGCTCCAAGGGCGGCACACCGCCCAAATTGCTGCCCTCCTCATCACGGATGCCGATGAACGCTATCTGCTCATGGCCTAGGTTCAACAGATGCCTCACAGCAGCCCGCCCGGCCCCGACGTTGTCCACAGACACCGATCCGGCGCCCTGCGCTTGAGCCCCCAGCAAAGCCACCGCCTGCCCCTGGGAGGCGAGCGATTCCAGCTCCTCCCTGCTCGGCTGCAGGGCCATGATGATGACCCCGTCCGTACGGCCATGCAAATGCACGGTGCCGAAGAACCTCTGACGCTGTCCGGCAGTGGCGAGCTCGTAGAGGAGCACATCGAATCCGGCCTCCCGGAGCGTGTGTGTGGCCTCGCCAATAACCTTTCCGAAAAACCACTTGGCCAGCACCGGTACCACGATGCCCACGGTCATCGTCCGGCCTGTCGCAAGACGCGACGCAGCCGGGGATGCCGAATACCCTAGCTCATCGGCCGCCTTCTGCACGCGCTTGCGAGTTGCCGTCGAAACACCCGGAACGGAACGCAGCGCACGGGAGACTGTTGATATGGAGACCCCAGCACGTTCCGCCACTGATTCAACGTTTGCTACCATGCAACCTATGCTAGACAAGCATTCCGCAGTAACGCAAGCGCTTGCAATGCGTTCAGCGCGTCGCTGACTCCAATGCCGACGCCGGGGACTCATAACCGGGCTGACCAGCCTCCGGCTACATCGCCCAGCAGCTCGCCATTTCCCATCCACAAAAGGTTGCCGCACTGGTGCTGGTGGGCTGTCGCCTGAGCCTCCACGGGCGGGCACCCTTCGCCGACGAAGTGGACCGCCTGACGGACCCCCTCGACGAGGGCTGGGTCCGGGATTCCCTGACCTGGTTTGCCCTGCTGCACGATGTTCCGCGGTGGTCGCTCGAGGACCGCGTGCGCGACGGTCTCAGGATGCCAGCCCACGTGTGGAAAGCCATCCTGAACGGCCTGGGCGAGGCCACCCCGCCCACGGAAGCGGGAACCATCAACGCCCCCACGCTGATCCTGTGGGGCGCGCAGGACGGCTTGCTGTCACGCAGCGACCAGGAAACCCCTAGCCACCCGGATCCCCGGCTCCGCGCTGAAGGTGTACCCCGGAATGGCACATCTTGTGCTGTGGGAGTGCCCGGAACAAGTGGCGGAAGATACGACGGCGTTCCTCAGCTTGCTCGGTTGAGGTCAGGCACCAAACCAGCGGCCGCCGTCGTGATTCCCGACGACGGCGGCCGCCCGGCAGGCGCTCAGCTGAGGTATCCGTTCGGGTTGAGGACGTACTTGGTGGCCGCTCCGGCGTCGAACTCGGCATAGCCCTTGGGCGCATCCTCCAGGCTGATCGCCTTCGCGTTCACGTTCTTGGCGATGCTCACCTTGTCGTGCAGGATGGCCATCATCAGTTGCCGGTTGTACTTCATCACCGGGCATTGTCCGGTGGTGAAGCTGAGCGACTTGGCCCAGCCAGTGCCCAGGCTCAGGCTCAGCGCACCCTTCTTGGCAGCTTCGTCCACGCCGCCCGGATCGCCGGTGACGTACAGCCCGGGAATGCCCAGCGCACCGCCGGCCGCGGTGATTTCCATCAGCGAATTCAGCACCGTAGCGGGCGCCTCCTTGGCGTCATGGCCGTGGCCGCGCGCTTCGAAGCCCACCGCGTCCACGCCGCAGTCCACTTCCGGGACGCCCAGGATCTGCTCGATCTGCTCCGCCGGGCCGCCCTTGCTCAGGTCAATCGTTTCGCACCCGAAACTGCGCGCCTGCTTCAGCCTGTCCTCGTTCAGATCGCCCACAATCACGACGGCGGCACCCAGCAAGTGCGCGCTGGTGGCCGCTGCGAGGCCAACAGGCCCAGCGCCGGCCACATACACTGTGGAGCCGACGCCCACCCCGGCCGTCACGGCGCCGTGGAAGCCGGTGGGGAAAATGTCCGACAGCATGGTCAGGTCCATGATCTTTTCCAGGGCCTGGTCCTTGTCCGGAAACTTCAGCAGGTTCCAGTCTGCGTACGGGACCAGCACATAGTTGGCCTGGCCGCCCACCCAGCCGCCCATATCCACATAGCCGTAGGCGCTGCCGGGGCGGTCCGGATTAACGTTCAGGCAGATGCCGGTCTTGCGTTCCTTGCAGTTCCGGCAGCGGCCGCAGGCGATGTTGAAGGGCACCGAACAGATGTCCCCCACTTTGATGAACTCGACGCCGGGACCAACCTCCACCACCTCGCCGGTGATCTCGTGCCCCAGCACCAGGTTGGGCGGCGCCGTGGTGCGCCCGCGGACCATGTGCTGGTCCGAACCGCAGATGTTGGTGGCCACGGTTTTCAGGATGACCCCGTGGGGTACTGTGCGCCCCACGTTCGCCGGATTCACGCCCGGGCCGTCTTGGAGTTCGAAGCTTGGATAGTCGATGTCGATCAGTTCGACCTTGCCCGGTTCTTTGTAGGCAACGGCTTTGTTCCCAGTCATCAGTGCTCTCCTCTGGTCAGAACGGCGAAGCCCGGTGGGGCCGCCATGAATCATGAGTGTTGCGATGGATCCCCACGTGCAGGGCCTGCCCGTTGCTTGAGCAGCTGGATGTTTTCCTGGCGTTGGGGGTCCGGCCAGTCTAGGCATGCCGGCCCGAAGGGTCCATAGCCCGAACCCCTTATCTTTATCTGCTCCCCTGCCGGGGCCGGTTGGCCGTCAAGAGCTCCGCCGCCTGTAGGTACAACTCGTCATCTCTCCGGCTTCCGTTGCGGCCAGGGACGAAACCTTGAGCAGCTTCACCCGTACGGCCGGTACCCTTAACCGGTGACTTTGACGCACCCGCCACACCTCGCCGACCCTGTGATCAGCTCCCTGGTGGGCGGCACCTCGCTCAGCCGCGGCCGCACCTATGCGCGAAAGGGCGCCGTCTCAGGCGTCGAGTGGGATCCCCAGAAACTGGAGCTGAAAGGCAAGGTCCAGGGCAACCGCAGCGCCCCGTATCGGACCAGGGCCTCGTTCAAGAACGGCATCAACGGTTTGCGCCTGGAATGGGGCAATTGCTCCTGCCCTATGGAGTACAACTGCAAGCATGTGGCCGCGCTGCTCCTGGAAATCAGCAGCGGGCCCGTGATGGAGCAGCCGCCGCTTCTGGTCATTCCCGCCGCCGCTGCCCGGGCCCCTGCCCCGGCCCGTGCGAAGGCACCAAAGAAGTCCCCTCCCGATCCCTGGCAGCGGCAGCTCCACAGCATTCTTCACCCGCAGCCAACTCCCCGCCACACAGCCTTCAACCCCGGCGTCAGCTCTGCCGCCACCACACCCCCACTCCAGCTCGGCGTGCAGCTGGATCTGCAGGAAACGGCACCAGGCCGGACCTGGTCCCAGCACGGACTCCACGATCCCTGGGAAAATCAATCGGCCTCTGCCATTAGCCTGACGGCCCGGCCCGTAAAACTTGGGGTCAAAGGCAAGTGGGTGGCTGGCCAACTCCGCTGGGATACCTTCGGGCGTTCCCACTACTACGGCTACCCACGCGAAGCCTTCAAGCCGGAACAGGTCCGCTGGATGCGGACCTTCGCCGCCGTCTACGCCATTGAAGGCTCACAGGCAACCAGCACGCACCTTCCCCTGGACCAATTCCACAGCCCGTTGCTCTGGCAGCTCCTCGCTGAAGCCCGCCACGTCGGAGTGGCGCTGGTCGCCGCAAAGTCCGGCGACGTCGTCGTAATTCATGACCCTGTCAGCCTGTCACTGGATCTTAGCGATCACGACGGCGGACTGCGGCTGGCCGCGCACGTCGGGGTGAACTGTGACGCCAGTTCACCGGACCGCCGGGCCCTGGGCATGATCGGCCAGCCCGGCCACGGAGTGTTCTGGTGGGATTCCGCCACCGGTCCGGGCACATCCAAGGCGCCCCGGGGCTTCCACCTCGCCCCGAGCGCGGGGCCTGTACCGGAAGCCCTCCGGCCCCTGATCATGCACCGAACCGAACTGCGGGTCCCGGCGGAGGCCCGCGACGCCTTCCTGGGAGCCAGCTTCCCGCAACTGGCCCAGGCCACCGATGTCATCTCCAGCGATGCCTCCGTGGAACTTCCGCAGATCCTGCCGCCGGAGCTGGTCCTGACCGCCACCCATAATTCCGCCACACTGCAGCTTCACTGGCACTGGGAGTACGCGTCCGCGGCCACCGTCACCCGCCAGCCGCTGCCCGACGCCGGCAACGGATACCGCGACCACACGTTCGAGTCCCAACTCCTGGCGCAGGTGGCCGGGGTTCTGGCCCCGTTTCCGTCCGCCTGGCAGGAGCAATTCCCGGACCAGCCGTCCGGCCACCCCGGCAGCGTCGAGCCCACTGTGCTCAGGAACGTCGCCGCCGCCCGGTTCACTACCGATGCGCTGCCCGCGCTGGAACAGTTCGAGCACGTGCGGGTAGTCACCTCGGGCCCGGCGCCGGACTACAGCGAGCTGACGGACAGTCCGCTGGTCAGCGTCAGCACCAAGGGAACGGACGACGGCGACTGGTTTGATTTGGGCGTCACCGTCACCCTGGGCGGGGAAGAAATCCCCTTTGACCTGCTGTTCCGCGCCCTGGCCGCCGGCGATGAACACCTGATGCTGGCCAGCGGCAGCTACTTCCGGCTCGACCAGCCCGAATTCCTCCGGCTGCGCCGCCTGATCGAGGAAGCCAGGGCCCTGCAGGACCACGAGGGGCCCCTGCGGATCAGCCGGTACCAGGCCGGCCTCTGGGACGAGTTCGAGGAACTGGCAACCACCGCCGAACAGGCCGATTCCTGGCGGCGGAGCGTCGGAGGGCTGCTGCGGTTCTCGGAGATGCTGGACGTGCCGCAGCCGGCGGGCCTCGTCGCATCGTTGCGCCCCTATCAGCAGGACGGCTTCAACTGGCTGGCCTTCCTGTGGGAGCAGGGCCTGGGCGGCGTGCTCGCGGACGATATGGGCCTGGGCAAAACACTGCAGGCCATAGCCCTGATCTGCCACGCGAAAAACGGCATCGGCGCACCGGCACGGGACGAAGCCGCACGCCACCCTTTCCTGGTGGTCGCCCCTACCTCGGTGGTGCCCAACTGGGCCGCGGAAATCGGGCGGTTTTCCCCCGGGCTGCGCGTCACCGCCGTCACCGACACGCTGCAGCGCAGCGGAACGGATCCCGCGGCACTCACTGCAGAGTCCGACGTCGTGATTGTCTCCTACACACTGTTCCGGCTGGACTACGAGGCCTACGCGGCCCAGGAATGGGCGGGGCTGCTGCTGGACGAGGCGCAGTTTGTGAAAAATCCGGCCACCAAGGCCAGCCAGAATGCCCGCCGGTTCCCCGCCCCGTTCAAGCTCGCCATCACGGGGACACCCATGGAGAACAACCTGATGGAGCTGTGGTCCATGTTCTCCATCACCGCTCCCGGGCTGTTTCCGTCGTCGAGGAACTTCGCCGACTACTACCAGAAGCCGGTGGAGAAAGACGGGGACGCGGAGAAACTGGCGCAACTACGACGGCGGATCCGGCCTCTGATGATGCGCCGCACCAAGGACCTTGTGGCCAAGGATCTTCCCGCCAAGCAGGAACAGGTGCTGGAGCTGGATTTGGCGCCGCGGCACCGCACGATTTACCAGCGGCACCTGCAGCGCGAACGGCAAAAAGTCCTGGGATTGCTGGATGATATGAACAAGAACCGCTTCGCGATCTTCAAATCCCTCACCATGCTGCGCAGGCTCAGCTTGGACGCGTCCCTGGTGGACGAGAAATACGCCTCCGTCCCGTCCAGCAAACTTGATGCCCTGCTGGAGCAACTCGGCGACATCGTATCGGAGGGACATCGCGCCCTGATCTTCAGCCAGTTCACCGGATTCCTTGGCAAGGCCGCGGCGCGGCTCGACGCTGAAGGCATCGAGTACGCCTATCTGGACGGCAAGACCCGCCGGCGCGGCGACGTGATCGATCAGTTCAAGTCCGGAAGCGCACCCGTGTTCCTCATCAGCCTCAAAGCAGGCGGATTCGGCCTGAACCTGACTGAGGCGGACTACGTATTCCTGCTGGACCCATGGTGGAACCCCGCGTCAGAGGCGCAAGCCGTTGACCGCACCCACAGGATCGGCCAGAACCGGAACGTCATGGTCTACCGGCTGGTGGCCAAGGACACCATCGAGGAGAAAGTCATGGCGCTCAAGGAGAGAAAGGCCAAGCTGTTCACCGCCGTGCTGGACGACGACGCGATGTTCGCCTCAGCACTGACTGCGGATGACGTGCGGGGCCTGTTCGACGGCTGACGCGCGCTAACGCCCCGGAGCAGGTCGCGGAAGATGCGGCGGCGTTCTTCCGTTCCCTCAATTAGGGGCAGCCCCGCCAGCCAAGGCTCTCGTTCCCGCCCAGCGCGGTCTGTTGACCTGCACGGGGATGCGGAGTCTAATCGGAAGCAGGTGGCGCTGCTCGCGCGCCGACTTACTCATTTCGGGGTGGATCATGGCCGCTGGAGAAAACGTTCGGGAGGACCGGCTGGAGGTTCCCGGCGGCAGTGTCTGGTACCGGGTCGTCGGCGACGGTCAGCACACACCGCTGGTCATTGTTCACGGCGGCCCAGGTGCCACCCATGACTATCTCGAGCCGTTGGAGGCCCTGGCCGATGAGCGGCCGGTGGTTTTCTACGATCAACTCGGGGCGGGAAAATCGGATGCGCCCGACGATATCGAAATGTGGACCAACGAGCGCCTGGTTGACGAACTTGGCAGGATCCTTGACGGCCTCGCATTGGGTCGCGTCCACCTGCTCGGCCAGTCTTGGGGGACGATCATCGCGACCGAGTACGCCCTCCGGACGCCGGAGAGGCTGGCGAGCCTGGTCCTGGCGAATCCATGCCTGAGCCTGCCCCGCTACGCCGTCGGTGCAGCGGCACTGCGCGCGGCCCTGCCCGCGGATGTCCGCGCTGTGCTGGACCGGCACGAGGCCGCAGGAACTACGGACTCCGATGAATACCAGGCGGCCACGATGGAGTTCTACCTTCGACACGTCTGCCGGCTGGACCCGTGGCCGGATTCTTTGATGCGGACTTTTAGCCAACTGAACCAGGCTATCTATGAGCGGATGCAGGGGCCGAGCGAATTCCAGATCACAGGCATCCACAAGGACTATGACGTGACCGGTCGCCTGGGTGAACTAACGGTTCCTACACTGTTCCTGTGCGGCCGTCACGATGAGATTCGGCCGGAGGACGCGGCTTGGTACCACAGCCTGGTGCCGGGATCGGAGCTGGTCATCTTCGAGGAGAGCAGCCATATGCCCCATCTCGAGGAACCTGAGCGCTACCAGGAGGTACTGCGAGATTTCCTGCACAGGGCGGAACAGGCACCCACGGAAACGCCCGTACAGGTTCAACGGGGCTGACGGTCCTGTAAGTCCTCGCCTGAGTCTTAACCGGATGTACGCCCAGCAAGCCCGCCCAGCACCACGTTCACCGGTTCCTGCCCGGCCTGCAACAAACCGATTTGCTTCCGGATCAGCCGCGCCACCCGCGGCAGCATGGCCGAGCTGGCCCCGCCCACGTGCGGGGTGATGAGGACACCGGGCACGGTCCACAGGGGATGATCGCGCGGCAGCGGTTCCGGATCCGTCACGTCCAGGGCGGCCCGGAGCCTGCCGGACGACGTCTCGCGCAGCAATGCCTCGGTATCGGCCACCGGCCCGCGGGCCACGTTCACCAGCAGTGCGCCGTCCGGCATCGCCGCCAGGAACCGGGCGTCAACCAGGTGCCGGGTCTGCTCGCTCAGGGGAACACTGACCACCACAATGTCGTGGAGCGGCAGTTGCTCATACAGGGAATCAATCCCGTGGATCCTGCCGCCCTCATCGTCGCGGCCGCGGCTGGCCAGCCGCGTCACCTCGGTCTCGAACGGCAGCAGCCGGGCCTCAACCGCCTTCCCCACTCCCCCATAACCCACCAGGAGCACCCGCCTGTCGGCCAGGCTAGGGCGCTCGCGGTGGTCCCAGGTTCCCGTCGCCGAATTCCGCACAAAGTCCGGGATCCCCCGCTGGCTGGCGATGATCATGCCCAACGCAAGTTCCGCCGTCGACGTCTCATGCACTCCCGCCGCGTTGGCGAAAAGGCACCCCGCGGGCAGCACCGCCTCGACGCCGTCGTAACCGATCAGCTGGCTCTGCACCAGGCCGACGCCCACGGAGTCCAGCGCAGCCAGCGCCCCCACCCCGCCCATGTAGGGCGGCACCACAATGTCGAACTGCTCCGCCGGCGCCGGGCCGGTCAGGTCCCACAGGAAGAGTTCGACGCCGGCGGACGGCTCGAGTGCGTCCACCAGGTTCTGGCTGGGCAGACTCACCCGTAGTTTCGGTGATGCGGGCAAACCGGACATGGGTGCTCCTTCTCTCGACTTTCCTGCCAGTTAACCAGCCCAGCGCTACCGGTCGGTCTTGACCACCGTGAACAGCACCGCCGAGTCCTCTTCCGCTTCCAGGCTGTGCAGCCCGTCCGGCACGATCAGCAGGTCTCCGGCTTTGCCCTGCCACGACTCCCCGCCAGCCCTCAGCCAGACCGATCCCTTCAGCACGTAGACCGTTGCCTCGCCGGGGTTCTGGTGCTCGCTGAGCTGCGTGCCGGCACGGAAGGCCATGACGGTCTGGCGCAGTTTCTTCTCATGCCCGCCGAACGCTGTATCGGCTGCCCGCCCGCTCGGTGCCGCAACAGCGGCAGCGATCTGCTGACGGGCCAAAGCCTCAATCGATATCTTTTGCATGACGCAACCGTACCTACGATTGACGGCGTTGCCGAGGGCCGTTCACTCACCGTCCTGCGGTGCTACCCGTGCGTGACGGCAGCCCCCAGAAGCCCGAACAGCGTTCCGGCCGCCAGGGCAATGAGGGCGCGCCTCCGCGTGGGATACAGCCAGCGCACTGCAAAAACAGCCACCGTGAGAATCAACCCGTTCACCACGCTCATGGTGACCGCCAACCATTCGGTACCGGTGGACACCCCGAAGCCTCCACCGCTGCAGCCGCTGATCCCGCACCAGGCAAGACCCGCCACGAGCCACTGCGGAAAGCTCAGCAGGACAGCGAGGGGCACGGTCCACCAGAGGTGCCGAACGTTCCGGGTGACCCCGTGAATTGTCACCCCCGGAACCTGAGGCATAGCGAGAGGCCTGGCGGCTGGAACCGGCTTCCGGATGCTCAGGACCATCCACCGGAAGAGCGCTGCGTTGACCACCGCAAGGGCGAGGAATCCCAGGTAGTGGATAACCGTCGTCGGCCTCAACCCACCCTGCGGCGGCGGACCCGACGAATCAAGGAGGAAGACCACGGCGAAATACGCCGCCGAAACGGGCAGCGTCAGAACCACCACGGCCAGCCACAGCCGCTCCCGGAACACGGCATCCAGCCCCGTTTCGAAGGAACCGGTGACGAGCGAAGCCCCGACAGCGGCAACCGTCACCGCCAGATAAACGGCGACGGCGATCCTGGCCCAGCGCGGTAGCAACCCCTTATCCGGTAAGGATCCTGTCCGCATAGTCATGACCGGGCCCTCGCCGGACGGACCATGCGGATTTTGGGCAGCTCTTCCCACTCGGGTGGCAGCTGGCCGCGCGTGCCGTCAGGGCGAAAGCCGTGTTTGAGGTAGAAGGCCTGCGCCCGGGGATTGTTCTCCAGCACCCAGAGATAAGCCGGACTCTCACCGATGGCCGCGCTCAGCAACGCGGCCCCCAGCCCGCTTCCGTGCGTCCGCCGGAGTGTGTACAGCGAATACAGTTCCAGCGCCTCCGGGCCGTCCTCATCCCGTGCGGGACCCGAGTCGGCGAGACCCACCACTTCATGGTTGGCGTCCACGGCAATGATCCGCGGGTCGCTGCCGGCCAGGAATGGTCGACACTGTGCATCGCGCCCATGTGATCCAGGCCCGGCAGGACGCGGACGTCCCACCCGGCTTTGGTCAGGGACGCTTGATGCCTCGCCAGGGGCTCCCCGATGGACACCCGCACTCCGCCCCAGACCGGTTTGTAGTCAATCTGGTCCTCGGCGCCGGCGAACGCGAGTTTGGGCAGGTCCCCCGGGAGCACTGCGGCGGAATCGTCAAAGTCCTGCAGCGCTTCGTACAGGGTGACGAACTGCTGCGTCTGCGCCTCGGTGGTCTGGACCGACACCGAATCCCAGTCGCCCGGTTCAGGTTCCGTGACCTGGCCTGCCGGTTCGCCGGCCTTTTCCACGGACATGGCGTGCGGGGCGCGGGTGACGGCCAGCATGCTTCGGTACGGACCCTCGAGCGGCGGGAACCCGCCCAAGGCGAGCGCCCGCAGACGGTCGGTGCGGAGTGCGAGCTGCAGGCCGCACAGCGCCAGCCAGGAGTAGCCGTAGTAGGCAAAACGGTCGACGCCGGCGGCATCGGCAATTGCCAGCAGATCCTTCGCGATGTTCCCCGGGGTGAAGCGTCTGCGGCGCCGGGTGGGCCATGCGGTGCGCTTCGTAGTACGCGGCTATCACCCGGTTGGTTGGTGCCAGTCCGTTGATGAGGTTTGGTCCCAGGTCCGGGTCCCCGCCCCACTGGCGCAGCGTCTCCGCCTCCGCCGCGGTGTGGGGCGCCAGGCTGACCGGCAGGAGGACTCCGGGTCCGTCTCCCTGAACCGTGACGGGGATGGTTGAGCCGTCATGGAGAACTGCCTCAACTGTTTCCGTGCCCATTGGCTGCCTCTTCCTCCGCGGTATTCACAGAGGGCATCCCCGTTCGTTGACACTCCTCTACGGCGGACGTGTACTTAAAATGGCGCCTGTGATTGCAGGGACAAATCACGAAGCGGCCCACGCTTCCGTGCGGCCGCCCTCAACACATGGAGGTCGAAATGGGACAGGCACGCGAGGTCATGGACCGCTTAACCACGGCCATGGCAGCAAAGGACAAGGAAACACTAGCGGGGTGCTACGCCGAGGACGCCGTGGCCTTTACTCCTGATGAAGGCGAGCTCACCGGGCGGGAGGGAATCACCAACTACCTCTTCCATTTCTGGGAAGCGCTGCCGGACGTCACGTATGAGTACGCCGATAAGCATGGGGCCGGGAATGTGGCTATCGATGAGGGTTTCGTCGCCGGAACCAACACCGGGCCGTTGAGCCTGCCTTCCGGCGAAACCCTGCCGGCCACGGGCAAACAGGTCAGGGTCAGAAGCTGCGACATCGCCAGGGTGGAGGGTGGCCAGATCACATCGCACCACTTCTACTTTGACCAGATGGACTTCCTGGGACAGCTCGGGCTGCTTCCGGAATTGTCCAAACACTGATCGGCGCCGGCCCTACTTGAGGATCTCGGCACGGCGCAGCCGGACGATGTCCTCCAGCACGTCGTTGGGGAGGGGATGCGCCGCCGTGAACCGGATGGTCCCTTTGGACAGGGAGTACCCTTCAAGCCGGCCGGCGACGGCGTCAATCACCGCCGGGGAAAACGGGAAGACGGAGAGGTGCTTGCCTGCCCGGACGACGCCCACGAGAGGCTTTCCCTCAAATTTCAGGGCCGGCATCCCGTAGCTCATCCCCTGCTCGGCCTCCGGCACAACGGCCCTTGCAACATCGATCACATGTTGCAGGCAGCCGCGGTCCGGCTCAGGAAGATCGGCCAAGGAATGTCAACGGAGCCCATGGCACCCATTCTATTCCTGAGCGTGACGCGCTATTCCTGAGCGTGGCGCGAGGGGCCGCACCTGCCTTCGCGGCAAGTGCGGCCCCTTCGTGCGCCAATCAGCCCTGCGGCTGGCTACTTGCGCTGGGAGATGTTGAGAATGTTCCCTTCGCTGTCCAGGAACCAGGCGGACTTCCCCCAGTCGTTATCCGCAACGCCGTTCTCCGTCTTCAGGCCGGGGAAATCGTAGTCTTCAAAGACGACCCCGCGGCCCCGCAGTTCCTCCATCTCGGCTTCGAGGTTGTCCGTTTCCCAGCCCATCTGGGTGTTCTTGGCCGTCCCGGCATTCTCCGTCTGGTAAATCAGGAAACCCGTTCCGTTGCCGCCGCTGTAAAACAGGCTGTCGTCCTCCATGGAATCGGACGGTTCCAGCCCCAGCTTGTCCCGATAGAAATCCTTCGCCCTGTTGATGTCCTTCGCAGCGAGAACAGCCATAATGGTTCGATCCTTGAGCATGATGATTTCCTTTGTGCCTTGCTTTCGCGTTGATGGCGATGCTCTCCCCCGGAGGCGGTTCCGGAACCCCGTTGTCCGGTGCCGCGTGGCCGCCCGTTACGCCAAGTGCCGGAGCGGCCACCTGGGACTCTCCTGCGCCGCGCCAGCCATCATCAGCGAGAGGATCCCCGAAGCCTATGTGGCCATTATGGAACTGAAAGGGCACTCGCGGATATAGGGGATTTCTACCGCTTCGAGCGTCCCTCCCGGAGGCCCCACGGATGCCGGGAACAAGTATGGCATCCGGGGCCGCTGTTGTTGCCGCACACTTAGCTAGTGCGTACTTTTGGTGTTGAAGAAGAATTCCTGATCGTTGATCCCTCCAACGGCAGTCCCCTGCCCCTGGCAGCAGACCTGCTGCGCCTCCAGGACCCGGGCGAACCGGCGGACCTTTCCACGCACCCGGCGCTCGCCGTCGAGCTTCACCAGGAACAGCTCGAAGTGATCACCCACCCGCACAGCACCCTGAGCGGACTCTCCGCCGAAATCCTGTCAGGCCGCGCCTACGCGGACTCGCTTGCCCGGAAAGTCGGCGCCAGAATCGCCGCGCTTGCCACGTCCCCGTTGGCAGTGACACCCCATTCCACCAGCAACCCCCGCTATGACGCGCTGCTGGAAAAGTTCGCCCTGACAGCCCGTGAGCAGCTGACCTGCGGATGCCACATCCATGTCTCCGTCGACTCCGATGAGGAAGGCGTCGCAATCCTGGACCGGATCAGGTCCTGGCTGCCGCCGCTGATGGCGTTAAGCTCCAATTCACCGTTCTGGGACGGCGCTGACAGCGGCTATGCAAGCTTCCGCACGCAGGCCTGGAATCGCTGGTCCTCGGCCGGGCCGACGGAAATCTTCGGCTCGGCGCAGGCCTACCACCAGCGCGTGGCGGACCTGGCTGCCACGGGCGTAGTCAACAACCCTGATTTTGACGCCCGCCTCTCCGCCCGCCACCCCACCGTGGAGATCCGGGTCTCCGATGTTTGCCTCGATCCCCGCGACACCGTCCTGATCGCCGCCCTGGTGCGGGGCCTGGTGGAGACCGCTGCCCGGGAATGGAAATCCGGCCAGGAGCCGGACATGGTTCCGGCCATCATCCTGCGCCAGGGGGCCTGGCTGGCCAGCCGGTGGGGAATCCAGGGCGAACTGCTCCACCCGCTGACCCACAAGCCGGAGTCCGCGCGCAATGTCATCGCCGCGCTCCACCACCATGTCCGCGACGCCTTGGTCGAGGCGGGCGATGCAGCCTACGTCGAGGAATCCCTGCACCGGATCTTCGCCAACGGAACCGGCGCCAGGCTGCAGCGGCAGGCCTACGCGCGCCACGGCCGGCTGGCAGACGTGGTGAGCGACGCCGTCGTGGTTACCCACCAGGAACCCGCCATCTACGAGCCGCTCACCCCGGTTAACCTGTCACTTCTGGTCCCCAACCAGGTGGTTTAGCCACCAGACCTGATCGAGCAACCCCGCGCGCCTGGGCCTCGCGTCGGATTCTGCTCAATCATCCACTCCCACCCTGTCGGCAGGGCTGGATTTCCGGGGCGGCCCGCATGCCGCCGTCGAATGATTGAGCAGAATCCGTCGGCCGCAAGTGGGCCGGGAACCGCGGGATAATGGAAGCATGAGCAATCAGGACCCGGATCCCTGGGCGGAATTCGACAGGCTCAAGCCCGCAGTCCCGGACCGTGTGGCCGGCTATCCCGGCGGCGAACCGGTGGGCTTTGGCTTCCGGACGGGTGTGCGCAGCGCCAAAGTGGCCCTCGGCTTCGCCGTGTACGCGCTGGCGCTGGGAACCATGCTGGTCCTCACCGGCGCGGTGGTCTTCATCGCGCAGGGGCAGTGGCTGCTGCTCGGGCTGATGGTGCTGATCGAGGCCGTCTTCGTCTATGGATTCATCCGGCTGGCACGCCAGGCGCGCGACCGCAGAGTCTCCGGCTAGTCGCCCCTCCGGTCAGGCGGGCTTCTGGGCAGGCTGCGGGGCAGGCTTCTGACCGGGCAGTACGGCTAGGACCGCGCGGCGCGGATAGCCCGGGCCCCAGCTGCGCCGGCGGCCAGGATCACCGGGACCAGGCACATCAGGGTGACCACTGTGTTGGGGCGAAACGCCGCGCGGCCGCCGACGGTCCGGTACACACCCAGCGGCAGCACCATTCCGCCGCCACCCCCGCCGGAGGCACCGTCACCGGCTTCGCCGCCTCCCCCGAACCCGAAGGACACCAGTGCAACCGGGATGATTTCTTCCCCGCCCACCTGGACGGCCGGGCCATAGGCCTTGGTGACGCCAATGTTTTTGAAGGTGTCCACGAAGGACGAAAAGGAATCAGACATGACTTCACCATAGGCGCGCGGCGCGGCGATCACCATGGGTGAGCGGCCGACGTCGGGCCTTCCCCAGCGAGCGGCGCATTGCCCGCGACCCCTGCCTGCAATACTTCGGGGATGTCTGCTCCTTCAGCCGCGTTCGCCGAGAACGCCATCCGCCAGCCCGTGCGCGCCCAACACCTGACGAGTCGTTCATCCTCACGGACCAGGACACCATCGCCAGCGTCCGTCGCGCGCACCGGGAGGCTTGCGAGGCATCGCGCGAGGCGACGTCGTTGTTGGAGCTCGACGACGTGCTGCGCGGCAACCGCCGCGGCCCGCTCCCGCTGCATTGGGTGTACCTGCATGTGCTGCGGGAGTTCGCCCAGCATTGCGGGCACGCCGATATTCTGCGCGAGCAGATCCTCAACGGCTGACGCCGGGCAAGCGCCGGCGTCAGCAGCGCCGGGTCAAGCCTTGTTGACCGTCGCGGCGGCCGAGAGGGCGGCCAGCCCGCGCTCGAAGTCGCCGCCGACCATCTTGTCCATGTTCACGATCATGGCGAAAATCTTCGCGAGCCCCTTGTTCTCGCCGGTCATCCGCCACGTGACCTGGGTCCCGCCGTCGGCCGGTGTGAACGTAAACGTGGTGGGATTCACAGCCTTGAACGGCTTTGTGAACTCAAGGCGGACCTTGATACTCCGGGGAGCATCCGACTCGACGATCTCCATGTTTCCGCTGCCTGCTTTGCGGTTGCCGCTCCAGGCATACTTGGCCCCCACACCGGCGTCACTGCCCGAATACGAGCGGTTGAGTTCCCGGTCCACGTTCTCCCAGGGCGACCATTTGGTCCACTCCAGGAAGCTGTTGACCAGCGGAAACACGTGTTCCGCAGGGGCAGGAATAAGGGCGCTGCGAGTGACTTCGTAAGTTGACATGCCGCAATCGTAGGTGGAGGGAGCCGATATTCAGCGAGTCCCGCATGTGGCGTTCACCAAGTGTTCCGGAACCCGATACCTGTCTTGCGTACTGTCGCAGGATCGACGGCCGGAGGTACGGCCGCATCAGTGAAAGAGGCATCGATGACCACCGGAATCCACCAGCCCACCCTCAGCCGGCGGGCCGCGCTGGCCGCCGCCGGAACCCTTGGCGCGCTGGGACTGACAGTGGCCGCAGCAGCCGGAAGCTACGCGGCACCGGGAGCGAAGGCACCCAAGCCCACCCTCGCATTCCGCCCAGACGGCGGCTTCAAAGTGATCCAGTTCAACGACACCCAGGACGACGAGCAAACGGACCGCCGCACCATCGAGCTCATGGACAAGACCCTGGACGCGGAGAAGCCGGACTTCGTGGTGATCAACGGCGATGTGATCAACGGCGGCTGCGACTCTGAGCTGGAGGTCAAGCAGGCACTCAACCACGTGGTCCAGCCCATGGAGCACCGGCAGATCCCCTGGGCCGTCACGTTCGGCAACCACGACGAAGATTCCGTGGCACGGACGGGCATGACCGAGGCCAAAATGCTGCAGTTTCTGCAGACCTACGAATTCAACATGAACGGCGACTCCACGCCGGGGCTCACCGGGACGTCGAACTCGCTGCTGCTCGTGCAGTCGGCCAAGTCCAAGGAGCCGGCCTTCGGCCTGTGGCTCATCGACACCGGCCGATATGCCCCGGACGCCATCAATGGACAGGACTTCGAAGGCTACCCCGACTGGGACTGGGTACGCATGGACCAGGTCACCTGGTACCGCAGCCTGTCCATCGCCACCGAGCAGAAGTACGGCAAGAAGGTCCCCTCCCTCATGTGGGGCCACATTGCGCTCCACGAGCACCGCAACATGTGGTTCGCCAGCCTCGACTCGCGGACGGACGCCGATCACACCCGGGCCCGCACGAAGCACAACATCGTCGGCGAACGGAACGAGGACGAGTGCCCCGGCCCCATCAACTCCGGCCTGTTCAGCGCCTTCCTGGAACGCGGGGATGTGCTCGGCTACTTTGTGGGCCACGATCACGTCAATACCTACGTGGGCAACTACTACGGGGTGCAGCTCGGCTACGCCCCCGGAACCGGATTCGGCGCCTATGGGCTCCCCGGCGCTGAACGGAATCGCCTGCGCGGCGCCCGGGTCTTTGAGCTGGATGAGAACCACCCCGGAATCTACAAGGACACCCGGCTGGTCTTCGCCAAGGACATGGGCATCGACCTGACGGCCAACGACCAGCCGATCGCTCCCCGGCCACTGGACCCGGCCCAGGCCTAGGGACGCTACCGTCGGCGAGGACTGGGTGCCGCTCCGTGTGGCTCCGGCGGGACTGGCGGGCGAGGGGGTGGGGCGGGCTATCCGGCTGTTGGCCGGTTTCTGCCGTCCCATCCCCTGTGCCGCAGGTTGCGGGTGGCCATCAGCGAGGCGCCGATGAACAGCACGCCCAGGACCACGGTGGCGACGCCCACGTAGAACCATCCACCCTGGCCGAAGATCATCAGCGCGACGCCCAGCAGGCACAGGCCTTTAGCGGTGATATCCAGGTACAGCTGCACCTTTGGCGAGTCCATACCTCCACGATAAGCCCGGCGGCGGCATCGCAACCCGTGCACTTTTCCTAGTCCGCAACGCCCGGCTCGGCTGAGCGCAGCCGGCAACTGACCGCTACGCCCGGGCCCGCGGAGCCAAGGCAGTGTTCAGGAACTCCAGGTGCGCCGGCGTGATGGCCACCGCGGCCGCCGCATAATCCGGGTGCTTGCGAAGGTACTTCTTGATGAAAGGGCAGACCGGGACGATGGCGCGGCCCTCGTCAACCGTTTCATTGAGCGCCACCTTGGCGAGCTTGCCCGCAAGTCCCTGGCCGCCGTATTCCTCATTGATCACCGTGTGGTAGAAAATCCGCTGCGGTGAGCCGCCGCCGTCGTACTCCTTGTACACGGCTTTACCAATGACGTTCCCGCCGGTCAGCACTTCGAAGCGCTGGCGCTCCGAGTTGTGGCGGATGGTGACATCGTGCACGGGATCTCCTCGGTTCGGCTTCCTGTACAGCCTAACCTCGGTACCCCCGCCCTTATTTCGTCTCCCGCTAACAGGCAAGGTTGAGCGCGTTCACGGCTGCTTCGGCCATCTCGAGCGACCGCCAGTCTTCGAAACCAACCGGGTCCGGGACGGGTTCACGGGCCACCGCCATGGCCACCTGCCGGGACCCGTCTGCGCTGATAAGCGCGAGTGCCGCGTATCCCCGCACCACGCCGATATGGCCGAAATAGTCATTGTTGGAGCACTCGTCGTACTGCCTGACGAGGCCAAGGCCGAACGTTTCGTACTTTAAATGATGCATCTCCTGCACGCTTTGGAGCGTCAGCAGCGTCCCTTTCTGCAGGGCAGCGAAATAGGTGTTGAGTTCCGGGATGGTGGAAATCATCCCGGTATCGGGGGAACCGTTGTGGAATGGAACTAGAGCCTTGTCCTCCAGCTCGCCGGTCTCCGTCCGGGTGTAGCCGTGGAGCATCCGCTGCGGGCCCGGCTCCTCCCCCGTCATCAGCGTGTCCTGCAGCGCCAAGGGCACCACGTTGTCGTCGTGAATGACCGCTCCGATGTCCTTGCCCCGCAGCTTCTCGACGAGGAGGGCTAACGCCGAATAATTCGTGGCGGAGTAGCTGTACAGGCTGCCCGATCCGCCGGTCCAAGGCATGCCCGCAACGAACGACACACGTTGTTCATGGGTGAAGGGCCCGTCACCTATATGGATGGGCGATACCCAATAGTCGGGCATACCGGACCGGTGGCTGAGGAGGCTGCGAATGGTGATGGGTCCAGGCGGCTTGATGATGTTCTCGAAGTCCGGCAGGTACTTCTGGATAGGGTCATCCAGCTGGACTTTTCCTTCCTCCACCAGCTTCATGACGGACACCGCCACCATGGTGGTGGTGATGTCGCCGATATGGGTCTGGTCGCTCAACTGCACGGGTTCCTGGGTTTCAAGGCTGCGGACGCCTTCGGCCGAGGACCATTCGCCCAGCCTTGACTTCAGCTGGATGATGACGGCCGTCGCTCCCCCTGCGCGCGTGTCCGCGCTGTACTTTTCCAGCACTCCCACAAAAGCCCGCGGCGCCGGGGCAGTGGCGGACGCCGTCGTCGTGGATTGAACAGTCGGGGACTGCTGATCTGGCGGATCCGGGGCGCTGGTGCAGCCTGCGAGCGAGGCCACCAGCGCGGCCGCTGCCACGGCGACCGCAAGGCCGGAGGAGCTGAAACAATGAACGGCTGCCTGCATCCCACGTCCCTTCACGGGGCCGGTCAGCAACTGAACTCCAAAGAGACCGCCAGCTGCCCCGGCACCTTCGATGTTCCTCAGGGCAAAACGGAGTGTCAAGGACGCTGCCGCAGCCCGGTGACGCAGCCGCCCAGGCCTTGTAGTGTCGTGGGCAATGGGCAAGGACTCCCCCTGCCGCCCACCAGCAGCGAACCGGCAACCTAGGAGCGAACATGACTGTTGACGAGAACGAAGCCCAGGTCCTGGACCAGTGGACCCAGCGACTGGCGCAGGCACTGCAGATCCTGGACCTGGAGGTGGATCAGGAACTCCTCCTTGATCTGGCCAGGAAGTCTGCCGGCTCGGTGATCCATGCGGCTGCACCGGTCACCACGTTCCTGGTGGGGTACGCCGCAGGGCTCGCCGCCGGCAACGGCAGCGCCGGATCCAAGGAAAAGTCGACGGCGGCAGTCACCCAGGCGGCCGACGTCGCCTTCCGGCTGTGCGAGGACGGGCACGACGGCGGCCCGGCGGCTGGGGGCTGGGCGGACACCGGTCAGTAGGGGGTTTCGACAGGCTCAACCACCGGCTACGGGCTCCAGCCTGACGATGACTGCCTTCGACGCCGGCGTCTGGCTGCCCTCGGCCACGCTGTCCAGCGGCACCAGCACGTTGGCCTCAGGGTAGTAGGCTGCCGCGCAGCCGGCCGCCGTGGGGTAGGAGACCACCCGGAAGTTCCGCAGCACCCGCTCCACGTTGTCCTGGTACACGCCGTGGATATCCACGTGCTGCCCGTCGCTGAGTCCCAGTTCGGCGAGGTCCCCAGGGCTGACAAACACCACTTCGCGGCCCTTCTTGATGCCCCGGTAGCGGTCGTTGTTGCCATAGATCGTGGTGTTGAACTGGTCGTGCGAGCGCATGCTCTGCAGGATCAGCGTTCCGGCCGGCCGCTCCATATGTTCGAGCTCGTTTACGGTGAGCATGGCCTTGCCCGTCGGGGTGGTGAACGTCCGCGAATCCCGTGGCCCGTTCGGGAGCACAAAACCGCCGTCCTGCCGGATCTTCCGGTTGTAGTCCTCGCAGCCGCTGACCACGTGCGAGATGTGGTCCCGGATGAGGTCGTAGTTCTTCTCGAACCCGGCCCAGTCCGCCTGCACGGAGTCACCCACCACTTTTTGGGCCAGCCTGCTGACGATGGCCACTTCGGACAGCAGGCCAGGCGCCACCGGCTCCACCGTCCCGTGTGAGGCATGCACGGCGCAGACCGTGTCCTCCACGGACACAAACTGCGGACCCGATTCCTGCATGTCAATCTCCGTGCGGCCCATCGTGGGCAGGATCAGCGCCTCGGCGCCGGTGACCGTGTGCGAGCGGTTGAGTTTGGTGGAAATCTGGACCGAGAGCTCGGTGTTCTCCATCGCCGCGAACGCCGCGTGGGTGTCCGAAATGGCTCCCACGAAGTTACCGCCCATGGCCACGAAAACCTTGATGCCGCCGTCGCGCATTTGCCTGATGGTTTCGACGGCGTCGACGCCGTGTTCGCGCGGCGGTTCAAAGCTGAATTCCTTGCCGAGGGCGTCCAAGAATGCCGGCGGCATCTGCTCCCAGATGCCCATGGTGCGGTCGCCCTGGACGTTGCTGTGGCCGCGGATGGGAGAGGCACCGGCGCCGGGCTTGCCGATATTGCCCCGGAGCAGCAGAAGGTTGATGATCTCCTTGATGGTGGCCACACCCTTCTTGTGCTGGGTGATGCCCATGGCCCAGGTGATGATCACCTTCTCCGCCCTGAGATAACGGTCTGCGAGTTCGTCGATATCCTCGGTCCGCAGGCCAGTGGCCGCCAGCACGGCAGCCTCGTCCAGCTGGGAAAGGTGCTCGCGAAGCTCCTCCAGACCTTGGCAGTGTTCGGCGAGGAACGCGTGGTCCAGCACCGTGCCCGGATTCGCAGCTTCGGCGTCCAGGACCCGCTTGGAGACGGCCTGGAGCAGGGCCATGTCCCCGCCGATGCGGACCTGCAGGAACTGGTCGGCGATCTCCGTGCCACGGCCAATGATCCCCTTGACCTTCTGCGGGTTCTTGTAGCGCATCAGGCCCGCTTCCGGCAGCGGATTCACGGCCACAATGCTGGCTCCCGCCTCCTTGGCTTCCTCCAAGGCGGTCAGCATCCGCGGGTGGTTGGTGCCCGGGTTCTGGCCCATCACGATGATCAGGTCCGCCTTGGCGAAGTCATCGTAGGAGATGGTGGCCTTGCCGATGCCGATGGTCTGGCCCATGGCCCAGCCAGAGGACTCGTGGCACATGTTGGAGCAGTCCGGCAGGTTGTTGGTCCCGTAGGCCCGGACAAACAGCTGGTAGAGGAACGCGGCCTCGTTGGAGGTCCGGCCGCTGGTGTAGAAGGCGGTCTGGTCCGGGCTCGACAGCCCTTTAAGCTTCTCGGCGACGATGGTGAACGCCTGCTCCCAGCTGACCGGCCGGTAGTGGTCCTCCCCCGCTGGCTTGTGGACAGGCTCGGTGAGGCGCCCCTGCATCCCCAGCCAGTACTCGGACCGCTGCCGCAGCTCACTGACCGGGTTCTCGGCCCAGAATTCGGAGCCGATCACCACCGGAGTGGCCTCCCAGGTGACAGCCTTGGCGCCGTTTTCGCAGAACTCGAACGTCTTGCGGTGCCCCGGGTCCGGCCACGCGCAGCTCATGCAGTCGAAACCGTCCTTCTGGTTCAGGGCAAGCAGGGTTTTCCCGGTCCTGACCAGGCCCATGTGCTGCACGGCCGGCTCCAACGAGTGGTAGACGCCCGGGACGCCGGCGGCCCACGTCTTGGGGTGGCCGCTGACCTCGATGTCAGCCTCGTTGGCCTCTTCTACGTGCGGGTTCTTGCGTGCCACGTTGCACTCTCCTTGGTTCAAGCTCACATCGGCAGCGCACCGGTTTTCAGCGCGGTGTGACGGTCCCAGTCCACCCTTATTGAGGGGGTCATCCAAGTCAAGCAGGACTAACGGCAAACGCCTAGGTAGGGTGGACTGATGGACGTCCCTCCCTTTGTCTGGACCCTGACCATCGCGGGAATTGTGGGCCTGCTGGCTTTCGATTTCTTCTTCCATGTCCGTAAGGCCCACACCCCCACCCTCAAGGAATCGGCCATCTGGTCCTCCATCTATGTGGGGATCGCCCTCCTCTTTGGCCTGGGCGTGCTGTTGTTCGGCGGCACCACTATGGGCACCGAGTACTTTGCCGGGTACATCACGGAGAAGGCACTGTCCGTGGACAACCTCTTTGTGTTCCTGATCATCATGGCCAGCTTCAAGGTCCCCCGTGCGGACCAGCAGAAGGTGCTGCTCTTCGGCATCGTGTTTTCGCTGATCGCCCGGACGGCGTTCATTTTCCTTGGCGCCGCTTTGATCAACAGCTTCGCGTGGGTGTTCTACATCTTCGGCCTGATCCTGCTGATCACCGCGGGGAACCTGCTCAAGCCGGACAATCACGACGACGACTCCGAAGGTTTGGTGGTCAGGCTCGCCAAAAAGTACCTCCCGGCGTCGGCCCATTACGATGGCGACAAACTCTTCACCCATGAGAACGGCAAGCGCGTCCTCACCCCGATGCTCCTGGTGATGGTTGCCATTGGCGGCACCGACATCCTGTTTGCACTGGACTCCATCCCCGCCATCTTCGGCCTCACGCAGAACGTCTTCATCGTCTTCACGGCCACCGCGTTCTCGCTCATGGGCCTGCGCCAGCTCTTCTTCCTGATCGACGGACTGCTGGACCGGCTGATCTTCCTTGCCTACGGTCTCGCCGCCATCCTCGGCTTCATCGGCGTCAAGCTCATCCTGCATGCCCTGCACGAGAACAACCTGCCGTTCATCAACGACGGCGAGCACGTCAACGTCATCGAAGTCAGCACCGGCGTGTCCCTGACCGTGATCCTGGGCGTCCTGGCGGTCACCGTCCTGGCCTCGATCTTCAGCCCCAAGGGCAAGGCCAAGAACGCGGTTTCCGGCGCCAAACGGCACGCCACCGAATACCTGGACCTCAACTACGAAACGGACATGGCGGAGCGGGACAAGCTCTTCGCCCGGATGGTCCGGGAGGAAGACCAGATCCGCAGCCTGCCGGAGAAGTACAAACGGCTTATCCGCAACGAAACCGAATTCATGGACCTCCTCCGCAAAGCCCACACCGAGCACGACGACGCGCAGGTGCGGGCAGCACAGGACTAGCCGGGGGCCTTATTGTCAGCCCCTCTTGCTAGATTCAAACAAGCGCCAGGGGAACTGCCCTCCGGCCAGGCACGTCAATGGGGAGGCCCCGTGTTTCTGCTCGATCCAGCCAGCGCTGATCCCGGTACTGTTGATCCGCGCCTCGCTGATCCCCGCCCCAGCGCGCCGCAGGACCTGGTGTTTTCCGCCAGCGATCTGGTGGCCGCCAGCGAATGTGAGTACCGCACGCTCCGCATCCTGGACGAGAAACTGGGCCGGTCCCCCAAGGCGCAGTTTCCCGACGACGAAATGCAGCGCCGTGCCGGGGCGCTCGGTGACAAGCACGAGGCCAAGGTCCTGGCCGGCCTGATCGCGCAGTACGGCGCTTGGGACGCCAGCCGCGGGGCCGGGGTGTACTCGATCGAGCGCGGGGAAAACACGCGCGGCGAGCTGCTGGCCAAGCACGCTGAAACGGAACTCGCGCTCCGCGCAGGGGCCGATGTCGTCTTTCAGGCAACTTTTTTCGACGGAGAATTCCTGGGCTACGCCGACTTCATCGTCAACGAGGCAGCCGGCACCGGCAATCCTGGACGCTACGAGGTGTGGGACACCAAGCTGGCACGGCACGCCAAGGTGGGCGCGCTCCTGCAGCTCGCCGCCTACGGCGACCAGCTCATCGGCATGGGTCTGGACCCATCGCCCCGGGTCACGCTGGTGCTGGGCGCCGTGCTGGACAGCGATTACGTCCGCAGCCACCACTCCCTGCCGGACCTGCTGCCGGTCTTCCGCGAGCGCCGCGACCGCTTCCGCACCCTGACCGCCGCCCACCGCGAGGCCGGTTCGGCGGTGCAGTGGCAACAGCCCGGCGTCGCGTTCTGCGGGCGGTGCAACTACTGCGCCGAGCAGGTCCAGTCCCACCGCGACCTCCTGATGGTGGGCGGCATGACCACCCTCCGGCGGAAGAAACTCATCGCCGATCACATCACCACCATCGACGCTCTGGCGGATCTCCCGCTCAGCAAGGCCACCGGCTCGGTGGCCCGGCTCCGCGACCAGGCCAGGATGCAGCTGGGCCGGGACCTTCCGGACGGTTCCCGCACCTTCGCCAAGGACGGCGAGGAGCACACCGTCACGTTCAAGGTGCTGCCGGAGAACGCCCTGGCGGCAATCCCGCGACCCAGCCCCGGAGACATCTTCTTCGACTTCGAGGGCGATCCCCTCTGGCAGGACCCCGCCACCAGCAAGTGGGGGCTGGAGTACCTGTTCGGCGTCATCGAGGCGCCTGTGTTTGACGATGACGCTGCTGACGCCCACGCCGCCGACGAGCCCGTGTTCCGGCCCTTCTGGGCGCATTCACGCAACGAGGAGCGGCAGGCCTTCCTTGACTTCCTCGGCTATGTCGACGAGCGCCGCGCCAGGTATCCGGACATGCACGTCTACCACTACGCCGCCTACGAGAAATCGGCGCTGCGGAACCTGTCCGTCACGCACCTCGCCGGCGAGGACATCGTGGACAACTGGCTCCGCGACGGCCTTCTTGTGGACCTCTATGCCACCGCCCGGCATTCGCTGCGGATCTCCGAGCCCTCCTACTCCATCAAGAAGCTCGAGCCCCTGTACATGGGCAGCAACCTCCGCTCCGGGGACGTCAAGGACGCCGGAGCGTCCGTGGTGGCGTATGCCGGTTACTGCGCCGCCCGGGACGACGGCGACGCCGCCACGGCCGCCCACATCCTGGCATCCATCTCCGACTACAACGAGTACGACTGCCTCTCCACCCTCCGCCTCCGCGACTGGCTGCTGGGTCTGCGCGGGACGTCTGCCTCACTCGCGGCGTCAACCGGAACAGCCGACGACGGCGGGCGGCCGGCGCCGTCGTCGTCCGCCGTTGCTGCCCCGCCACCAATTCCGGAACCCGAACCAACACCGGAGGAACGCCGCCTGCAGGCCTACCTGGCCGGCCTCCCGGACAACCGGCCGTGGACCAACGACGAACGGGCCATCGCCATGGTGGCGGCAGCTACCGGATACCACCGCCGCGAGCGCAAGCAGTTCTGGTGGGAACACTTCGACCGCACCGAGTCCGAGATCGACCACTGGTCTGAGGACCGCAACGTGTTTGTGGTGGATACCGCGGAAATACTGACCGACTGGGAGCTCGCAAAGCCCACGGCCCGGATGCGCACCCGCACGCTGAGGCTGACCGGAGTCATGAGCGAAGGGTCGGAGTTCAAACCCGGGAGCACCTGGTGCCGGCTCTACGATTCCCCGGTCCCTGATGGCCTGGATGATCCGCTGGGAACCCCCACGGGCCGCGGCTTCACCTTTGGCACGCTGGTGACCGCTGTGGAGGACCACCCGCGGGTGGCCGGCCAGACCATGATCACCATCGAAGAGCGGGAAACAGGAAAGGTCCCCGCCTACCCGCATATTCCGGTGGCGCTCACCGAGGACCAGCCCATCCGCACCGCCAGCATCGAAGCCGCCCTGGCCGAGCTGGCCCAGAGTGTCGGCGCCTCGGTCCCCGTCCTTCCGGAACACCCCGGCGTCGACATCCTGTGCAAGGTGCCGCCGCGCTTCCATTCGATGCCGGGTCCCGCCGCCGTCGGCAAGGACGCGGCCGATGCAGCGGACTACGTCACGGCGATCACCGCAACGCTGCTGGACCTCGATCATTCGTACCTTGCCGTGCAGGGCCCTCCCGGGACGGGCAAGACCTACGTCGGCTCGCATGTCATTGCCCGGCTGGTGGACCAGGGCTGGAAGATCGGGGTGGTGGGGCAGTCCCACGCAGTGGTGGAGAACATGCTGTGCACCGCGATCGAAACCGCCGGTGTGGATCCGGCGCGGGTGGCGAAGAAGCTGGCCGCCCCGCATCCCGTGCTGTGGCACCGCACGTCCGACGACGACGTCGCCGCGCTGCTCGCCTCCCCCGGCGGCTGCCTGGTGGGCGGCACCGCCTGGACCATGACAGGCAGGTCCGTCCCCGCTGGATCCTTGGACCTGCTGGTCATTGATGAGGCCGGCCAGTTCTCGCTGGCCAACACCCTGGCCGTGGCCCGCGCGGCCACGCGGCTCCTGCTCCTCGGTGACCCGCAGCAGCTGCCGCAGGTTACGCAGGGCTCGCACCCGGAGCCCGTGGACGAGTCCGCCCTGGGCTGGCTCGCTGCCGGGCACGCCACCCTCCCCGGCGAACTGGGCTACTTCCTGGCGGACAGTTGGCGCATGCACCCGGACCTGTGCCGGGCCGTGTCCGTCCTCAGCTACGACGGAAAACTCGAGGCTGCGCCTGCGGCATCCCTCCGCAGCCTCGCGGAACTGCCGGCCGGGGTGGAAACAGTCTTTGTGGACCACAGCGGGAACACCAAGTCCTCCGCCGAGGAAGCTGCCGAGGTGGTCAGTCAGGCCCAGCGGCACATCGGGCTGAAATGGCTTCCCGGCGACGACAAGCCGGCCAGGCCGCTGAACCCGGAAGACATCCTGGTGGTGGCCGCCTACAACGCCCAGGTCCAGCTGATCCGGCAGGCCCTGCACGACGCCGGGCTGCCGGGTGTCCGGGTGGGCACGGTGGACAAGTTCCAGGGCCAGGAGGCGCCGGTGGTCCTGGTGTCCATGGCCTGCTCCGCAGTTGCCGAGGCTCCCCGCGGGGCCGAATTCCTGCTGAACCGGAACCGGATCAACGTGGCAGTGTCGCGGGGCCAGTGGCGGGCCGTGATCATCCGCTCCCCCGAGCTCACGAATTACATGCCGGCCAAACCGGCGCTGCTTGAGGAACTTGGCGCTTTCATCGGCCTCAGCGCGGGTATCCACAGTGTTCTTACTCACAGCCGCGCAACACTCTGAGAAACCGTGTTCTCACCGCTGAATCAAGGTAAGTTCGTGGCGTGACCTCCCAGAGCAACAGGCTGCCTGTCGGCGCCCTGATAGTCCTTGCCGCCATCGGCTTCACCGCCATCACCACTGAACTCCTTCCCTCCGGTCTGCTGCCCCAGATCAGCGCCGACTTCCGGGTCTCCGAGGCGACCGCCGGGTACCTGACGGCCGGTTATGCGGCCATCATCGTGGTCACCGTGATCCCTTTATCGCTGCTGCTGTCGCGGGTCCCGCGCCACTACCTGCTCATCGCGCTGATCCTGTTCTTCGCGGCCAGCAACGCCTTGGTGGCCATCGTCTCCGATTTCGGCGCGGCCATGGGCTCACGCGTGGTGGGCGGCATCGCGCACGGCCTGCTGTGGTCTGCCATGGCCCCGTTTGTGACGCGGATCGTCCCCGCCCACAAAGTGGGCAAGGCACTGGCCATCGTGTTCAGCGGCAACAGCCTGGGACTGGCCATCGGCGCCCCGGTGGGCACCGCCCTGGGCAACATCGTCGGCTGGCGCGCGGCGTTCCTGGTCCTGGCCGCCTCCGGGGTGGTGCTGGCGCTCCTTGCCGTGTGGCTGCTTCCCCCAGTGCGGCGCATCCCCGATGCTCCGCACCCATCCATCCGCAAGGCGATCGGCCAGCCGGGAGTGAAGACTGTCGCCGTTGGCTGGCCGCTGATGCTTATGGCCCATTTCGCCTTGTTCACCTACATTGCGCCGTTCTTGCGCGAGGTTCGGCTGCCTGACTTCAGCATCCCGCTGTCCATCAGTGTTCTCGGTGTTGCCGGGCTGGTGGGCATCTGGATCGCTGGCATCACCGTGGATTCCCGGCCGCGACGCTGGCTCCTGATCACTGTCGCCGGCGTTGTAGTGTCCGTGGCCTTGCTCCCGCTGGTGGGAAGCGTCCTGCCGGCCTTGGCGCTGCCGGTCACGCTGGTCCTGATGTTGGTCTGGGGCACGGGCATCGGCGCGATGGGGATTTACAACCAGTCGGCCATCCTCCGGGCCGGTGGCGAGTATAGGGACGCCGCCAACGGGCTGACGGTGCTGACCATCCAGATCGGGATCATGATCGGCGCGATGTTCGGCGCCGCCGCCCTCACCATCGCGGGGCCGCTCCTGATCCCGACCGCCGCCGCAATCCCCGCCGTCGTCGCGTTTGTGCTGATCCTTGCCGGACGGCGGCACGCCTATCCGCCGGGGCCGAAAGAACGCCAGGCCACTTTGGCCGAAGCAACGTCCCCATAGTCTCCAGACGGCGCCGAAAGAACGTCACCAACTTCCACATAGCCCGCTCCCGCGCGGGCCTTCTCGGCGGAACCAGTCAGCGGGGCCCTCTCAGCGGGCCCTGAAATCCCGGAACGATCCGTCGGCCGCGGAGATTGACTCCTCCACGCGTTCCACCCGGCCGGGTGCGTTCTCCGACCTCAGCCAGTCCAGGAGCTTTTGGATCTGCTGCTCCGGCCCCTCAGCCACGATGGACACCGAGCCGTCGTCGAGGTTCCTCACCACACCCTTGAGGGCCAGTTCGTCGGCCTTGCCCATCGTCCAGAAACGGAATCCGACCCCCTGCACCACGCCAAAGACGCGGGCAGAGAGCCGGATATCGCCGTTATCCCGGCGCAGATTATCCCGGCCAGGGATGTCCCGGCCTGGGATGTCCCGGCTGGAGTCATCCCGTCGCCCGGAAAACCTCATGGCCGTCAGGACTGCTTAACCAGCGCAGCTTCGACGTTGATCTTGACCTTGTCGCTGACCAGCAGGCCGCCGGCTTCCAGGGCAGCATTCCAGGTCAGGCCAAACTCCTTGCGGCTGATTTCGCACTCCGCGGAGAATCCTGCGCGGGTGGCACCAAAGGGGTCCACGGCTACCCCGGTGAACTCGACCTCCAGCTCCACCGGCTTCGTGATTCCGCGGATGGTGAGATCGCCCGTGAGAGTGTAATCCTCGCCGTCGCCCTCCACCGAGGTGGCCCGGAACGTCATCTCGGGGTACTCCTCCACATCGAAGAAGTCCGCGCCCTTGACGTGTCCGTCGCGGTTGGCGTCGCCGGAATCGAAGCTGGCCGTTTTGACCGTGGCGTGAAGCGAAGCGTCGGCGAGGGATGCGCCAACGCGGGCTTCGGCCGAGGCGTCCGTGAAACGTCCCCGGACCTTGCTGATGCCCGCATGCCGGACAGTGAAGCCAATCTCGCTGTGCGACATGTCCAGCGTCCAGACGCCCGAGGTAAGGCCTGAAGGTAGGGTCACTTTTGCATCTCCTTTGTGGGAACAGTGCTGTGGAAACCGGCCAGGACGACCGGTTTCCACACTGCTTCACTCCGGAGTTTTTGTCCAGATACCGACCCAAAATCCGCCCCCAGATGCCGTTATCTGGACGAAAACTCAGCAGGCGGGGGCGGGTCCGGTCAGTTGATGGTGATGTCCCGCGTGCGGTGGTCGTAGCGGATGGTGACCGTGCCGCCGTCGTGGTGCAGTTCGTGGTTGGGGCCATCGAACGTGCCGAACGCGCCGTAGTTCTCGTCCCACGACCGGTTCAGGGCGATCTTGAAGGTGTACGAGCCGGCGGGCAGGTCGGCGCTGATCTTCCACAGCTGGTCCAGGGCATCGAGCGTCAGCTGGGCCTCGTCGTACTGCGGGGCCCAGTTTTCCGGCGCGCCCAGGATGGTGTTGAAGTCGCCGGCAACCGCAGCGGCCTCGGGCTGCGGGAAAGTCTCCACAGCAGGCGCTTCTGCCGTTACCTTGGTCCCAGCCTTAGCTACAGTTTTGGGCGCTGCCTTGCGCGAGCGGACGGCCTTGACCACGGGCTCTACGGCGTCCTCGATGGCGTCCTCAATGGCCTTCGCGGCCTTCCCGACAGCGTCGGCGGCCTTCTTAGCGGGCGTCCGCTTTGCCGGGGCCTTCTTGGCGGGAGCCGCCTTGACTGCCGGTGCCGGCGCCGGCGGAATGGCGACGTCGGCAGGAACCGGAGTGCCGGCGTCGAGCGCTGTGGCGAAGGAATCCGCATCGGGGAAGGCGACCGTGGCGCGCATGCCGTCATCGGTGATGGTCCAGCCGGAACGGCCCTTGACCAGCCAGCCGGCCTTCACCAGCTTGGCCGTGGCGGACGTGAGCGTCTTGTGTCCACGCGGAATGCCACCGCTGAGCAGCGTGGCCTCGTGATCACTGAACGGCACGCGGGCGGTGGCTTCCGCCAGAACCTCGCCGGCATTGAGTGAACCGCCGGACCATACGCCTTCCGTCAGGACGTGCAGCACGGTCTTGAGTCGGAGGTCGGTGTTATCTGCGATGGACTTGGCCATGATTCCCCTTGCGTAATGCGATCTGTCACTAGGCATCCTGCCAAGACCCTGTTAAATCGCGCGACTTGAATTGGTTAACTCTGCGTGTCGTGACCGACTATGACGCGGATTACAGCAGAACTGAGGCAGGAGTCTCGGCTACGGGGCTGTTTACTCAACCCTGGAGCGCAAATCCCGAGTATCGCCGGGCTCTTCCCGGACGCGCTCGGGCACTAGTGTAGCGAGCCGGAACCCCGCGGAGCTACCCGCCGTTCAGCTCGTCCAGAAGCTCCGCTTTGCGCTCCTCGGAGGCGAACGACGAATGGATGGAATTGGCCGCGAGCCGTGCCCTGTCGAAGTCCGAAAGGTCAAAAACGGCCTTCAGCTGGGAGAAGTTGTCGTCTACGTACCCACCGAAGTACGCCGGATCGTCGGAGTTCACGGAGACGTTGAGCCCGGCGGCGAGCATGGCCGGCAACGGATGGTCCGCCAGGGTGTCCACGGCACGCAGCCGCACGTTCGAGAGCGGGCAGACAGTCAGCGGAATCCGGTCCTCCACGAGCCGTTCCACCAGGTCGGGGTCCTCCATGCAGCGGATGCCGTGGTCAATCCGTTCCACTCCCAGGACGTCCAGCGCTTCGATAATGTACGACGGCGGCCCCTCCTCGCCTGCGTGCGCGGTCAGCCGCAGGCCCGCTTCGCGGGCTTTGGCGAACAGCCGCTCAAACTTGGCCGGCGGGTAGCCCACCTCGGCCGAGTCCAGGCCGATGGCCGCGATGGGGGCATTCATGGCCAGCAGTCCGTCCAGGACCTCCAGCGCGGATTCCTCGGACTGGTCCCGCAGGAATGCGGCAATCAGCAGGGTGGACATGCCGAAGTCCTCCTGGGAGGTGGCCAGCGCCGACGCCACCCCTTTGACGCAGGTTTCCAGGCTGACGCCGCGGGACAGGTGGGCCTGCGGATCCATCATGATCTCCGCGTGCCGGACCCCCGCGGCGGCGGCGCGGGCGAGGTAGGCGCGGGTCATATCGGCGAAGTCCCGCTCGGTCTGCAGCACCGCCATGTTGGCGTAGTACAGGTCCAGGAAGGACTGCAGGTCTGTGAACTCGTACAGTCCCCGGAGCTCCTCCAGGCCTGAGTACGGGAGGGTGATGCCGTTGCGTTCGGCCAGTTCGAGGATCAGCTCCGGCTGCAGTGTGCCCTCAATGTGCAGGTGCAGTTCCGCCAAAGGCACCAGCTGCGCCGCTTCGGTCTCGGGCAGATTCGTCTCCGAAGCTTCCGTCCCTGGAAGTTCCGTCTCAGGCATTTCCGTGCCTGGTCCCGTCTGTGGCAGCGGATCGGCGGCGGTGTCCCGGTTGTTGTCCATCGGGTCAGGATATCGCCCGCCGGCCGGTTCGCGGCTAGAGTCGGATCAATGCGGAACCCTAAACAGGCTGACGATCTTTCCCTTCCCACTCCCCGCCATCTGGCGGACGGCTTCGTCCGTGTCCGGGGCGCGCGGGAGAACAACCTGCGAAACGTGGACGTGGATGTACCCCGCGACTCCATCGTGGCTTTCACGGGGGTCTCCGGCTCGGGAAAGTCGTCACTGGCTTTCGGCACCATCTACGCCGAAGCGCAGCGCCGTTACTTCGAATCCGTGGCGCCGTACGCACGCCGCCTCATCCAGCAGGGCCATAATCCCAAGGTGGAGATGATCTCCGGGCTGCCGCCCGCCGTCGCCCTTCAACAGCGACGCGGCGCCCCCAGCAGCCGTTCCACCGTGGGCACCGTGACCACGCTCTCCAATTCGCTCCGCATGCTGTTTTCGCGGGCGGGCACCTACCCGGTCGGCGCCGGTCAGCTGGACTCCGACGCGTTTTCGCCGAATACAGCGGCCGGCGCCTGCACTGAATGCCACGGACTGGGGATCGCGCACACCGTCAGCGAGGAATCCCTGGTCCCGGACCCCGCGTTGACCATCCGGGAAGGTGCCATCGCGGCGTGGCCCGGCGCCTGGCAGGGCAAGAACCTCCGGGACATCCTCAGCCACCTGGGCTACGACGTGGACGTGCCCTGGCGGAAGCTGCCCAGGAAGCAGCGCGACTGGATTCTGTTCACGGACGAACAGCCCGTCGTGGAAGTCACGCCCGAGCGGGACCGCGTGGCCAAGCCGTACAAGGGCCGCTTCTGGAGCGCCAAAAGCTATGTCCTGCACACCCTGGCGGACTCCCAGAGCGCCGCCATGCGCGAGCGCGTCCTGGCGTTTATGGAGTCCGGCCCCTGCCCGCGCTGCAGCGGCACCGGACTCCGGCCCGAAGCCCTTGCGGTGTCCTTCGCCGGCCGGAACATAGCCGACCTCAATGCCGCACCGATGGCCGAGCTGGCCGAAATCATCCGCCCAACCGCCGGGCTCAAGGAAGCCGGAACCGCGTCACGCCGGCAGTCCTCCGGCGAGGAAAACGAGGTGGCCGTGGCCATCACCGCCGACCTCCTGCAGCGCATCACCGTTCTCCTGGATCTGGGCCTCGGATACCTGGCGCTGGGCCGTGCCACCCCCACCCTCTCCCCCGGCGAAATGCAGCGGCTCCGGATCGCCACCCAGCTCCGGTCCGGGCTGTTCGGCGTGATCTATGTGCTCGATGAACCGTCCGCCGGCCTCCACCCGGCCGACGCCGAACCGCTCCTGGCGGTACTGGACCAGCTCAAGGCCTCCGGTAACTCGGTGTTCGTGGTGGAACACAATATGGACGTGGTCCGCCGGGCCGACTGGCTGGTGGACGTAGGTCCCCGCGCCGGGGAAGGTGGCGGCGAGGTGCTCTACAGCGGTCCGGTTGCCGGGCTCGCGGCCATCGAGGAGTCGGTCACCCGGCCCTTCCTGTTCGACGACGGCGGGGCGCGCGGCGGCGGGTCCAGCGGGCCCGACGGCGGCGAGCCACCTCGTGCAGGCACAACGCCTCGTGCAGGCCAGGTCCGGGAGCCCGACGGATGGCTGGAGCTCGCGGGGATTAGCCGGCACAACCTCAAGGACCTGGATGCGCGGTTCCCGCTGGGCGTTCTGACGGCAGTGACAGGGGTGTCCGGCTCCGGCAAGTCCACCCTGGTGACGCATGTCCTCGGGGAAGTTGTGGGATCCGGGCTGAAGAATCACCAGGCTCCGCAGCTGGCCGAACCTGATGATGATGCGGGCCCGGCCACGGCGTTGTCTGTGGGACCGGTCAGTGGCGCGGAACGGATCGACAGGCTGGTCACGGTGGACCAGAAACCTATCGGGCGAACCCCCCGCTCCAACCTCGCCACCTACACAGGCCTGTTCGATGCGGTGCGCAAGGAATTCGCGGCCACGGAGCAGGCCAGGGCACGCGGGTTCGGCGCCGGGCGGTTCTCCTTCAACGTGGCCGGAGGCCGCTGCGAAACCTGCCAGGGCGAAGGCTTTGTGGCGGTTGAACTGCTCTTCCTCCCGGGCAGCTACGGGCCGTGCCCTGAGTGCGACGGGTCCCGCTACAACCCCGAGACCTTGGAGGTGACCTACCGGGGCAAGAATGTGGCGGAAGTGCTGCGCCTGACGGTGGATGCGGCCACCGGATTCCTGGCCGACATTCCGGCCGCGGCCCGCAGCCTGAAGAGCCTCGGGGATGTGGGCCTGGGCTACCTCCGGCTGGGCCAGCCCGCCACGGAGCTTTCCGGCGGCGAGGCCCAGCGCATCAAGCTGGCCACCGAGCTTCAGCGTGCCCAGCGGGGACATACCCTCTACCTCCTGGACGAGCCAACCACCGGGCTCCACCCCTCCGACGTTGAACTGCTGATGGCCCAGCTCCATGGCCTGGTGGACAGCGGCAACACCGTGGTGGTGGTGGAACACGAAATGGCCGTTGTGGCGGCGGCGGACTGGGTCATTGACCTGGGCCCCTCGGGCGGTGACGCCGGCGGCCGGATTGTCGCCGCCGGAACCGCCGCCGACGTCGCGGGTTCCACCGCCAGCCGCACCGCACCGTACCTGGCCGCGGCACTTCCCCAGCCGGTTACCAGCGGACCACCAGAAATCATCTCGGTTTGATAACGGACCGGCGATGTCCTAGCGTGAAATACAAGCCCGCCAAGCGGGCGACATGAATGCCCGGTGCTGCCTCCACCAGAACTGCCCGGCCGGCAGACACCGAAAATTGACCTCTATATCGTCAGGGGCGGGCAGTGGCGCAATAACCTCCGGGGACGGACCGAGCGCTGGTGGCCTTCAGGAGCATCACACCATGAACAACACCACCATTCGTACTGCCGCACGCCGTGGAGTAGCCGTCGCTGCCATTTCCGCAGCCGGCCTTGCACTCTCCGTCACCGCAGCAAACGCGGCCACCGACGGCACAACCTGGGATTCACTGGCGCAGTGTGAAAGCGGCGGGAACTGGGCCACAAATACCGGCAACGGCTACTCGGGCGGCCTGCAGTTCAGCGCCAGCACGTGGGCTGCCTACGGCGGAACCGGTTCCGCAGCCGACGCCAGCCGCGAGCAGCAGATCGCCGTGGCCGAACAGGTCCAGGCATCGCAGGGCTGGGGAGCGTGGCCGTCCTGCGCCGCGGAGCTTGGCCTGAGCGGCGGAGGGGGTACGACGGCGGTGGCTCCCCAGAGTGCACCGGTCCAGAGCGTGCCAGTCCAGGTGCCTGTGGAGAGCGTGCCAGCGGTGCCTGCCGCGACGGATGCCGTGACGGCTCCGCAGCACGCCGCGCCCGTGGAACTGAGTGGCGAGACCTACACGCTTGAGCCCGGCGACACCCTGAGCACCGTCGCCGACAAGCTTGGCGTTGAGGGCGGCTGGCAGAGCCTGGCGGACGCCAACCTTGACATAATTGCCAACCCGGACCTCGTGTTCTCCGGGCAGGTCCTCCAGCTTCCCGCCTAAAGCTTCAACACTTTCCGCGGGATCCGCCCCTTTCCCCAAGAACGACGGCCCACGGAAACAACAAAGGCCCGGCAGCAACACCCCCGGGAAACAACGACGCCGGAGCGCCCCTCGCTGGGGAGCTCCGGCGTCGTCCGTTGTTGTGTTCTGAATGGCCGGCAGGGACCTGATCTTCCTACCGTCCGCGATCCTTCGTGCTTAGGCTGCTGCCTTGACCGCGGCCGGAATCTCGCGGACGATGCGAACCTTCCACGCGGCGTCGTCGGTGGTATCCAGCAGTGCCACCGTGCCGTGGGCGAGGTTCAATGCCACACGCTTGGCCGCCAGCAGTTCAAGGTAGAGGTGCTCGTTCATGCGGCTGGGGGTGTCGATCATGTACTTCACGGCGTCGCGGACCTTGCGGTAGTTGGCGCTCTTCTCGCGGTGCAGGTGAAGTTCCAGCATCTGGCGCTGGCGCACTTTGGGCTCGTGCTTGTTGAGCAAGGAGACGGCAAGGTGCACACCGATCACCAACGCGAGGGAGACAGCGTAGATCCACCAGCCGCTGGACATCAGGAACAGGGGCAGGTTGCCGATCGCCACGAGCGCAATCACGATCCGCAGCGCGACGATCCGGCGAAGGGTCAGGGCCACTGAGGCCATGGCCGCACGAAAGCCGTGCTGCTCGTGGCGCGCCGCGGCCGGATCAAGGGTAAATTCATCAAGGACCAGGATGCCCTTGGCCTCCGGATCAAGCATCTGCCCAAACTTGGGCACAAACAGCTGCGTTGAACCGGCGGTCACTTCAGGTGAAATTGTCATGAGAGGGCTTCCGGGACGGTGGGGCGTTTCGGTGATCTTAGTGGTTAGCAGCTCCCGCTGTATGTATCGGTCCACTATGTGAAATATTCCGCCGCTCCGTCACGATCAAGGGGCCCTACCACCGGTTCCTCGCGTGTGGCGCCGGGCACTGCAATTGGAACATCCGCCGCATGCCGTCAGACTGAAGGGATGCAAACCTTCCTTCCGTATCCCGATTTCCGGCAGAGCGCCGCAGCACTGGACACCGCCAGGCTTGGCAAGCAGCGTGTCGAGGCGCTGCAGACCCTCCGGGCTCTGGTGATTCCCGAGTACGGCTGGCTGGACCACCCCGCCGTCCGCATGTGGATGGGCCACGTTCCGGCGCTCACCATGTACGGCCTGGCGATGGTGGACGAATGGACCAACCGCGGCCATGCAGACAACACGCGCGCCAACATCACCGAGTTCGCGCCCCAGGCCGCGCACCCGGACTACGCGGCCAAGATCCCGCTGCCGGAGTGGCTCGGAAACCCTGATTTCCACCTGAGCCACCGCGCGAAGCTGCTCCGCAAGGAACCAAAGTTCTACAAGGCTGTGTTCCCGGACGCCGATCTGGACCTGGACTTCATTTGGCCGGAGCCCAAGCACGAGTTCTATCCGGCAGAACCCGAGGGCGACATCCTCTGGATCCTCCGCGACCCGCACGCCGAGATCGATCCCCAGACGCTGGATACCGTGGCACTGCCGCCGATCCGCCGCGGCGGCGCTGTTGCGCCCTCCGCCGCTGAGGACGGCTACTCCCCCGTTTATGTCGACGACGGCTCCCGCCGCCCGTCCAAGCAGCCGCGCAAGCTGCCGCCCAAGCAGCTCGTGAAGAAGCCGACCCGGAAGCGCCAGGCGCAGGAGGAAGCGTTCGCCACCCTCCCCGGCAAGACGACTGTCGCGGTTTCGTTTGAGGACGGCAGCAAGTTCGCCGTTGGGCAGGTGCTGGGCCGTCCTATCACGCTCGCCGACGGCCGCTTCGGCCGCACCTTCAGCGTCACCGAGGTGATCGACCGGTCCGCGTTCGATTACCCGGCCCTCTTGCAGGACCCCCGGGTGTTCTTCCCGGTTCCCGCTCCCTGAGTCCGTGACCATCCTCCTGGCCGGCTGCGGCGATCTTGGCACCGAAGCGGGCCTGCGCTTCGCCGCGGCAGGTCATCGGGTGGTGGGCTGGCGTCGTTCGCCCGAAAAACTGCCCTCTGCGATCGAAGGCGTGGCGGCCGACCTTGGCTCTGCGGATCTGCCCGCTGTCCCGGCGGACACGGCCGCCGTCGTCGTGGCCGTTGCGGCTGACTCACCCACGGAAGCGGCCTACCGTGCCGCCTATGTGGACGGGCTGGCGCACGTTCTGGACGCCTTGAAACGCGACGGCGTGACGCCGCGCCGGGTGCTCTTTGTGTCCTCCACCGCTGTCTACGGCGACGCTGCCGGTGGCTGGGTTGATGAGAGTACGACGGCGGCACCTGGCGGTTTCTCCGGACGTGTCCTCCTCGAGGCGGAGGAACTCCTGGTGTCGCGGTTGCGCGGCACTGGTACTTCGCCCGTTGTGCTGCGGCTGGGCGGGATTTACGGTCCGGGCCGGACCCGGTTGATTGATCAGGTCCGTAACGGGACTGCCGTGATTCCCGACGAGCAGCGCTTTACCAACCGGATCCACCGGGACGACGCCGCTGCGGCGATAGTGCATTTGGCCACCATGGAAGCTATGCCTGCGCCGGTATATGTCGGCGTGGACAACTCTCCCGCTGAACTTGGGGACGTACTGCGGTTCCTGGCTTTGGAAATAGGGTATCCGGAACCGCCCGTCGGACCCGCCGGCGAGGCCCGCGGCGGCAACAAACGCTGCAGGAATACGCTGCTCCGCGGAACCGGGCTTGAGTTCACCTACCCGACGTTCCGGGAAGGTTACCGGGCAGTTCTGGCGCGCACCGCAGTCCGCCACCCCTAAGCCAGCCGCCTATCTGCCCACCATGGCGAGCCAACACCTGAGGCCGGGCGCGAGCGTACACTTGCGGCCCCTGCGGCGCCGGCCGCTGTCTGGGTGTTTGGGCGTCCTTCGGGGTGACCCACATAGGCAGCTAAGCTCACGGTCCTGGTCGGTCCCTCGCGGGAAGACGATGATGCTGCGCGTTTTCGGCGCGATCGCATCCAGCGTGGCCGGTTGACCCGTCAAAAAAGGGCAGGCACCGGACCTGTCAGTGTGCGGCTGGCTCGCGGCCGGGCAGGACCACCAGCGCATCGCCTACCGGCCGCTCGGCGGCCCCCGCATTGGACGGCGTATTCACCACTGCGCCGTTGACCACCATGGTGGTGGATCCGCCGCCGTCCAGATTGATCGCTTCAGTCAGCCCCAGGGACTTTGCCACCTGTGCGGACTCCTGGAGGCTGAGTCCCAGGGAACCAGTCTGCCGCCCGTCCACCGTCACCAGGACCAACCGCCCGGCAGCGTCCGTTCCGGCAATCGTTCTCGGGTTGCGTTTGTGCGCCCAGCCGTAAAACATCCCCGGGTTCCTGTCGTGCACCATGCCGTCGCGCCGCGCTGTCACTCCGATCTTGCCGTCCTCAATCAACGCGGGCCCACCGTTGAGCACGTGCGAGCCCGGACCTGCCTCGAATTCTTTCCCGTCCGCGGCAACCAGCTCTGACGTCAGCCCCAGGTGCGCCCCGGGCTTTGCCAGTTCCAGGAGCCTTTGGACGTCGGTCCCGATCGCTTGGATGCTGGCACCCCCGGCAGGAACGGAGGCGCCGCGGCTGCGGTTTACCGCGGTCACTGTGCCGGTGGCGTCCAGCACGACCTCCAGTCCTGGCCCCGCCGGTGTGGTTGCACCGAATTCCGGAGAAAATGAAACGATCTCGTCTGCGTCTGTGCACGTGACGTCGTGCAGCGGCTCACTGGTCACCACGTCATCCGGCGTCCCGCCGCAGTTGCGGATAAGCCCCGGCACGCGGTTGATACCGTCCAAGGGAAGGACGCTGCCGCCGTCGGACACCGTACCCTCCCAGCTGAGGCGTTCGACGCCGGCCCTCGCCTTTTTGCCGTCGACTACCAATGCCGGCCGGTCACCTACTGCCTCGCTCAGCATCTGCCCGGAGTAGACTCCGACCCCGGCAGGGTCGCCTTCCGCGCCGGCGGCAGGATCGAAAACAAAGAAGCCTCCGTTGACGGCGGCAACGGCTCCGGCGTCCGCCGCGAGCTGGCTGGTGGTCTCCCGCCGCTCAAGGTCGGGCCCGAACGTCGCAGCGATTTCGCCATCGAACTCCTTCGGGTCGATGGTCAGAACCTGAAGGTTCCACGGGCCCCGCGACTGGTCGGCACTGGCCGGATCCCCGTCCCAGCCGACGTACCAGGCCGACGCGGCGTAGCCGGCTGCCTTGACGCCGGCAATGGTGGCAGCAGCGTCCTCACGGCTGGCGAATTCCCCGACTCGAACCCGGAAGCCAAGCTCGCCGCCAGCATCGGCCAGCTGAGGCGAGACGACCCGTTCCACGCGCGCAGTGAAGCCCGCGGCGACCAACTCTGCAGCCACCCGTCGGGCAGTGGGCTCGCTGGACAAGGCGGAAGCGGAAACTTTGGGGTCCGACGACGGAATGGTGACCTCCGCCGTCCAGAACAGGGCGGTGGTTGCTGTTCCCCGCGAAATTGACGTCCTGGTCACGCCAGGCGCAACAGTGCTCACCGTGCGGCTTTCCGGCAGGTCCGGAGCGCCGAGGTCGAGTTTGGTTGCAGGCGCCACCTCCCCGAAGACCGGGATTGGCCCGGCCCCGCCGGTTGCCGCGCCGGCGACCGGCGGAGCCATCAGCGTCAAAGCAACCAACGCGCCCGCTGCCGTCAGCGACCCGCTTTTCTTCCGCGTAAACCCTGGAATCGTTGATTTCATACGGACTAACGTAGCGGCGCCGCAGGCCGGGCGCGGCCAAACTCCGGCCTGTTTCCACAGAGTTGGCGAGCTGTTCATCCACCGTCAGACAGCAACGCTCCGGCCACCGTAGCGGTGGCCGGAGCGTCCTGGTTCGCTCCCGGGTGTCAGCTCACCCGAACAGGGCGGCCACTCGGGTGAGGGTCTGGAACACGCCGTAGGCCAGCGGGATACCTACGATCGACCAGCCGACTGCAAGCTGTACTGAACTCATCTCAGGCCTCCATTGCGGGTACTTCGGACCGGACGCTGTCCGGGCGGGGTTCGTGGAACCGGGCGTCCACTGGTTTGATCATCAGGTTGGCCACGAAGCCGATCACGAGCAACCCGACCATGGTCAGAAGAGCAGGCTGGTACGAGGCCGCTGTGAGCTGGCCCGGCTTCCCCTGGGCGTCCAGGAAAGCATTCACGATCAGCGGCCCGGCAATGCCCGCAGCAGACCACGCAGTCAGGAGCCTGCCGTGGATGGCACCCACCTGGAACGTCCCGAACAGATCCCGCAGGTAGGCGGGCACGGTGGCGAAACCGCCGCCGTAGAAAGAGATGATCACGAAGGCAAGGATCACGTACAGGGCCGTGGTGGCCGAGCCGGCCAGTGCCAGCACGGTGTAAAGAACGGCGCCAACGCCGAGGTACACCATGTAGATACGCTTGCGGCCCGTGACATCGGACGTAGCTGACCAGGCGAACCTGCCCGCCATGTTGCCGATGGACAGCAGTCCCACAAAGCCGCTGGCGACGGCGGCACTCACCAGGGAGACGCCGTCGGACTGGCGGAAGAAGTCCTGGATCATCGGTGCTGCCTGCTCCAGGATGCCGATGCCCGCGGTCACGTTGCAGAACAGGGCGATCCAGACCAGCCAGAACTGCTTGGTCTTCACCGCATTCGCCGCCGAAACGTGCTCCGTGGTGACCAGCTTTGCCGCCTTGACCTTGGCAGGGTCGAAACCCGCGGGCGTCCAGCCATGGGCCGGAACCTTGATGGTGAAGGCACCAAAGAGCATGTAGGCGAGATAGACGACGCCGAGCGACAGGAAGAGCTTTCCGACGGCGTCGCCGCTGGCCACCCAGTCCTTCGCTCCGGAAGCGGGGTCGTACATTTTGAGCAGGGCGCTTGAGACCGGGCTGGCGATGAGCGCCCCGCCGCCGAAGCCCATGATGGCCATGCCGGTGGCCAGGCCCGGCCGGTCCGGAAACCATTTGATGAGCGTTGACACCGGCGAAATGTAGCCGATGCCGAGCCCGATGCCGCCAATGAAGCCGTAGCCCAGGTAGACGAGCCACAACTGGCCGCTGAAGATCCCCAATGATCCGACCAGGAAGCCGCTGGCCCAGAAGACAGCCGAGGTAAACATCGCCTTCCGGGGGCCGTGCTTGTCCACCCAGGTCCCCATGATCGCAGCGGACAGTCCCAGCATCACGATGGCGATGGAGAAGATCACCCCGATCTCGGTCAGGCTGGCATCAAAATGCTTGACCAGCGCTGTCTTGTACACGCTGGTTGCGTAGGCCTGCCCGATGCACAGGTGTACGGCCAGCGCCGCCGGCGGGATTAGCCAGCGGTTGAACCCCGGTGGGGCAATAGTGTGTTCACGATCCAGCCAGCCCATATTTTCTCCTCAATGTCCGCGGCAACGTCGGCCCGGTCCTCCGCAAATTATGGTGCACGTCACACCAGCATCACCACGCTTTGCGCCCAACGGTGGGATTGCCGCGGTAAGCGGTTCCAGCGCGGCACACCGGGCGCGCCACCATACCGCCCATTTCGTTTTCACCCCCATTACCGGCGAGTATGAAGCCATGAAACGTGGAGCTCCTGTCGATGACATCAACGAAGATGACCTGCTGGTCGGCAAACCCAAGAAGTCGGCCGCCGGGCTGAAGGCGGTCGAAGTTGCCCTTGAGCGCGGCTTCGCCCAGGCCGGCGTCACCCGGACCGTCCAGTCCCTGCTGCGGCTGAACCAGCGGAACGGAACGGACTGCCCCGGCTGCGCATGGCCGGAATCCCAGGGACTGCGGAAGCCCGCCGAATTCTGCGAAAACGGCGCGAAGGCCATCGCGGAGGAAAACACGCTCCGGACGGTCACCCCGGAGTTCTGGGCGGAACACTCCATCGCGGAGCTCTCGACCAAGACCGAATACTGGCTCGGCAACCAGGGCCGCATCACCCATCCCATGGTGGTCCGGAGCGGGGAAACCCACTACTCCCCCATCGCCTGGCAGGAAGCATTCGACCTCATCGGCGAGCACGTCCGGGCCAGCACCCCGGAGCGCACGGTCTTTTACACGTCCGGCCGGACCGCGAACGAGACGGCGTTCATGTACCAGCTGTTCGCCCGCTCCATCGGCACCAACAACCTGCCGGACTGCTCCAACATGTGCCACGAATCCTCCGGCACCGCCCTGAACCCGACCATCGGCATCGGCAAGGGCACCGTTTCCCTCGAGGACATCCACGAGGCCGAGCTGATCTTCGTCGTCGGGCAAAACCCCGGCACCAACCACCCCCGCATGCTGTCCGCCCTGGCTGACTGCAAGAGCAACGGAGGCAAGATCGTTGCCGTGAACCCGCTGCCGGAAGCGGGACTGTTCAACTTCAAGGACCCGCAGTCGGTCTCCGGAGTCATCGGCAACGGGTCCTCGCTTGCCGATGAGTTCCTGCAGATCAAGGTAGGCGGAGACCTTGCGCTGTTCCAGGCCCTGGGCCATCTTTTGCTTGAGGAGGAGGAACGCGTTCCCGGATCGGTGGTGGACCGCGCATTCATCGACGCAAATACAGCCGGGTTCGAGGCTTACCGTGCCGCCCGGCAGTGCATCGACTGGGAAGAGACCGAGAAGGCCACCGGACTTTCCCGCCTGCAGATCTCCACAGTGGCGCAGATGCTGGTTAATTCCAAAGCCACCATCATCTGCTGGGCGCTGGGTCTGACGCAGCAGCCGCATTCGGTGAACACCCTCAAGGAAATCATCAACCTGCTGCTGGTGCAGGGCAACTTCGGCAAGCCCGGCGCCGGCGCCTGCCCGGTCCGCGGCCACTCCAACGTTCAGGGCGACCGCACCATGGGAATCTGGGAGAAGCCCAAGGAATGGCTGCTCGCCGCCCTCGACCAGGAGTTCGGTATCACTTCCCCGCGGGGCCACGGCGTCGACTCAGTGGAAACCGTTGAGGCGTTCGAACGCGACGACGTCGATGTGTTCGTGTCCATGGGCGGAAACTTTGCGCTGGCCTGCTCGGACACCGAGATGCTGGAGGCTGCCATGCAGCGCGTCGGGCTGACTGTCCACATCTCCACCAAGCCCAACCGTTCGCATGTGGTTCATGGCCGGACGTCACTGATCCTGCCCACCTTGGGGCGGACAGACACCGATGACAAGCACCCGGGCGGCCGCCAGATCCTTTCCGTGGAGGATTCGATGTCCTGCGTCCACTCCACGCAGGGACGCCTGAAGCCGGTCTCAGACCACCTGCTCGCGGAACCCGTCATCGTGGCGCGCATGGCCCTGGCCACCCTGGGCGACGACCACGCCGTGGACTGGAAGGCGATGGCCGATGACTACGACGTTGTCCGCGACCACATTTCCCGTGTCCTGCCCGGCTTCGAGGACTTCAACAAGCGGCTCAGGACCAGGAACGGCTTCATCCTGCCCAACCCGCCCCGGGATACGCGGAGCTTCGCGACGGACATCGGCCAGGCGCGCTTCACGGTCAGCCCGCTGGAGTACCTGACCCCGCCCGAGGGGCACCTGATCCTGCAGACCATCCGCAGCCATGACCAGTACAACACCACCTTCTACGGGCTGGATGACCGTTACCGGGGCATCTCCAACGGCCGCCGGGTCATCCTGATCAACAAGGACGACGCTGCCGAGCTCGGTTTCCAGGACCGCGAACTGGTGGACGTCATCAGCACGTTCCAGGGCGAGGAGCGCCGCGCCGACAAGTTCCGGCTGGTGCACTACCCCACCCCGCGCGGGTGCGCCGCGGCCTACTTCCCGGAGGCAAACGCCCTCGTGCACCGCGGGCTCGTGGCTCGGGAGTCCAACACGCCCGGCTACAAAGCGATGACGGTCCGCTTCCTTCCGCATGAGGAGCACGCCAAGCAGCTGAGCTGACCGGGCTCCGCGCTGGAGGTTGGGGACTGGGGCGGCCGGCGGTAGCGCCGGCGGCCGCTCCGCCTGGCAGAACGGACCCGGAATCGCTAGGTGGCAACGCCCGCCTGACGCAGGGCTTCGGCCAGCGCGGTGTTCGGCGGGCTCGCCGTGGCTGCTGTTGGTGCCGACGCGACTTTGCGCCCGCTGGCCTCCGGGCGTGGCCCCCGGCTGGCCGAGCGTGCCGCAGCGTCATCGGCCGCTCGTGCCGGACGGCCTCCGGGCGCGGGCTGCCGCCCACCCGAAGGCGACGGCTCGTCGTCGAGCCTTAGCGTGAGCGAAATCCGTTTCCGCTCCGGATCGGCTTCCAGAACCTTCACGCGGACAACCTGCCCGGACTTCACCACCTCGCGGGGATCGGAGACAAAGCGGTTGGCCAGCGCCGACACATGAACCAGGCCGTCCTGGTGCACTCCCACGTCCACAAATGCGCCGAACGCGGCCACATTGGTGACGGTCCCCTCAAGCACCATGCCGGGCTTGAGGTCGGAGATCTTCTCGATGCCTTCGGAGAAGGTCGCCGCGGCAAAAGCGGGTCGGGGATCGCGGCCTGGTTTGTCCAACTCCGCCAGGATGTCCTGGACCGTGGGCAAACCAAACGTGCCGTCGACGAAAGCGCGTGGATCAAGTGACGACGCCGGCGCTGAGCCCGCGGCCACCAGGATTTTCCGGGCAATCGGATACGCCTCGGGGTGCACGCTCGATGCGTCCAGCGGCTCTGCTCCGCCGGTGATTCGCAGGAAGCCGGCGCACTGCTCAAACGCCTTCGCACCCAGGCGGGGCACCTTCTTGAGCTCGCTGCGCTTGGCAAACGGCCCGTGTTCGTTTCGGTACGCCACAATGTTTTCGCTCAGCAAAGGTCCGACGCCGGCCACCCGGCTCAGCAGCGCGGGCGAAGCAGTGTTCACGTCAACGCCAACCGCGTTCACGCAGTCCTCGACCACAGCATCCAGGCTGCGTTCCAGCTTCGATGCCGTGACGTCGTGCTGGTACTGCCCCACGCCGATGGACTTGGGATCGATCTTCACGAGTTCGGCCAGCGGATCCTGAAGCCGCCGCGCAATGGATACGGCACCGCGCAGGGAAACATCCATGCCCGGCAGCTCCGCCGAGGCCAGCGCCGAAGCGGAGTACACCGACGCCCCGGCCTCGGAAACCACCAGTTTCTGCGGTTTCGTCTCCGCGGCCGGCAGCAGCTTGATCAGTTCCGCGGCAAGCTTGTCCGTCTCCCGGGACGCGGTTCCGTTGCCGATGGCCACCAGCTCCACGTTGTGCTTCCGGGCCAGCCGCACCAAGGTGGCGAGGGCCTCGTCCCACTTCCGGGCAGGAGCGTGCGGGTACACGGTGTCGGTGGCAACCACCTTGCCAGTCCCATCCACAACGGCAACTTTCACGCCGGTCCGCAGCCCCGGGTCCAGCCCAAGAGTGGCGCGGTTTCCGGCGGGTGCGGCCAGGAGGACGTCGCGAAGGTTGGCGGCGAACACCCGGACAGCCTCGTCTTCTGCGTCTGTGAACAGCCGTCCGCGGAGGTCGGCGGTCAGCCGGGCCAGCACACGCGAGCGCCAGGCAATCTGCGCGGTCTGGATCAGCCACGAATCGGCGGGACGGCCGCGGTCGGCGACCCCGAGGCACTTGGCCACAGCGGATTCGTAACGGGAACGCGCGGCGGCCAGGGCGTCGTCGTCGTTCGGATCCGCCTCGGCGAGATCCAGCTCCAGAACGCCGTCCTTCTCACCGCGCAACAGCGCAAGCACGCGGTGCGAGGGCATCCCGGTGGGCGCCTGGGCGAACTCAAAGTAATCGGCGAACTTCTGCCCGTCGGACTCCTTGCCCTTCTTCACCCGCGACACCATCCGCCCCTGCGTCCACAGCCGCTCGCGCAGGGTTGCGGCGAGGTCCGGATCCTGCGCAACCCTCTCGACGAGGATGGAACGGGCGCCGGCGAGCGCGGCGGCCGCGTCATCAATGGAGTGTTCGGCGTTCAGGTACCTGGCAGCCTCGCGTTCCGGGTCCAGGTCGGGCCGCTTCAGCAGCGCATCGGCGAGCGGCTCCAACCCGGCTTCACGGGCGATCTGGGCCTTGGTGCGGCGCTTGGACTTGAACGGAAGGTAGATGTCCTCCAGCCGGGACTTGGTGTCCGCGGCGAGGATCGCTGCCTGCAGCTCGGGGGTCAGCTGCCCCTGCGCGGCAATCGCTTCGAGGATAGTACGACGGCGGTCCTCAAGTTCGCGGAGGTAGCGCAGGCGCTCGTCGAGCTCGCGCAGCTGCGTGTCATCCAGCGTCCCGGTGGCTTCCTTGCGGTACCGGGCGATGAACGGAACGGTGGACCCGCCGTCGAGCAGGTCCACTGCAGCCTTGACCTGCCAGGTCTTCACGCCAAGCTCGGCGGCGATCTGGGCGTGGATGGCGCTGTCCGGAGTTGGGGCAGACATGGGGGCGGACGGGACGTGCGGGAGTTGGGTCACCTGAACATTTTGCCCTACGGGCCTGGTGGTCTCCAGCGGCGCCCGGCCGGGCAACCGGCCGGGGTATTCCGCTCCGGGCCGTGAAGTGCTGTAGTTGATATGCCGTCACAGGCAATCACTTCGAGGAAGAGGGCCACCATGCGTGAACTGCTCATCGTCTTTCAGGAAGGATTCGACGAGGCCAACATCACCGTCATGGTCAACGGCAAGGAGGTCCGCCGCGACATGGGCGTGTCCACCAACCCGCTGCTGGGAGAAGCCTACGAAACGTCCGTGGAGCTGCCCGCGAAAGGGGCGCAGGTGGGAGTGGAAGTCACCAACCGCGGCCTGAAAGCCATTACCAAAGTCAGCGGAAAGCCCAAAAGCCTGCTCGTGTCCATCGAGGACGACAAGCTGGTGATGCGCGAAGGAACGGGCCGGGAAGCATACCTTTAGCTATTTCCCTAGCGATAATCCATTCACTGGAGTATTCTTATGTCTACCGCTCAGCGCTTGTGAACCTGGGCGGGCCAACGTTGAAAGATGAGCCAAAACAGCCGTCGGATGGCTATTTGGCGCGCGCTGCCGGGACAGCACACCGAGCAGCCAACGACGGCGGCACCCAAGCCGGGTGCCGCCGTCGTCGTTTAATCTCTGGCCGAGGCCAGCAGTGACCGCTAAGCCGAATACGCGGGGTAGTCCGTGTAGCCTACGGAGCCGTCTGCATAAAACGTGGACGGGTCCGGTTCGTTCAGCGGAAGGCTTTCCTTCCAGCGACGTGCGAGGTCCGGGTTGGCAATGGCGGGGCGCCCCACCACCACCGCATCTGCATGGCCGTCGGCCACCAAGGCGGTTGCTTCCTCCCGAGTGGTCATGGTGCCGAAGCCGGAGTTCACCAAAAACGTGCCGTTGAAGCGCGCCCTAAGATCCTGGACCAGCTCACTCGTGGGCTCGTGGTGCAGGATGCTGACGTAGGCGAGGTTGAGCGGGGCAATGCTGTCCACCAGCACCTCGTAGGTGGCGCGGACATCGGCCGCATCCGTTTCGGCGATGCCCTGGACGCTGTGCTCCGGCGAGATGCGGATGCCCACGCGGCTCGAACCCACCGCGGCCACCGCGGCGTTGACCGTTTCGATCACAAAGCGGGCCCGGTTCTCCGGCGAGCCGCCGTAGCTGTCGTCGCGGACATTGGAGTTCGGGGCAAGGAATTCGTGGAGAAGGTAGCCGTTGGCCGAGTGCAGCTCCACGCCGTCGAATCCCGCTTCAATGGCGTTAATCGAACCGGTGACGATTTCCTGCATCACGACGGGCAGCTCACCGATGGTCAGCGCGTGCGGGACGGGATACGGCTGCTTGCCGGACGGGGTGCGGACCTCGCCCTCGATGGCGACGGCGCTCGGACCCACGATGGTATGGCCGCCGGTGATGTCCGCATGGGAAACCCGTCCGCCGTGCATGATCTGGGCGAAGATCCGGCCGCCTTCAGCGTGCACCGCGTCGGTGACCTTCTTCCAGGCGGCAATCTGCTCCGCGGTGAAGAGACCGGGCTGACCCGGATATGAGCGTCCGGCGGGGCTCGGGTAGATGCCTTCGCTGACGATGAGTCCCAAGGATGCCCGCTGCCGGTAGTGCTCCACAACCACGGGACCCGGAACACCGTCCTCGCCTGAGCGGAGACGGGTCAGCGGTGCCATTACCAGGCGGTTGGGCAGTTCAAGCTCGCCAAGAGTCAAGGGGGAAAACAGCATGCGCAGTTCCTTTCGAGGTGAATTGGTACTGCTGTGCCCAACTGCGCGGCGCGTGCAAGTATTCCGATGGAGGCGGGGATCACTCTCTGCGGGGGCTACCGGGGCGATGCGACGCCGGGGCAACCTTGTCCCTGCGGGTTCTGGTTGCAGTCGTCGGCGTAGTTCCGGGTGATGGACCGCCAGACGCTGATGGACTGAGGCGGCGCGCTGAACTGGCCCTGGCCCGGTATGGGCAGCGGTGGTCCGTTGTTCACGGAATACGTGCCTTGGAAGGACGTGGTGAGGACGACTTGGAAGTCGCCGGTGTCTACGTAGACGTGACTCGTTCGGGTCTTCTCACCCCAGCGATCCTGTGGCAGCGGCCCGCCCATGGAAGCTTGCGGGCCGAAGACCGTTCCGTCGCCGTAATTCCAGGTGTACTGAACCGGAGTGGCGACCACATGCACCTGCTGCCCCAGCATCGTCACGTCAAACTGTTGCTCGGACGCGTCTGCGTAGAAATTGGTTTCGGCCCCGCGGAGCGTGTTGGGGCTGGGCTGCGCGACGACCGTTCCTGCGCTGATGGGCAGGCTCTCGAACTGCTGCTGGATCTGGGCGGCTATTCGCGGCAGGAGGTCCTCGGGCCGAGCATCGTAGAGACAAGTTGGCCCCGAATGAATTGCCCAGACGGCTCCAGGAACGCCTCTCGGCATGGAATACCAGATGACCGGGATCCCGTCTTCGCCGTCCGGCCCGTTCGTGCACTCAACCTGATCACGTAAGCACACAGAATCGAAGTCGCCCCCGCCAAGGTGGCACTGGAGTTCGTACTTGTAGTTGTTGGGATCCAAAATTGGGGCCCCGGGTGCTTGCTGAACAAAGTCGTTGGCCTCGGCGTCCCACACATAACCTCCGACTCCGGCTGAGTCCGGTGTCCAAGCGCCATCAAATTCTGGATCGTCACTACCGGCACCATGAGCCGGTGATACAAAGAGCGTTACGAGCAGCCCCGCGGCAAGTAACATTCCGCGATATCCAAGCGGTCGACGGGTAGACATTGTTATCCAACGATGCTTCCGACTTCGTCCAGCCGCCACGAATCGGAGCTGTACGAAAGGATCAGCAAGTTGCCTTGATCCGCACCTTGTGGGTCCGTATGCGCAACCGTCCCATCTGCGCGGACGTATGACAGTGGAATCTGATGCACTTGGACGGATACCTTGTATTTCCCAGCTTCATCCCGGGAGAACGTTGTATCTACCGCGGGGGTGCTGATCTGCCCTCCGACCAACCACCTGCCTTCGGAATGCCAAGCTCTTATCGCCTCCGCAGACTTTTGGCATGGCGCGCATGTTTGAGGTGTCAGGCTTTCATGAAGTGAAAGCTCCCCTGTCTCATAGGAATAGCTAAGGACCTCGAACCAGTAGCGGGCGAACGCGATGGCCCCCTCTTTCGTCTCCGTCTTCGCAACTTCCGGAAGCACCGGCACCGGCACGTTCTGAGCGCGGCCGCTAGCCGAGGCGGGCACATAAGCAGGAGTCGCCGTCGGGGTTGGCGTTGCGCTTGGGCTTGCCGTCGAAGTCGGAGACGCCGACGAGGTGCCCCCAGGATCGCCACCCGAGTTGCAACCGGTCAAAAGCAAAACAGACGCGGCAACAGCAGCAACAAGGTACAGGCGCGAACGCCGCGAAGTAGTGGAAATGATGTGCGATGTCATGGGCAGCTAATCCCCCGATAGTTTCAAGACGCCTCGCTTCGAACAATGACCTTAAGGGTAGCCCAGGACACATTTGAGCGATGAAAGTTATCCACAGCCACCCGCCCTCGGTTCTACCACCGCGTAGGACCAATAAAAAGTCACACGGATAATCGCCCTCCCAGCCCCTTGTAAACCGGATTCCCACGCGCAACCCCTAGAATTCTTCTACCGAACGTAGAAGAATAGGATTCATGATGTTTACGCACGCAGATGGCCACCCCGTTCTGGAGCTCGACGACGAGCAGTCCTGGAAACTCCTGGAAGCTACCCACCACGGCCGGCTGGTGGTTTCCGTTGCCGGCGAACCGGATATATTCCCCGTCAACTACCTCACCTCGGACCGGAAAATCTACCTCCGCACCGCACCGGGCAACAAGCTGGCGCAGCTCACCATCAACTCCGGGGTGCTACTTGAAACGGACGGCATCCTCTCGGACGAAGCCTGGTCCGTGGTCCTGCGGGGAACGGCGCGCGTCCTGACCAACTCAGCAGAGCTCGCCGTCGTCGAAGCGCTCGGCCTGAAATCTTGGGTGCCGACGCTGAAGGATTTCTACGTGGAGATCGTGCCCACATCCGTCAGCGGCCGCCATTTCGAGCTGGGCGACCAGCCGGAGCACGAAATCTAGGAGCCCGTAGGCTGGAATCATGGCGGACAGGCTCACTCCCGAGCGGCGCAGCTGGAACATGTCCCGCATCAGGGGCAAGAACACCAAGCCGGAACTGCTGGTGCGCCGCCTCCTCCATGCCAAAGGCTACCGCTACCGCTTGCACGGCACCGCCGGCAAAAGCCGCCTGCCCGGCCGCCCGGACCTGGTATTCGCCGGCCGGCGAAAGGTCATCTTCATCAACGGCTGCTTCTGGCACTTCCACGACTGCCGCGTAGGCCAGCACGCGCCCAAGGCGAATGCCGCCTTCTGGGAGGCCAAGCGCACACGCACCAAAATCCGCGACGCCGACCAGCGCCAACAGTTAATGGCCGCCGGCTGGGAGGTGCTCACCGTGTGGGAGTGCGAGTTGAAGGACGGCTCCGCCCTCGAAGCCCACCTGGTGGAGTTCCTCGGCGCCAGCAAATAGCCCGGCAAGCCGGCGGCAGGCAAGAAACGCCAGCCGGAACTTGAGTCAAACTTGAGCCTTTGCCGCCTCCCGAATTGATCGGCGCCCGCAAAGATGAACTCCTATGAAAAACCCGCAGTCTCCTCAGGAATCCCGCAGTCCTATTCCCGAACGGCTGCATCCCCAAGTAACAGATTTACTCTGAAAGTGGACACAAAACCAAGTCATATCCCGCTATTGGGGGCGGCAGGCACGAGCGGAAGGGACGGAAATGGCACCATCCGATGACGCAGGGCGCCCCTTAGTAGATCCCTCCGTACTTGACCGGCTGCGGGTCGAACTCGACGAGGACGAGGGCTACTGCAGCGTCTTCGTAGGGAACTTCATCGACTACCTGCCGTTCCGGATCGGCAAGCTGCGGCTGGCCTTGACCACCGGAGACCTGGATGGGGCCGTGGACGCGATCCTTAGCCTCAAGACATCGAGCCAAATGGTGGGCGCGGAACGACTGGCGGGCCTGGCCATGGACCTTGAACGTTCAATCCGGGAAGAGTCACCGAGTGCGGAACCTTCCGTTGCACTGCCGCAGCTTGCCGTCAACTACCTCCGGCCCATCAACCAGTGCAGCCGCCAGACCCTGCACAGGCTCCAGGCTCAGCGCCCGCCAGGCGCCAACCGGTAGCCCACGCCGCGGACCGTCTGCAGCCAGCGCGGTTGCTGCGGTGAATCACCGAGTTTCTTCCGAAGGTTGCCCATGTGCACCTCCACGGAACGTTCGTCCGCCTCGCTGATGTAACTTCCGACGTCGTAATCCTCGTCCCGGAGCCGACGCACCAAATCCGATTTGGTCCGGACCGTCCGTCCCGCCTCGAGCAGGGCATACAGGAGTTCGAACTCGGTCCGGGTCAGGTTGAGCTCCTGGCCGTCCACGCTGACCGACCGTGAGGCGTAACTCAGATCCAGTCCGTTGTGGCTGTAGTGACCGTTTCCGCTGTCACTAACGGCGTCCGCCGGGCGTTCAGAAACGGGAGCGCTCTCCCCCGCGTCCGGAACCGACCTGGGCCGGCGCATCATCGCCGCTATGCGCGCGCGGAGTTCGCGGGGGCGGAAGGGCTTGGTGAGGTAGTCGTCTGCACCGGATTCGAGACCAATCAAAGTATCCAGTTCTTCAGCCCGCGCCGTGAGCATCACGATGTAGGCATCTGAAAACTCACGGATCTGGCGGGATACCTCGAACCCGTCGATATCCGGCAGCCCCAAATCAAGCGTTATAACGTCAGGATTCAAGATTCTCGCAGCCTTAACCCCTTCGGAGCCGCTGCCGGCCACGGTGACGTCAAAACCCGCCTGAGTCAGGACCGTGCGTACCAATTCCCGGATATCCTGATCATCTTCGATGACCAGACCCACTCGTGCTTCGCTCATACCAGCCCCCTCAGCCAGCTTGACAACGTGAGAAGTATAGCCCGCTGCCGATATCCTGCTGGTATGCATTCCCCTATCCTCCCACTTCAGACCGACGTTCATGAGTGAACCTGTAACGTGGGCCGCGGATCGCCTCAGGTTTTTCCGGCGGCCCTTCCATGAATACCGTCTGACTGACAGGGTTGCCCTCAGCCAGACGCCCCTTTTCATAACCACACTGCTGGCCGCGGTCCTCGTTTCGGCGTTTTTTCCCGGAAGCATGGACAACCCGCTGTTCGTGGTGTTCCTCTTTTCCCAACTTGCCATTATGGTGCTGTGCTACGTGGTGCCATGGGACCGCCTGCCGCACACCACGTTCCTGGTGATCCCGTTGCTGGACTTCATCTCCATTGCGGTGGGCCGTGAAGGAAGCCAGGAAAGCCTCACGGGAATCAGCCTGCTCGCGGTCTTCCCCGTGATCTGGCTCTGCGCCTCCGGATACTACGTCCGCGTGTCACTGTGGCTGTCCTTCATCATGCCGTTGGCGATCATCTGGACGCCACTTTTTATGCGTGGGGACGTCTCCGGACCGAACCTGGCCCGTTCGCTGCTGCTTCCTGTGATGATGCTGGGGATCGGAGTATCTGTCACCATGCTGACGCTCAGCCTGAGACGTCAGCAGCGGATCCTGGAGGAGAAAGACAAGCAGCTCCAGGCCAGCCTGCTCAGCACCAGGCGGCAGGAAGCCTTGCTCAACTCCGTTCTTGACACGGTGCACCTGGGCGTCCTCGCCGTCGACGCAGACGGGCACGACATCCTGATGAACCGGAAGCAGCGCGCCAACCACGAACTGGCCCGCCCGAAGGACATCGACGATCCGAACGAGTCCCAGCTGCTGGTCTTCGCCGCAGACCGTACCACCCCTGTCCCTGTGGCAGACCGCCCGGTGCGCAGGGCTGTCCAGGGCGAGACGTTCACGGACTACCTGGTCTGGCTGGGCGCAGGCAAAGAGCAGCGGGCCATCACCACCAGCGCCCGGGCCATGACGGACCCGGACGGGACGTTCGCGGGCTCGGTGATCGTCTTCAGTGATGTGACGGACCTGGTGGACGCCCTGGCCGCCAAGGACGATTTCGTCGCCAGCGTGTCCCACGAATTCAGGACTCCCCTGACCTCCATCCTGGGTTACGTGGAACTTCTCCTGGAGGACGATCCCGGCAACGACCAACTGGAGCCGCTGAACATCATCAAGCGCAATTCAGAAAGGCTTCTCACCTTGGTGTCGGACCTCCTCGCCACCAGGAACGGGCAACTGATCGTGACCCCGCACGCCGTCGACGTCGCTGAACTGGTGCGCGCCAGCGTGTCCGCCGCGATGCCCCGGGCTGACGCCTCCCGCGTGGCGTTGAAAGCCGAAACACCAGCCAAGCTGGAGGCCCATGTGGACGGCCCCCGCATCTCCCAGGTGCTGGATAACCTGGTCTCCAATGCGATCAAGTACTCGCCCGACGGCGGCAATGTGCTGGTGTCCTTGGAGCACGACGACGGCCACCTCGCCTGCCGGGTCAGCGATACGGGCATGGGCATGAGCGCCAACGACCAGGCCCAGGTGTTCGCCAAGTTTTTCCGGACCAGCAACGTCCGCCGGACAGCCATTCCCGGCGTGGGGCTGGGCCTCCCCATCAGCAAGGCCATCGTGGAGGCCCACGGCGGAACCATCCAGGTAGAAAGCAAACTGGGCCAGGGCACCACATTCACGTTCCGGGTGCCGGTCTAGCCTCCCGCGCGGGCAGTCCGGACCACTTCGCCCCAGGACTGCCGCGCCAGGTCCGCCACAGCTGCCAGGATGTCCGACGGCGGCAGCGACAGATCCAGCGGAAACTCAACAATGTCGATGTCAGTGTTAAGGATCCGCCGCAGTTTCATCTCGCCCGCCCCTGCATAGACCAGCCAGGCGGTGGGCACACCCAGGGCGGTGCAGTGGGCAAGCATCTGGTAGTGGTCGGCGGTCAGTGACGCGCCAAGGTCAGCGGCGGCCTTGTACTTCGCGTTGTAGGCCACCACGGGGCGTCCGCCCAGCAGATGCACGGCGTCCGGGCGAACAGACAGCCTGTCGGAATCGTGGACAGCCTCGCTGAGGAGCGCGTTGTACTTCAGCCGCATCTCCCCCGGATACGCCGCCATCGCCTCGCGGAGCGCCGTGCCCACAAAATCCTCGAACACGTGGGCCATGTCCACCACAAACGACGCAGTCTGCTGCTTCCCCTCCCCAGCCTCCGCGGAGGCATTCTTCAGGATCAGCTCCGCGAGGCGCAGCACTGACTGGTAGCGGACGTTCATCCTGCTGGGGGTCCACGGCGGCAGGGGCGCGCCGGCTGGAAGGCGGGTGACGGCGTCGAGCTTTCCCTTCAGCTGCCGCAGGCGGCTCAGCACCTCCGGCCGGACGCGTGGAACCTGTCCCATCCGCTCCAGCGCGGCCCGCAGGATCCGGTTTTCGGCGATGTCCTCAGTGAATTCGTCATAGGACACTTCCAGCGGCACCAGCATGCCGGGGCGCCGTGAGATCTGGTCGGAAATCCGGATGCGGCCCTTGACCGTGCGGAGGGACTCGTCAACGGTGAGGTAGCCCTGCAAGACTCCTCGTCCAAGCGCGCGCTCCGCCATTTGGGCAAGGGATTCGGCCAGCGCGCTCCAGAGTTCGCGGTCCTCGGCAGCCGCCACGGAATCGGCCCGGAAGCCCTGATTACCGGCATAGCTGAGGAGGAACAGGAGCCGGCTCAGCCCCAGCCGGTCCTTGGGGCGCACATCCAGCTGTAGCGTGGCCGTGCGGACCGACCCCACCTTGCCCGCGGGCTCGATCCGGTACAAGCCCATGCCCATCGGGGACGCCTTGGCCAGCCCGCTGGCGTTCACGAAGGCCGCGCTGGCGGCATCCAGGCGTTCCACGGTGCCTTTGGACAGCTCGTCGAGGACCAGATGGCGCGCTGCCGGTGCACGGCCGCGCTGCGCTGCACCGCCTAACGCTGCGCCGCCGTGGGCCGGAGTGTGGGTTGGCTTAGCTGGTAACAAGGCGTCCCAGCAGCTGCTCCAGCCCGAACCGCTCCTCCAGCTGCGCCCGGGTCAGCTGGCCGTGGTAGTGCTCCTCCAGCAGCGGCATCAGCTCGTATTTCCAGATCCGGCGAAGCCCGGCCGGCGTCTGGGCGGCCGTCTTCATAAAGTACGACGGGCCGATCATCAGGTCCCGGTCCCACTCGTCGATGGCGGCGTTCAGCGCATCCAGCAGCAGCGCCGGTGTGGTGTCCAGGTCCCGCACCTGCAGGAACCGCAGCAGCGACCCCTTCACGGGCTCCGTCTGCGGGTGCAGCTCGATGAACGCGAACCGGCGTCGGATGGCGGCGTCCATCATGGCGATGGACCGGTCCGCGGTGTTCATGGTGCCGATGATGTACAGGTTGTCCGGCAGCGTAAACGGCTCGTTGGGGCTGTATTGCAGGTAGATCCGGTCATCGCGGTATTCCAGCAGGAAGTACAGCTCGCCGAATACCTTGGCCAGGTTGGCGCGGTTCATCTCGTCAATGATCAGGAAATAGGGCTTCTTTTCGTTCCCAGGCTTGGCGGCTTCCTCGGCCAGCCGGCGCAGCGGCCCCGCCACGAGCTTGAAGGACACCTGGCCCTCGTCCGTCTTGTCCGGCCGGTAGCCCTCGAAAAAGTCCTCATACGCGTACGACGGGTGGAACTGCACCAGCTTCACCCGCTCGTCCGTGCTGTCCTGGGCCAGCTCCGCCGCGAGATGCTTGGCCAGGTACGTCTTGCCCGTTCCGGGCGGCCCGTACAGGACCAGCTGGCGGTTCTCCTCCAGCAGTTCCGCGATCTCCTGCAGCGGCTCCAGGTCCATGTGCAGCGAATCCGCGAAGTCGCGGCTGAGCGGGCGGAAGCCCTCCTGCACAGGGGGCACGACGGCGGCAGGTGCGTCGGCGTCGTCGTCCTCCGGTTCCGCCTCGGCCGGCACGAGCGCCTGGAGCGCCTGCACCACCCTGGTGACGTCGACAACGATCCCCGAGGTGGCCAGCTGGCGCTGGACGTGGCGGGGCAGGTCCGCGGTGGCGTGGCCGTCGTCGTCCAGCCAGCGCACCTTGCGCCGCAGCCGGCGGTTGTCGTCGTTGTGCTCGGGTTCGCCCAGCACCACGCCCAGCCGCACGGTGCCGGCGTGCTGGAACAGAACAAGGTCGCCCGGCTTCATGACCGTGAGGAAGGCAAACACCGCCGTTTTGGTGTCCTCCCGCTCGACGTAGCCGAGATGCTTGTAGTCCTCGTCCACGGCGTGCTGCACCAGCCCCGCGGTCACGCCGGGGTCCAGGTGGCGGAGATGTTCGACGTCGAGCGTCACCTTCTCCTCGTCCTGCCACGCAGTGAGGAGGTCAGCGTTATCGCTGTGGGTACGCAGGAGCCACGCGCGTCGGCCGGGGTCCCCCACTTTGCGCCACTGGCTGACCAGCTGGCGGGCGTACCAGTCGATGCGCTGGCCCGCCTGTTCATCCAGGTGCAGGCGGATGCGGTTAATGTCCGCGGTGATTTCCTCGTCGGAATCGCCCTTGGCCCCGCCCACCAGCGAGGCGAAGGCGTCGCGGATTTCCTGCCGCTCCACGTCCGCCACTACCGGCTCGAAGTAGCTGGGCCAGGCAAGGTACTCGATGCTGCGGCGGATGGCGGGCTGGTCCGCCGGGGTGCCCGCGGCGAGCTCGTGGAACTTCAGCGGGTCCTTCAGCGCCTTCGCGATGGCCACCGGAACCTGCTGGTCCACATGCTGCACAAACCGGCAGAGCCACTTCAGGTGGTCCCAGATGGTCCAGTTGAATTCGGCGGTGCGGTCCCTGATCACGCCGTGGTCCGTCATGCCCTTGTAGAGTTCCTCGGGCAGCTCCAGCGGTGGCTCCAACCAGGACGCAGCCTCCGCCACCCGGGCGCGCTTGACCTTCAGCGACTTGACCTCGTGCGCCAGGGGCAGTGACTGCAGGAAGAGCAGCTCCACGGCCAGCTGCTTGGCCTCCCGGGAGGCGTCCTCGAGGTTCTGCCGGAGGTTGGTCATCATGGGCGCCTTGGCGTCCGCGGCTCCCCGGTCCAGGCGCTCCAGCAGCTCCGCCGCAGCCTCCGCTGTCCAGGTCAGGGTGTTCCCGTCCAGGGCCGACGGCTTGCCCTGCAGGCCCGGTCCCAGCACGAACCAGGCCGCGTCCTCGATCTCCTTTGAGACACCGAGGGCGCGGTGCATGGCAGTCTTAGGATTTGGGGTCATGGATTCAAATTTACAGGCTCAAACTGGATGCCTGCTCCGAAGACCCTGGCGGTGTGCAGATCCGAGGCCTGCTATTTGACTGCCCCGAGTCCGGCTCCGGGCCGCTTGCGCCCCAGGATGAAGTAGCCCATCGGCCCGATGAAATTGATCAGTGCGGCCACCCGCCAGGCTGCCTTCGGCCCGTTGATTTGCGCCGCCGGACGCTTGGAGATGTCGCGCTGGGCGGCCAGCATCAGCGCCACCTGCCCTATCCCGATGACCACGAATCCCGCCCGTGCCGCCGGTGACATCTCTTTCCAGGTCTTTTTGTTTTTCTTGGCCATGGTCAACGCTCCTTATTGGGTATTTCCAGTTTCCGGTGTGCGCCGTGCCTGCGCAACGGGTGTGCAGGCACGGCGCCGTGCGGTTCAAAACGTGAACGGCTCAAACGGTGAACGGGGCCAGCCGCTCCTTCTGCTCCGGCGTCAGGCGCAGGACGCGGCCGGAGGCCTCGTCCACAAACGCCAGATGGCTGCTGGCCCGGACGCACTCCTCCCGGGTGACCGGGTCCTGCACCACGTAGTGGATGTCGAAACTGGCGCCCTTCACCGCGCCGATCCACACCTGGACCACTGCCGGGACATTGCGGTATTCCAACGTCCTGACGTAGCGGATCTTGTGGTCCACCACCAGCGCCAGAGTTCCCTCCGGAACGTCGTTGAAGAGCGACACTTCCGGTTCGATGCCGGGCAGGCCGGCACCCCGGGGAGGCCCGAACGCTGCGATCCGGGCCTCCTCGAGCATCCTGACAATCTGGACGTTGTTGATGTGCCCATAGGCGTCCATATCGCCCCAGCGCATCGGGACCAGGACCTCGATGCGCCGGGCGGCTCCGGTTCCCAGCGCGCTCAGCTGTGGACCGCCGTCGAATCGTCCACAACGGTTTCCTCAACATCGGAACCGGCGAACTGGGACATGTACAGCCGGTAGTAGGCACCCTCAGCCGCCAGCAGCGTCTTGTGGTTGCCCTGCTCCACGATCTTGCCGTTCTCCATCACCAGGATGGTGTCGGCGTCGCGGATCGTGGAGAGCCGGTGGGCGATCACAAAGCTGGTGCGGTCCGTCCGCAGCGCCGCCATGGCCTTCTGGACCAGCAGCTCGGTGCGTGTATCCACGGAGCTGGTGGCCTCGTCCAGGATGAGCAGCGACGGGTTGGCCACAAATGCGCGGGCGATGGTGATCAGCTGCTTCTCACCGGCGCTGACGTTGTTGCCTTCTTCATCAATCACGGTGTCGTAGCCCTCCGGCAGGGCGCGCACAAAGCGGTCCACGAAGGTGGCCTTGGCGGCTGCCATGACCTGCTCCTCGGTGGCGTCCAGGTTGCCGTACCGGATGTTGTCGTAAATGGACCCGCCAAACAGCCACGCATCCTGGAGCACCATGCCCACCTTGGACCGCAGCTCGGACCGGCTCAGGTGCGTGACATCCACGCCGTCCAGGGTGATGGACCCGGAGTTGAGCTCGTAGAAGCGCATCACGAGGTTCACCAGGGTGGTTTTGCCGGCCCCCGTGGGACCCACGATTGCCACGGTGTGCCCGGGTTCTGCCGTGAAGGACAGGTTTGCGATCAGCGGCTTGTCCTCGGTGTAGCTGAACGTGACATCCTTGAACTCCACATGCCCGTCGGTCTTGGCCGGCAGGTGCTCGGTGGCGGTCTCGGAGTCCTGCTCATCGGCGTCGAGGAATTCAAAGACCCGCTCCGAGGACGCGACGCCGGACTGCAGCATGTTGGCCATGCCGGCCATCTGGCCCAGCGGCTGCGTGAACTCGCGCGAGTACTGGATGAACGCCGTGGCGTCGCCCAGGGACATCGAGCCCGAGGCCACCCGGAGGCCACCCACGACGGCGATGCCCACATAGCTGAGGTAAGAAACGAACTGCATGACGGGGAAGATCATGCCGGAGACGAACTGGGCTCCGAAGCTGGCCTTGTAGAGGGCCTCATTCCGCTCTTCGAAGCGTTCCAGCATGTCAGCGTCACGGCCGAAGACCCGCACAAGATCGTGCCCGGAGAAGGACTCCTCGATCTGGCCGTTCAGCTCGCCCGTGTTCTTCCACTGGGCGGCAAAGAGCTTCTGGCTGCGCGAGCCGATCAGGCCGGCAGCCACACCGGACAGCGGCAACGCCACGAGGGCGATGAGAGCAAGCTGCCAGGAGACGATGAACATCATGATGACGATGCCGATCACTGTCAGCAGCGAGCTGATCAGCTGCGCGAAGGCCTGCTGCAGCGCCTGCTGGACGTTGTCGACGTCGTTCGTCACTCGGGAGAGGACGTCGCCGCGCTGGCGGGTGTCGAAGTAGTTCAGCGGGAGCCGGTTCAGCTTCTTTTCGGTGTCGTCCCGGAGCCGGCGGATCACCTTCATGACGATGCGGTTCAGCACGTAGCCCTGCAGCCAGAGGAAGATGTTGGCCACAAAGTACATCAGCAGCACGATGGCGATCAGGACTGAGAGTTTCTGGAAGTTGATCCCGGTGCCGGGAACCAGCTCCATCCGCGACACCATGTCCGCGAAGTTGTCCTGCCCCTGCTGGCGCAGGCCTTCCACGAACTCGTCCTTGCTGGCGCCCGCGGGGAGCTGCTTGCCAACCACGCCGCCGAAGATGACGTCCATGGCCTGGCCCAGGATCTTGGGGGCGATGACATTCAGGACCACAGAGACCACCACCAGGGCCACCACGGCGTAAATGCCCACAGCCTCAGGCTTCAGGAGCCCCAGCAGGCGCTTCGCCGAGGGCCAGAAGTGCTCGGCCTTCTTGGCGGGCATGCCGCCGAACATGTCGCCGTCGGCCTCGGAGGGCTTGTATTCCTCCTCGAAGAAATCGTCGTCCTCCAGGAGGTCTTCCGGAGTTACGGAATCCGGGTTCGTTTCGGTGGTCGAGCCTGTCGTTTCGGTGGTCGAGCCTGTCGAGACGTTCTTGGCGGCGCTCATGCCATTTCCTCCACGCTCAGCTGGGATTCAACAATTTCCTGGTAGGTGGGTGAGGTTTCCAGGAGTTCCTCATGCGTTCCGCGGTCCACGATCCGGCCGTTGTCCAGGACCAGGATCTGGTCTGCGTCGGTGATGGTGGAGATCCGCTGGGCCACGATGATCACTGTGGCGTCGGCGGTGGTCTGTTTCAGCGCGGCGCGGAGCCTGGCATCGGTTGCGACGTCCAGCGCCGAGAACGAATCGTCAAAGAGGTAGACCTTGGGTTTTGTGATCAACGCCCGGGCGATGCAGAGCCGCTGCCGCTGGCCGCCGGAGACGTTGGTGCCGCCCTGCGCGATGCGGGCGTTCAGTCCGTTCTTCTTCTCGCGGACAAAGCCCTCGCCCTGGGCGATCTGCAGCGCGTCCCAGAGTTCCTGGTCCGTGGCCTCGGTCTTGCCGAAGCGCAGGTTGTGCTCGATGGTGCCCGAGAAGAGGTACGGCCGCTGCGGTACCAGGGCCACGCGCTTGGTGATCTCGGCACGGTCCAGGTTGCTGACGGAGACGCCGTCCAGGAGGACTTCGCCCTCGGCGATGTCGTACAGGCGCGGCAGCAGGGCCAGCAGCGAGGTCTTGCCTGCACCGGTGGAACCGATGATGGCAACGGTCTCGCCCGGCTTGGCGGTGAAGCTGATGTTGCTCAGCACCGGCGTCTCGGCACCGGGGTAGGCAAAGGTGACGTTCCGGTATTCCACTACCCCGGCCAGCGTGGCGGGAGTCTCAGGACGTTCGGGATCGTGGATGGAGGGTTCGACGTCGAGCACTTCACCGATGCGGTCCGCGCAGACGGAGGCGCGCGGGATCATCATGGCCATAAACGTGCCCATCATGACGGCGATCAGGATCTGGAGCAGGTACTGCAGGAAGGCGGTCAGGGCGCCCACCTGCATTTCGCCCGAATCCACGCGCTGGCCGCCGAACCACAGCACCGCGGCCGTGGACAGGTGCAGGATCATGCCGATGGCCGGGAACATCAGGACAAACAGGGCCCCGATTTTCAGGGAGACGTCGGTCAGGTCCTTGTTGGCAACGCCGAAACGCTCGGTTTCATATGGTTCGCGGACAAATGCGCGGACTACGCGGATGCCAATGATCTGCTCGCGAAGGACCGCGTTGATGCGGTCGATCTTCTTCTGCATGGAACGGAACAGGGGCATGAGCCGGACCACCAGGTAGCCCACCACCACGATCAGCACGGGCACGGAGACCCAGACCAGCCACGACAGGCTGATGTCCTCGCGCAGCGCCATGATGATGCCGCCGATGCACATGATGGGGGTGGCCACCATGAAGTTCAGTCCCATCAGCACGAGCATCTGGACCTGCTGGACGTCGTTGGTGCCGCGGGTGATGAGGGTGGGGGCGCCGAACGTGTTCACGTCCTTGGCTGAGAAACTGGTGACCTTGCGGAACACCCCGCGGCGCAGATCGCGGCCCACGGCCATGGCCGTTTTGGAGCCGTAGTAAACGCCGGCGATGGCGGTGCCCACCTGGACAATGGCCACCAGCAGCATCACGGACCCGGTCCGCCAAATGAAATCCGTGTCCCCGCGGGAAACGCCTTCGTCGATGATCTGGGCGTTGAGGCTGGGAAGGTAGAGCGCTGCGATGGTGGACGCCAGCTGGAACACAACGACGGCCACGATGTATGGCATGTACGGTTTGGAGTAGCGCCGTATGAGGGTGAGGAGCATGCCCGTGAATCCTTAGGAAGAGAGCGCGAAACGATGAGGATAAGTGGTAACAGACGGGGCTGACATTTCTCAGCCTACCCACTCTACGAAATCCGTTGCCCGGGCGAAACATCTACGGTAAATATCATCCGATCGGCGTACTCCCCCACACGTTCCTCCCCACTCACCTGCGCGAACGGACACTTGCGGCCGGATCCGTGGGGCCTCAAGTGTCCGTTCGCGCGTCTGTCAGCGGTCGCGCGTCGGTCAGCGGTTCGCGGATGCGAGTTCCGGCGTCGTGCTTTCAGCGTCTGCGCCTGCGTCGGCGCCGACGCCCGTCCCCGCCCCTGACTGGGCCTCCGGCTGGATGTCAACGGTGCGCCGCAGCGGGCGCTCCTTGATGAACAGGACCGAGATCAGGGCTACCACCGCAACGCCGGCGGAGATCAGGAAGGCCTCGGCGGTGGCGTCGCCGTAAGCGGCGCGCATGATCTCGCGGACCGGTGCGGGCATGTCAACGAGGTCCATGCTGGCTCCGGCCGACCCGCCCGCCACCGGGATGCCGGCCGCTGCCAGGCCCTGCGTGGCGAGTTCGCTGACCCGGCTGCTGAGGACGGCGCCGAGCACGGACACACCGATTGCGCCGCCCACCGAACGGAAGAAGGCAACAGACGCGCTGGCCGAGCCGATATCTGACGCCCGGACCGTGTTCTGCACTGCCAGGACCAGGTTCTGCATCAGCATGCCGAGGCCCACGCCCAGGATGGCCGTGAAGATCCCGGCCTGCCACAGTTCGGTGGTGTGGTCCATGGTGCCGGCCAGGCCGAGGCCGCCGATCAGCAGGGTGGACCCGCCGATCAGGTAGCCCTTCCACTTTCCGGTGCGGCTGATGAGCAGACCGGAAACGACGGAGCCGGTCAGGTTGCCGGCGATCATCGGCAGCGTCAGGAGCCCGGCTTCGGTAGGCGTGGCGCCGCGGGCCACCTGGAAGTACTGGCCCAGGAAGGTTGTTGAACCGAACATCGCGATGCCCACGGCCACTGAAGCGATGATGGCCAAAGCGGTGGTGCGTTCGGAGATGATCTTCAGCGGGATGATGGGCTGCTCCACCTTGGATTCCACCAGCACCAGCAGGGCCAACAAAACCACACCGCCGCCCACCATGGCGGCCGACTGCCAGGAGACCCAGTCGTAGTAGGCGGGGTTGCCGGCGAAGGAAACCCCGATCAGGAGCAGGCTGACACCCGAGGTCAGCAGGATGGAGCCAAGCCAGTCGATCTTGACGTGGCGCTTGATGCGCTCGATTTTCGAGGGTGATCTGGAGCAGGATCAGCGCAACGACGGCGAGCGGCACGCAGACGAAGAAGGTCCAGCGCCAGCCCAGCGGGCTGTCCACGATGAATCCGCCCAGCAGCGGGCCGCCGGCAGTGCCTACCGCCATCACGGCGCCCATGTAGCCGGAGTATTTGCCGCGGTCCCGCGGCGGGATCATGGTGCCGATGATGGCCTGCGCCAGCGCGGTGAGCCCGCCCATGGCAACACCCTGGATAACGCGGGCGGTGAGCAGCAGCGGGATGGTCTCGGAGAGTCCGGCCATGACGGAGCCGGCCACAAAGATGACAATGCTCAGCTGGACCAGGAGCTTCTTGTTGAAGAGGTCGGACAGCTTGCCCCAGATGGGGGTGGTGACGGCGTTGGCCAGCAGGGCGGCGGTGATCACCCAGGCGAAGTCGGTCTGGGTGCCGTGCAGATCGGACATGATGGTGGGCAACGCGTTGGCAACGATGGTGCTGCTGAGGATGGCGGTGAAGAACGCCGCGAGGAGCCCGGTCAGGGCTTCCATGATCTGGCGGTGCGTCATAGCCAAGGGCGGTGCGGCGGGTTGGCTCGACATATCAGTGCTCCTGGAGGTTCTGGGGTGCGGCGGCTGGTGCCGCGGTTGAAGGTGCCGGGAGTGCATGTGCCCGGGCTGAATGCTTGAGGGACTCCGAGAGTTTTGTCAGGATCAGTGCCGTGTCTTCGGCATCCTCCTGGCTCCAATCGCTGAGGTACTCCTGCAGCGTGGCCGTGCGGCGCTCTTCGATCTTCCGGAGCTTGTCAGCGCCGGCCGGCGACAGGGCAACCAACTGGGCGCGGCCGTCGTCGGGATCCTGCCGCCGGATGACGTAACCCAGCTCTTAAAGCGCGAGAGGACACTTGGGGCCCTTTGGAATGGGGCCTCAAGTGTCCTCTCGCGCTGTGGTGGAGCGGGGGCTGTGGTAGAGCAGGGGCTGTGGTGGAGCGGGTGCTTTGGTGCTGGGTGTTCAGTCGTCCAGGTGGGTGGGGCCGAACATTTTGAGCAGTGTTTCGACGACGACGACGTTGGGTCCGTCCGCCGCGAAGCCCGCCTTGAGCGCGTCCCCGACGTCCTCGGGGGCCACCCGTGTGGCCGGCACACCGAATGCTTCGGCGAGCTTGACGAAGTCGGGGCGCGCAAGCTCGGTGGCCGTGGCCTTCCCGAACGCGCCCACCATGTATTCACGCAGGATGCCGTAGCCGCCGTCGTCCACGATCAGCCAGGTGACCGGGATGTTGTGCTGCTTGGCGGTGGCGAGTTCGGAAATGGAGTACATGGATGAACCGTCACCGGACACGGCGAGGACCCGGCCGGGCTTGCCGACTGTTTCCAGCCCGACGGCGCCGCCGATGGCTGCCGGGAAGCCGTAGCCCAGGCCACCGGCACCCTGGGCCGAGTGGAACTGGCCCTGCCGGGCATCCCAGCAGCTCCAGCCCCAGTACGCGGAAATGGTCATGTCCCAGAAGGTCTGCATGTCCGCGGGGACGGCTTCGCGGATGTCGGCCATGAACTTCAGCTCTTTGCCCAGGTCCTGGGATTCCAGCCGTGCCTTGACCTTGGCGAGCGAGTCCTTCACCAGGTCCTCCGGGGCGGTCCCGTGCCAGCTGCGGATGGTGTCGACGGGCGCAATCAGGGCCTCGTCGAGGGCGGCGAGGGCCTGGCCGGCGTCGGCACGGATACCCAGACCGGGGCTGTTCGATTCGAGGACGCGCGGCTCAGCGTCGATCTGGATGATGCGGCCGCGGGGCGCGAACGTGAAGTAGTTGGACGTGACTTCACCGAGGGACGAGCCGATGACAATCAGGACGTCGGCATCTTCCAGGAGGTCCGTCATATGCCGGTCCTCGATCCAGGACTGCAGAGAAAGCTCATGGGTCCACGGGAACGCGCCGTTGCCGCCAGGAGTGCAGATGACCGGCGCCCGCAGCTTTTCGGCAATCGAGAGCAGCGATTTTTCGGCCCGGCCCCGCCGGGTACCTCCACCGGCGATGATGGCGGGACGTTCCGCCGTCGACAGCCATTTCACTGCTTCCCGGACCAGCTCCACGCGCGGCGGGTTGTCCGCTGCTTCGGCGAGCGCGTCCTCCACCGGGGGCACCATGATGGGATCCAGCAGCACGTTCTGCGGGATTTCCAGCCAGACCGGGCCCTGCGGCGAGGAGATGGCTTCGGTCCAGGCATCCTGGATGGCCGACGGAATGCCGGACGCGTGCTGGATCAGGCGCTGGCTCTTGGTGACGTTCGCGGCCGAGGCCTTCTGGTCATCGAGCTGGTGCAGCATGCCCTTGCGGCGGGCGCCTAGTCCTTCGAGCGGGATCTGGCTGGCCACCACCACCATGGGCACACCCGTGGCGTAGGCCTCCTGCAGGCCGGCCAGGGACGTCAGTGCACCGGGTCCGGTGGACAGGAACAGCACGCCCACTTCGCCGGTGGCGCGGGAGTACCCGTCCGCGGCGAAGGCGCTGTTGTTCTCCACGCGGGAGGACACGAAGTGCAGGTTGCCGCGGCCCATGGCGTCAAACAGGCCGAGCGCGTGCTGGCCCGGGATGCCGAAGACGGTCTTGGCGCCGAGCGCTTCAAGGGTTTCGACGACGAGGTCCCCGCCGTTGCGCTGGCTGGTCCCCTTGGTAGGTGCTGCTGTGCCCGGATCGAAATCAATCATGGTGGCTATTCCTTGGTTCCGGCGGCGAAACCGGCAGGTTGGCGGGCTTCTTGGCCGAGAGCTTGGGCGGCGTAGCCGTTGGCGGTCCCGAACCGGTCACCTTCAACAGCATTGTCCGCCATCAGGGTGATCAGTTCATAGGCCACATGGCTGGCTGCCACGCCGGTGATTTCGGCGTGGTCGTATGCAGGAGCAACCTCGACGACGTCGGCGCCCACCAGGTTCATGCCGCGGAAGCCCCGGATGATCTCCAGGAGTTCGCGGCTGGTGATCCCGCCGGCCTCGGGGGTTCCGGTGCCCGGCGCGTGTGCGGGGTCCAGGACGTCGATGTCCACGGAGATGTAGAGCGGGCGGTTGCCGATCCGGTCGCGGACCTTGGCAACGGTCTCCAGGACGCCCTGGTAGTAGACGTCCGCGGAGGTGACGATGCCGAACCCGAAGCGATGGTCGTCGTCGAGATCCTTTTTGCCGTAGAGCGGGCCGCGAGTGCCGATGTGGCTGATCGCTTCCGTGTCCAGGATGCCTTCCTCAACGGCCCGGCGGAACGGGGTGCCGTGGGTGTATTCGGCGCCGAAGTAGGTGTCCCAGGTGTCCAAGTGGGCGTCAAAGTGCAGCATGGCAATGGGTCCGCCAGCCCGCTCGGCAGCCGCGCGGAGCAGCGGCAGGGCGATGGTGTGGTCCCCGCCGAGCGTCACCAGCTTGCTGCCGGCCGCGGTGAGGTCCAGGGCATTCTGCTGGATGGTTTCGATGGCTTCGTTGATGTTGAACGGGTTGACCGCCATGTCGCCGGCGTCGGCCACCTGGATGTTTTCGAATGGGCTGACGTCCCAGGCCGGGTTGTAGGGCCGGAGCAGGCGGCTCGCTTCCCGGATGTGGTTGGACCCGAAACGGGCGCCGGGGCGGTACGAAACACCCGAGTCGAAGGGCACTCCCACCACCGTCACGTCAGCCTTGGCCACCTGGTCCAGGCGCGGCAGGCGGGCGTAGGTTGCAGCGCCGGCATAGCGCGGGATACGGGATGAATCGATGGGGCCAAGGTTGCCGTTGGCTTCGATGCGCAGCTCTTTCAAGATGAGCCTCTCCTTCGAGGATTGATCGGCGGGTGTGACAGCCATCATAGCCTGAAGTTTCCTTATGCGCATCAGTTGTTTACAAGAACGCCGTCCGGGCGGGGCCTCGCGGACCGTTCCCGCCTGGGTTAATGGTCCGGCGGTCCGTCCGGTGTTTTCCGGACGGACCACCGGTGGGCTAGAGGCCTGCGCCGGTGCGGTTCCACCCGCGTGCGGAGTCGCCGGGAGCTTCCCAGCCGTCGTCGGTCACGATCAATGTGTCCTCGAGCTTGATGAATCCGGACTCGTGGTCCTCGAACCACGACTCGATGGAGAGGACCATGCCGGACTTCAACGGATCATTCGCATGCGCCCCGAAATAGGGAACGGGTCCGGTTGAGGTCAGCCGGGGAACTTCGTGGGTGATCAGGCCCATTCCATGGGCGACGAATTTCATGTTGGCACCATCAGGCAGCTTCGAGATCGTGTCGAGCGCTGTAACGAAGATGTCGCCGCCGCGTTTGCCTGCAGCGACAGCGGTCCGTGCCTCCTGCTGCACGGTTTCGATCTGTGCCAGCAGATCGGTCTGTCGCGCGGTGGGCTCGGTGTCAATTGCCATCCTGGACAGATCGCCGATGTATCCCTCGTACATGCCCCCGGAATCGATCGACAGGCTGGTGCCTGAGCGCCACACATCGGAGGACGGGGACCGGTTCATGGATCCTCCGCCGAGAGTCACCAGGGCGTATTCGTAGAACAGGCCTCTCCTGGTCTGCTCGAGGCGGAAGATCTCGGCGATGTCGTGTTTGGTCATTCCGGGTTGGACCAGGCCGAACGAGGCCTGCATTGAATCGATGATGCCATGGGACGCGATACGGACCAGCTCAAGTTCTCTCTCGGACTTGACCCCGCGAAGGGATTCCAGAACCGGATGGACCTCCACGAATGTCGCTGCGGGAAGGAGCTCGCGCAGGGTGTCGAGGGCGTCCGCGGGGATGAATGACTTCTCAACCCCAATTGTGGCGCGGGCGAGCCCGCGCTTCTCCAGAGCCGCCGCTGCGGCCCGGGCCGTGTCGATACTGGTCCAGCTGATGTTCTGGATATCGGATACCCAGATTGCTCCGCCCGCGGTTCCCCAGTCCTCGTTGCCTGCTCCGATGTAGAAGGAGTCATCGAGTTTGCCCCGCACGATTCCGACGGCGGGAAGGTAGCGGCTGACCCCGGTGGCGTCAGCATGAGCGAAGAAGAAGAACCGGTAGCCGCCCAGCAGATGCTGCACGTTGTGTTTTGTCGTGGCGAGCAGGGCATCAATGCCCGCTCCCTCCATAAGGTCCTCGAGGTACTGCTCATCGAAAGGTACCGAAACTGCCATTGGATACTCCAGACTTCGTTTTGTTATTCGTCGCCGATGCGACCAATTATGTGAGGGAACTCGTGGACATCCCCGGGCCGGCATCCGCCGCCTGAACAGCGTCTCTGGCGCTGCCCACGGCGCCGCGGAATGCGTCGGCGAGGAGTTTGGTGGAGTTGAAGAGAATGATCCTGGCGCCGCGTTGTGCCCAGGAGGCTGCCTCTTCGGTCGAGTCCGCGATGACGCACAGGGCGCAGTCCGCTGAGCTGGTGACATTGTCGGCTATGCGCTCGATGGCGGCCGCGACGACCGGGTGGGCGGTCTGGCCCGGCAGTCCGAGGGACATGGACAGGTCGCTGGGGCCGATCCAGACGGCGTCCAGGCCCGGGACGGCGGCGATGGCGGCACTGTTGGCGGAGGCTTCTTTGTCTTCTGCCTGGGCGACGACGAAGGTCGTTGCCGCCGCCGCGTCGAGGTGGGTCTTCAGCGGCACCGTTCCGTGGTGGCCGGCGATGGTACTGACAGCCAGGCCCCGTGTGCCCATGGGCGGATAGTGTGCGGCGGCGACCGCGGCAGCGGCTTCCCCGGCGGTGGATACGTGGGGAACGACGACGCCGGTGGCGCCGGCATCGAGGGCGCGCAGGATCAGGAGCGGATCATTGTGGCCGAGGCGGACAAGCGTTGACACGCCGGCCAGCCTGGCCGACCGCAGATGGTTTTCCAGCGCCGAATCATCGGCCATGCCGTGTTCGGTGTCGATCATGACCAGGTCGAAACCGGTATAACCGGCCATTTCAACCATGGGCTGATTCGGCATTTTTACAATGAGCCCGTAGAGGCAGTCTCCGGCGGAAATTCTGTCCCGGAGGGAATGGTCTGCTGTCATAATCCTTCGATTCTTCAACGCGCGGGGGCGCCGTCGTGATGCACATACGTTTGGATGGAGATGATTTCCCGAAGGGCGTTACCCGCTCCGGATGCTGCCGGTGTCGGTCCGTTCGGGCTGTGCGCCTGCGGCCACGCAGTGCCGGGCCGCTCACATCGAGGACCCGGCACTGCGCGTACTCCGTTTCCGGGTTACTGGAAGGAGGTGAACTTTTGGGCGTTGTCCTTGGTGACAACCTCGGTTCCGGTGTCGATCCGGGCTTCGACCTTGTCCCCGCGCGCGGCAGCAGCGGCCGTCGTCACAGCCGTGGTGCCCATCTTCTTGGGGAACTGGGCAATGCTGGCCGTCTGCGTGCCCGCCAGAATGGCCTTTGCTTCATCGGGAAGGGCGTCGAAACCGACCAGAAGCAGGTTCTCCTTGAACGGGTCGGACTTTTTGCGGGCTTCGATGGCGCCCAGGACGGGCGGGCCGCAGGCGCTGTAGATGGCGTCCACCTCAGGGTTGGCGGATCCGAAGGCCTGCATTACGTCAACGCCCTTGGTCTGGTCACAGTTGGTGGAGAGGGTGTTGACGACCTTGATGTCGGTCGTTTTGAGGACGTCGAGGACTCCGTTGACGCGGGCGTCCAGTGCGGGTACTCCGGGGACGCCGGACATAATGGCGATCGTGCCCTTGCCCTTGAGCTGTTCGTTGATGTAATTGCCGGCTTTGGTGCCGCCGGCCAGGTTGTCGGTTCCGATGTAGCTGGAGGCGCCCTTCCAGCCCGGGAGGTCGTTGTCGATCAGGACGATCTTCACGCCCTGCGAGACGGCACGGTCCAGGGCCGGCTGGACCTGGGGCCCGATGGGTGCGATAGCGATGGCGTTGGCGCCGCGGGTGACCATGCCTTCAATGGCGGTGATCTGTGGCTGCGCGTCCTTGCCGTCGCCGGGGGCCTCCACGCCCAGGAAGTCGATGCCATCCTTGGGCATGGCGTTGATGCCATCGCTCATGGCGTTGAAGTACGCGTTGGCGGTCTTGAGGATGACGCCGACTTTGGGTTTGCTCTCTCCGCCGGGGCCTGCGGGACTTCCGCCGCAGGCGGTCATTGAGAGGGCGAGGGATCCGGCCAGCGCACTGGCGGCAAGCCATTTAAGTTGTTTCATGTGATTCTCCTGCTGACTAGTTGGTTGAGTCTGATTTTTCGCGGGCAGCTGTTGCATCAGCGCCCCCGACGATGAGGGAGACGAGCCGTTCATGGGTGGCGGCGCTGGGTATTTCTTCGCCGACGACCCGGCCCCGGCGCAGGACGATGGCGCGGTCGGCGACTTCGATGACGTCGTCGAGCTGGTGGGAGATGAGGATGACGGAGATACCGCGCGCGGGAAGGGTCTTGATCAGATCGAGCACCTTTCGGGTTTCGCGGAGGCCCAGTGCGGCGGTGGGTTCGTCGAGCAGGACGACCTGTTTGGCGAAGGCCACGGCCCGCGCCACGGCGATTGCCTGGCGTTGTCCGCCGGACATGAGCCCGACCGGCATGGTCATGCTGGGGATCCTGACTTTCAGTTCCTCGAGCAGCTTGGTGGTTTCGGCCTGCATGCCGCGGTTCTTCAGGAACCCCCAGCCGCGGGAGAACCGGCCGGGGCCGACGAGTTCCCGGCCGGCGTAGAAGTTCGCCGATGCGGGAAGGTTGTCGAAGAGGGCCAGGTCCTGGTAGACGGTTTCGATCCCGGCTGCCCGGGCGTCGGCGCTGCTGCGGAAGGACGCAGGCTCACCGTTGATGAGGATTTCACCGCCGTCGATCTGGTGCGTGCCGCTGATGCTTTTGACCAGCGTGGACTTGCCGGCTCCGTTGTCGCCGAGCAGGGCCAGGATCTCGCCGCGGCCCAGCGTGAGCGAGGCCCCGTCAAGGGCAACGACGTTGCCGAAGCGCTTGACGGCGTTGCGGACTTCGAGGACGGGGGCTTCGGTGGTGTTCATGCGCTGACTCCTTTGTCGGCCAGGATTGATTTCTCGGCCAGAATGGCCCGGAAGCGTCCTTCGGCGCGGGTGCGGTAGACATCGAGCAGGACAGCCAGGACGATGGTGACGCCGATGATGACGATCTGCAGGAAGGGATCGACGCCGAGGAGGTTCAGCCCGTTGCGGATGACCGCCAGAGTGAGCGCCCCGATGAGGGCGTTGCTGATTCCGCCGCGGCCGCCGGTGAAGCTGGCGCCGCCGATGATGACGGCTGCGATGGCGTCAAGTTCGGCCAGGGACCCGGCCGTCGGGTAGCCGGAGTTGGTGCGTCCGGAGACGATGATCGCTGCCAGCGCCGCGGACACTCCGGCAAAGACATAGACCGAGATGAGCACTTTGCGGACGGGGATTCCGACTCGGCGGGCCGCTTCCTCATTGCTGCCGATCGCGTAGATCCACCGGCCCCAGGTCATTTTGCGGGTCAGAACATATACGGCGGCTGCCAATGCGGCGACGAACAGCAGGGATACCGGGATGGGGCCGATGAAAGCACTTCCGAGCCAGTTCACCTCGTCCGGTACGCCGATGATCGGCTGTCCGCGGGAGATGGACAGGGCCAGTCCGCTGGCGACGCTTAGCATGGCCAGGGTCACGATGAACGGGCTGGGTATCTTGCCCAGCACGAACACCGCACCGTTAATCCATCCGGCCGCGGCGCCGACGAGGATCATCACGCCCATCACCAGCAGGCCGTTGCCGAGGCCGGTGACGAAGGCAGTGGCCCCGACGACGCTGCTCAGGGAGAGTATTGAGCCGACCGAGAGGTCGATGCCGCCGGTCAGGATCACCAGCAGCATGCCCAGGGCGAGAATGGCAATGGAGGCGGACTGCATCGAGAGATTCTGCAGGTTCCGGGCCGAGGCGAAGACGGGGTTGGCTATGGTCATTCCGATGGCCAGGACCACCAGGATCAGGACCGGGCCCAGTTTCATCAGCCACAAGGCTGCTGAAATGGCCGAACCGCCCCCACTGGGCCGTGTAGCCCTTGGCGGGGATATCGCTGTGGTATTGCTCATGACGCTCCTACAGATTCCGGTGGCCGGGTTGTCGTTCCCCACGAGGGGAATGTTGATTTGCGTGGCATAAATCACAGCCTACGCCCCAATGGTTCACCGGTCTACCATTTGCTCGAAATTGGTTAGCCATTGCAGAAATTAATGGTCGACCGGTTGCCCATTGCCTCGGATCGGCCTAGCATGAAAGCGTGTACGGGCAGCTGCCCGGCATGTTCACTCGACGAAGAGGCAGACCCATGTCCCACGAATCGCTTGTTTCACGTCTCGGACGCCGCGTCCGTTTCGGCATCATCGGAGGCGGCCTGGACTCCGTCATCGGTGAAACCCACCTCCTGGCCCTGCGCGTGGACGGCCTGGCCGACATCGTCGCCGGTGCGATGAGCATCGATCCCCAAGTTGCCGATGCGTCTGCCGCAGCGCTGCTGATCGACCCGACGCGGCGGTATCCCACCTGGCAGGACATGCTGGCCTCGGAGCTGGCCCGCGAGGACGGCATCGAAGCGGTCGTGGTCATCACCCCACCCCAGTTCCATGCCGAAATTTCCGCCGCTTTCCTGGAAGCCGGGATCCACGTTCTTTGCGAAAAGCCCCTGACCTCGACCCTGGAACAGGCCGAAAACCTCGCCCGCGTTGCGGAGGAATCCGAAGCGATGTTCACGGTCACGCACTGCTACACCGGCTACCCGATGGTCCGGGAGGCCCGCGAACTCATCCGTTCCGGCGCCCTCGGACGCATCACGCTCATTGAAGGCCAATTCGCCGCCGGCGACCCCGGGGTCCTGCGCGAGCCGGAGGATCCGACCAAACGCCACTGGCATTTCAAGCCATCATCCATGGGGAAGGCCGTTGTGCTCGGGGAGGTGGGCTCGCACGCCCACAACATTGTCGAGTACGTCACCGGCCAACGGGTCACCGAAGTATCGGCCCAGCTCACGACCGTCGCGGAGCGCCGCGAAATCTATGACAACGCCTATCTGACCCTGCGGTTCAGCGGCGGCGCCGTCGGCCGGCTGTGGGCAAGCTTCGTGGCCGCCGGCAATGACCACGGTCTGGCCTTCAGCATTTACGGGGACGAGGGTGCACTGAAGTGGGAGCAGGAATCGCCGGAATACCTGTGGCTGTACCGCCCGGGTCAGGCGGCGACGCGTATCGCACGCGCCCTGGACAGCACCAGCGAGCAGTCCCGGGGGGCCACCCGCATCCGCCCCGGCCACCCGGAGGGCTACCTGATGGCCTTCGCGAACATTTACCGCGACTTCTTCAGCGCCGTCCTGCTGAAACTGCTCGGCGAAGACCCGGGCGCCGCCCTCCAGGCGCTGCCTACTGCCCAGGACGGGCTCAGCACGATGCGCCTCATCGACGCTGCGGTCCGGTCCCACGACCAGCAGGTCCCCGTGACCTTCAATACCCAGCCGCTCACCGCCTCATTGGAGAACTGAACATGACTAAGACGACTGTGCGGGTCGGGCAACTCGGTGCCGGCTTCATCGGACAAATGCACTCCCTCGCTTTCAGCAACGCCGGATACTCGCGGCTGCAGCCCGAGGTGCGCGCCGATCTCGTGGCCATCGCCGACGTGAACCAGGCCGCAGCAGCCGACATCGCCGAACGCTACGGATGGGCCGCCACCCACAACGACTGGAACGACCTCCTCGGCGAGGACCTCGGCCTCTTCGTCAACGCCGGACCCAACGACCTGCACTCGGCGCCCACCATCGCCGCGGCACAGGCCGGAATCCCCGTTTTCTGCGAGAAACCCCTCGCGTCCTCCGGCGACGTTGCCTACAAGCTGTGGAAAGCCGTCGCCGCAGCCGGCGTCGAACACCGGTGCGCATTCATGCACCGGTTCATCCCCGCCGTCCAGTTCGCCCGCGAACTCATCGCCTCAGGCGAGCTGGGCGAAATCCGGCACTTCCGCTCCCGCTTCCTGATGAACATGCTCGCCCCCGACGGCTCCGTCAGCTGGCGCTTTGACCGCGGCCGCTCAGGAGCCGGCGCCATCGGCGACCTGGGCTCCCACCACATCGACCTCGCCCGGTTCCTGGTCGGAGAGGTCCAGGAAATCGCCGCACTCACAGGCACCTGGACCGTTGACCCGGCACAGCTGATCACCGACGTGAACGATGACTCGTTCATCGCCATCGGCCGGCTCGAAAACGGGGCAACAGCATCATTCGAGGCATCACGCGTCGTCGCATCCCACGCACTGACCGGTGAATTCGAGATCGACGGCACCAAAGGCTCGATCGCCTGGAACATGGAACGGCTCAACGAACTCACGATCCGCCGCCCCGGCCAGGGACCCATGACACAGATGGTGAGCCGCCCCGGACACCCGCTGGAAGGATTCTGGCTTCCCGGCGGCGTCCAGGGCTCCCACCCGCTCGGATGGAACGAATGCTTCGCCCACCAAGCCCACGACATGCTCGGACTGGCCAGCGGCCAACTCACCGATTCCGTCGCAGCAACCTTTGAAGACGGCTACCGGGTCGCCGAAATCGTCGACACCATCGAACGCGCCGCAAAAGAACGGCGCACACTCCCCGTCGCATTCAGCGCATAAGAAAAGCGGTGGAGGACCTTCAGGTCCTCCACCGCTTTTTCTGTCATTTCTACACTGGGAAACTGGCCTTCAGACGCTTGGTCGCCCGTTCCATATGGGCCGTCATGGCCGCGGCAGCCGCTTCCGGGTCCGAAGCCTCAATGGCCCTCAGAATGGGTTCATGCACGGCATACGAGGTCCGGGTTTCCCCCGCCGTCCTCAATACTCGCGAAGCCCAGGCCTGCAGGAGCGACCGGATATTCTCCAGGACCCCGCAGAGAACGATGTTGTGACTGGCACGGGCGATCTCCAGATGAAACGCGATGTCTGCCTGGACATAGGTGTCGATGTCATCCTCGGCAAGGCGCATCGTTTCAGCCAGGGCCTGGATGGTTGCCAGCTGCTCGGGAGTCCTGCGCGTGGCGGCGAGCCCCGCCAGCTGGACCTCTAGGATGAACCGCGCTTCCAGCAGATCATCAAAACGCTTCTCGCCGAGAAGAAGACCCCACTCGATGACCTGTGGCAGCAGATCCGAACTGGACTTGCTCAGGTACGTGCCGTCCCCGACCCTCTGCTCGAGCAGGCCGAGCAGGCTCAACGACTTGATCGCCTCCCGGATCATCCCCCGCCCGACCTTAAGTTCCTCGGCCAGCGTCCTCTCCGACGGAATTCGCGAACCGGGGGCAACATCCCCGGAAAGCAACGCATCCAGGAGGCGCTTGACTATTTCCTGGCTCGCCGGCTGACGGACCGGGGTATCCCTGCCCGCACCTTTCTCCGCAAGTGAAAAACTCATGCCTACTCCTCAGCCGACGGTCCCCAGTCTAATGGCAGACCGGTGAACCAATCCTATGTCGGATTAGCCATATTCCCAACACTTCCGGCCGTGCAATTTGGGTGAAGCCAGCATATACGGGCCCAATCTTTTCCTCGGCCTGGCCCGGATGTTTGCAGCGTTTCGACAATGCTCGACGCGCGGCACACAACTTTGGAACCGCGACGGCTTGCTGGTCACCAACCGCCCGCCTCCTGAACCGCGGACACTCACGTCACGTGCCGTCGCAAAAGAACTGGCCCAGGGGAACGCGATTCATGCCGCATGTCACCCAGCGGCAGCGGCTTTACCGGCTGGCGGCGGGGACCAGGACCCAGAGAACTTCGACGGCCTCGTCGGTGGGATTGACCCACGTATGCGGTTCGCGGCCCGGGAATGTCACGGTGTCGCCGGTGCTGAGCTCGTATTCCTCATTGGTCAGGATCAGCCGGATGCGCCCCTTGATCACATGGAGCACATCCACGTCGCAGTCCACGGCGTAAAGCTCAGCCTCGCCGCGGCCATGCGGCTCGATGACGGCCTGGATGATCTGGATGCGCCGTTCGGAACGGGCAGTCAGCAGCCGCTCCACGATGCCTTCGCCGCCCAGGGAGATCCGTGGGCCTTCGTCCCGCTTGGTCAGGTGGGTTTCCGGGGCCACAAACAAGTCGCCGATCGAGATGGACAGGACCTGGCACAGCGTCACCAGGGACGCGACCGACGGCGACGTAAGGTCACGTTCCACGCGGCTGAGGAAGCCCTTGGTCAGGCCGGTGGCGTCGGCAACCTGCTCGATGGTCAGCCGCTGCGACTGCCGGGCGGCACGGATTCGGGAACCGATGGCAACGGGAACGTTGCTCGGCTCAACTGGCAGTGCCTTCATGTGCAGACCTTTCGTGGCCGGCGGTGCGGCCCCACCTCTGGAGCAATCCTAATGGCCAGCCGGCCCGTGTGACGTGGCGGGCGCCGCGGCGAACAACAGATACTACGGCCGACCTTGACTGTTGCGTCGGTCACAGCATACGATTCTGGGCAACAAGTGTTGCCTGTGAGGCAATATTTGAGGAACTCTTCCTCCCAATTCCACAAGAGCAGCAGAATACCGGCTTCCCCAGCAGCGCCGCCGGGATTCCAGACACACTGCAGATCAGCTCCAAGGAGCCCCAAATGGACGCCAACTTCGTCAACATCGCCATCGTGGTGGTGTACCTCATCGCCATGCTGGCCTTCGGCTGGTGGGGCAAGTCCCGCACCAAGAACAACAGCGACTTCCTGGTTGCCGGCCGCCGCCTCGGCCCCCTGCTCTACACCGGCACCATGGCCGCCGTCGTCCTGGGCGGTGCCTCCACCGTCGGCGGCGTCGGCCTCGGCTACAAGTTCGGCATCTCCGGCATGTGGCTGGTGGTCGCCATCGGCGCGGGCGTGCTCCTCCTGAGCCTGCTCTTCGCAGGCACCATCCAGCGGCTGAAGATCTACACGGTCTCCCAGATGCTCAGCCTGCGCTACGGCCAGCGCGCCACCCAGACCTCCGGCATCGTGATGCTGGCCTACACCCTGATGCTCTGCGCCACCTCCACCGGCGCCTACGCCACCATCTTCGTCGTCCTGTTCGACTGGGAGCGCTGGCTCGCCATCGCAGTCGGCGGCGCCATCGTCCTGGTCTACTCCACCATCGGCGGCATGTGGTCCATCACCCTGGCCGACCAGGTGCAGTTCATCATCAAGACCGTGGGCATCTTCGCCCTGATGCTGCCGTTCACGCTCAACGCCGCCGGCGGCTTCGACGGCATCCGCAGCCGCGTTGACGCCAGCTTCTTCCAGCTTGATGGCATCGGGATGCAGACCATCATCACGTACTTCGTGGTCTACACCCTGGGCCTCCTGATCGGCCAGGACATCTGGCAGCGCGTCTTTACCGCCAAGACCCCCACCGTGGCCCGCTGGGGCGGCGCAACGGCCGGCGTCTACTGCATCCTGTACGGCGTCGCCGGTGCCCTGATCGGCCTGGCCGCCCGCGTGGCCCTGCCCGACATCGACGTCGCCAACCTCGGCAAGGACGTTGTCTACGCCGAAGTCGCCACCCAGATCCTGCCGATCGGCATCGGCGGCTTGGTCATGGCCGCCGCAGTCGCCGCCATGATGTCCACCGCCTCCGGTGCCCTCATCGCCGCCGCCACGGTGGCCCGCGCCGACGTGGTGCCGTTCGTCGCGAGCTGGTTCGGCAAGACGATCAACACCGACGACACCGAAAACCCCGAGCACGACGTCAAGGCCAACCGTTACTGGGTCCTTGGCCTGGGCATCGTGGCCGTGCTGATCTCCATGGCGGCACAGGACGTCGTCGTGGCACTGACCATCGCCTACGACATCCTGGTGGGCGGCCTGCTGGTGGCCATCCTCGGCGGCCTGGTCTGGAAGCGCGGCACCGGCATCGCAGCCGCCTGGTCCATGGCCGTTGGCTCGGTCCTGACCCTGGCCCTGCTGATCATGTACGCCGTCGGAGTCATCCCCAGCGTTGACGGCGTCTACGCCAACGAACCCATCTACTGGGGCCTCGGCGCCTCGCTGGTTTCGTACATCGTGATCTCGCTGCTCACGCCTCCCACGGACCCCGAGGTCCGCGAGGCTTGGGAGAAGCGGGTCGCAGGAGCGGTCACCGAAGAGCTGCCCATGGAGGCCCACCCGGTCGCCAGCCACCCGAGCCACTAATCTCGACAGGCTCGATCACCGGAGATAACAGGCTCAGTCACCGGCGGCCACTGAGCCCGCAGCTTCACTGAGTTAAGTACGACGGCGGCATTCCCCTTCGCTTCCCCGCGAACCGGAGTGCCGCCGTCGTTCGTTCTATTCGGTTCCGCGGAACTCGTCCTCGTCGAGTGGAACCACGCGCTCCTCGGCGTCGACTGCCACCGGGGGCGTGGGAACCACCACCTTGTCGGCGTCCAGGAATTCGTCCTCGGCGTCCCAGTCGTCCACGCTGATGGGGACGTCCTCGGCGTAGTCGTAAGCGGGATCCGATTCAACAGATTCCAGGTGCGGCATGTCCGGGTGCTGTCCGGTGGTGCTCATGATTCGACCTCCGTTTGTTCGCCTGACGTGCTTTGTTGATGGGCGCCGCCGGTGGGCGCGGGCGGACGCCACTCCTTCATCACAGCACCGGCGGTGGGCCCGGTCAAGAGCCGGCGCAACCCGTCCGGGCACACGCGGCAGACCGCCGAATTTTGAGGGAAACCTAAACTCCGCAGTGAGGGCAGCCAGCCGAAAATCCGCGGAATTCCGCGGTAGGCTGGGCGGTGCAATGGGGCCGAACCATGCCCATCCAGCACAGGAGCCTTGCGTGTCTCAGCACCCCAATCCCAGCCAAGCCCGGCCCGCGGAACCCAATCCATCCGCGCCGCAGCCCACACAGGCCGACATCCGCCGGTGGCGCCAGTACTTGGCGGACGAACGGGCAGAGGCCGCCGTCTACCGCGATCTCGCCCAGAACCGCGACGGCGAAGAGCGCGCCATCCTGCTGGCCCTCGCCGAAGCCGAAGGACGGCACGAGGCCCACTGGCTCACGCTTCTAGGCGACCACGCCCAAAAATCCCGGCCGGCGTCCCTCCGCAGCCAGTTCCTGGGCTTCCTGGCCCGCCACTTCGGCTCCGTTTTCGTTCTGGCCCTCGCCCAGCGCGCTGAAGGCCGCTCCCCCTACGCCTTGGATCCCAACGCCACGGATGCCATGGCAGCGGATGAACAGATCCATGAGGAAGTGGTCCGAGGCCTGGCAACCCGTGGCCGCAACCGGCTCGCCGGGACGTTCCGTGCCGCCGTTTTTGGCGCCAATGATGGCTTGGTCAGTAACCTCTCACTCGTTGTGGGCATGGCCGCTTCGGGAGTGGCGAGCGGGGTGGTGCTGCTCAGCGGTGTGGCAGGGCTCCTCGCCGGTGCCATGTCCATGGCCGCGGGCGAGTTTGTCTCCGTGCGGTCCCAGCGCGAGCTCCTGGCGGCCACGCGTCCCACCCAGATCACCCTCGCGGCGGCCCCGAAACTGGACATCGAACACAACGAACTTATGCTCGTCTACCTGGCGCGCGGGATGTCCCACGAAGCGGCCGCACACCGTGTGGCCGAACGCATGGGGCTGCTGAGCTGCGACTGCGATCCCAGCCTGTCGCTCCAGCCCGAGCTGCCGGAGGCAGTGGACCAGCACGAGGCCGTGGGCACCGCGTGGGGGGCGGCGCTGTCCAGCTTCTGCTTTTTCGCGTCCGGCGCCGTGGTCCCCATCCTGCCGTTCCTGTTCGGCCTGACCGGGGTGACCGCACTGGTGGTGGCAGCGGTGCTGGTGGGGCTGGCGCTGTTGGCGACCGGCGGAATCGTGGGCCTGCTGTCCGGGACGTCGCCGCTGACGCGCGGGCTGCGCCAGCTGGGCATCGGCCTGGGCGCCGCCGCCGTAACCTATGTGCTGGGCCTGGCCTTCGGCACCGTGGTGGGTTAGCAACGGCCGGACGCCGGAATAGTCAGCCGCCCAGCACCGCGAGCGCCTCGTCCACACTGTCCACCAGGAAGATCCGGTCCTCCATGGCCCGTCCGGCAGCCAGCCGCCGGAGCATGGGCCACGCGGGATACTCGTGCTCCCAGTGCTGCCGTCCCACCAGCACCATCGGCGTCACGGCTTCGCGGGCGCTGTAGTAGTTCTCGCAGGCGTCCTGGAAAATTTCCTGCACGGTACCGGCCGCTCCCGGCAGGAAGATGATGCCGCCGTCGCACAGTTCCAGCAGGATCGCCTCCCGGATGGCGTTGGCGAAGTACTTGGCGATGTGGGTGGCAAAGTAGTTCGGCGGCTCATGCCCGTAGAACCACGTGGGGATGCCCAGCGACGGCGCTCCGCCCGGATGGCGTTCGACGACGGCGGCCGCCTCGCGTGCCCACGCGGACACCGAGGGGCGGAAGCCGGGGACGGCTCCAAGGCCGGCGAGCGCCGCCGTGAACTCGGCGTGCGGAACGCGGCTCAGATACGCGCCGAGGTTTGCCGCTTCCATGGCACCCGGGCCGCCGCCGGTTGCCACGATCCGCCCGCTCTGCGCCAGGAGCCTGCCCAGCTCGGCTGCCTGAGCGAAGTCCGGGGTTCCCCGCAGGGCGGCATGCCCGCCCATCACGCCCACGGCGGTGCGGCCGGCGTAGGGGTCCGAGTGTGTGAACTCGTCCAGGGCGTCGCCGATGGCGTGGTCATGCAGCGCCGAGGCCAGTGTGGCGTCCAGCCGGTTGCGTTGCCCCGGGCGGATGCTCCACTGGTACACCAGGGCGTCAGGCAGCTCCTCATAGGGTGAGTTTTCCAGGCCGGCGTACAGTTCCTGCGGTGTATAGAGCCGGGCCCGGTAGGGATCGAACGGCACACCCTGCAGCCTGGGGAAGATCAGTGCGCCGCGGCGACGAAGCCCGTCTTCAACGCCCTGGTCGAAGGTGCAGCCCAGGAAAATGGCACCCTCCACGTCCAGCGTCTCAAGCGCTGCCTTGCGGCCGCGCAGGTCCAGTGACTGGGCGTGCCAGCCGTGCATGGCCACCGCGCCGGCGGCGACCAGTCGGTCGAAGGCGTCCAGGCTCTCAACCTCAAGGGTCCGAGGGCTGGGGACCAGGCCGCCGGAGGGGTTCATAGTGCCAGCCTAGACTTCGGCCGAGGCTCCGGCACGGCACTGCACGGCACGGCACGGCACGGCACGGCACGGCACGGCACGGCACGGCACTGCACGGCACGGCACGGCACGGCACGGCACGGCACGGCACGGCACGGCACGGCACGGCACGGCACGAGGGCACCCCCGCCGGAAAACCGGAGGGGTGCCCGTGCCTGGGTCTGGTTCCCGGTCAGGAAACCTGGAGGCCGCCGTTGATGTCGTAGGTGGCGGCGGTGATGTAGCCCGAGTCCTGGCCCAACAGGAAGGCGATCAAGGCTGCCACTTCCTCGCGGGTGCCCACGCGGCCCATCATGATGCCCTCGGACAGCTGCGCTTTGCGCTCATCGGTGAGGGTTCCACCCATGATGTCGGTGTCGATCGGGCCGGGGGCAATCGCATTGACCGTGATGCCGAACTCGCCGACTTCGCGGGCCAGGGCGCGGGTAAACCCGAGGATCCCGGCTTTGGTAGCGCTGTAGGCCACCTTCGAGAACGTTCCGCCGCCGCGCTGGGCGGAGATGGACGAGATGCTCACGATCCGCCCGAGCTTGCGCTCGATCATGCCCTTGAGGACCCGCTGGGAAACGATGAACGTACCGCGCATGTTGATGGCGAAGACGTTGTCCCACTCCGCCACGGTGGTTTCCATGAACGTCGTCGGGGAGCTGATCCCGGCGAGGTTGGCGAGCGCAACAATCGGGGGAAGAGCGTCTTCGATCTCGGTGATGGCCCGGTCAACGGACGCCTCGTCGGACACGTCGGCTCCAATGCCAATGGCCTTGACCGCACGGTTGGAGCCGATCTCCGCGGCGGCGGCCTTGGCGTCCTCCGCATTGATGTCGAGGATGGCGATTGACCATCCCTCGCTGGCCATCCGGTCAGCGGCGGCGCGGCCAATGCCGCGGGCCGACGCGGCGCCGGTCAGGACAACTGTGCGTTCGGAGGGGAAGTTGCTGGTGGTCATGAGGTTTTCCTTCAGTGATTTCGAGATCAGGAGATTTTGGCGGCGTGCGTGGAATCAGGGGTCACAGCGGCAGTCGCGGCAACTGCGGGATCCAGCGCGGCATCGCCTTCGGGGCGCTTGCGTGCGTAAAGGTAGGTGGCAACCGCCGTGACGCAGAGGCAGAAGGACAGGAACAGCAGGCCGCTCTGGTTGTTGCCCGTGGCGTCGTTCAGCAGGCCGACAGCGTAGGGGGCCACAAAACCGCCGAGGTTACCCAGTGAGTTGATCAGGGCGAGGCCGGAAGCAGCAGCTGCCCCGGTGAGCGCCGCGGACGGCATGGACAGGAACGGCGCGATGGCCCCGTAGATACCCATGGCCGCGGCGGTCAGGGCAATGAGGGCCAGTATGGGGTTGACCGGGAGCATGTAGCCTGCAGCAAGGAGGCCCATGCCGGCAAGGACCATGCTGACCGCACTGTGCCAGGCCCGCTTTCCGGTCTTGTCCGCACGCTTGCTCCAGAAGTACACAAAGACTGCGGCCACGGAGTAGGGAATGAGAACGATGAACCCGACCTGGGCGGTGGAGAACTTGCCCAAGGCGGCGACGATGGTGGGCATCCAGAGACCCAGTCCGTAGATGCCGCAGACCAGGCCGAAGTACAGGGCCGAGTAGGTCAGGGTGCGCTTGTCCTTGAGGCCGGATAGGAAGTTGTGGCTGCCGGAACTGGACTTGACGGCCAACTCTTTGTCCATGGTGGTGGCAAGCCATTCGCGCTCGTCCGGGTTGAGCCACTTGGCATCCCGCGGGCGGTCGGTCATGAGGATGGGGGTGAGCAGGCCAAGGATGATGGCCGGGATACCTTCGATGATGTACAGCCACTGCCAGCCCTGCAGGCCCATGACGCCGTCCATCTGGAGCAGCAGTCCGGAGACCGGGGCGCCGAGGGCGTTGGAGATGGGCTGGGCGAGGATGAAGATGCCCAGTACCGTGACGCGCTGAGCGGCGGGGAACCACAGCGTCAGGTAGAAGAGGATGGCCGGGAAGAATCCAGCCTCTGCCGCCCCCAACAGGAAACGGATGATGTAGTAGGTGGTTTCACCGTTCACCAGGCACATGGCCGTGGCGAAGATGCCCCACGTAATCAGGATCCGAGCCAGCCACTTGCGTGCGCCGAACCGGTACATGCCTGCGTTGCTGGGCACCTCGAGGAGCGCATAGCCGAGGAAGAAGATGCCGGCGCCGAGCCCGTAAGCTGCGGCATTCAGGCCTATGTCCTCGCTCATGGTGAGCTTGGCGAAGCCCACGTTGTTGCGGTCAAGGTAGGCAACGAAATAGAGCAGGACGATCAGTGGCATAACCCGGCGGCGGACCTTGCGGAGCGTACGCTCGCCAAGCTCGCCGAGCCCTGCGGATTTTAAGGAGAGTGAAGTCATCTTCGACCTTCTGTCTAACGGAGTCCGGCACCTGCGGTGGTGGCGGGAATCCGTGCGGATATCTTGGGAGGCCCAATCCAAATGGAACCGGGATCAATGCGATTTGAGTCAGATGTCAGACATCTGACCGAACAACTGAGAAAAAGCATAGATTAGTGATGCGGATTACGTCAAGACCGGCTTGGTGCGGGCTGCAACGTCAGGATGCTGCGTGGTGCACGTAGCGTTCGTAGTCCCGGTATGTCTGGTCCATATGCTCGTCCATGGTGCGGCGGGCCAGCTCGGCCTCGCCGCTGAGGATGCTCTCCATGACCTTTTGGTGGTACTCAATGGCGTGCAGTTGGATCTCTTCGACGGCGGACGTTTCACGCCGTTTTACGTATAGGAGCTGACCCAGCTGCGCGAACAGCGCCCGGACAAATGGATTGCCGGAAGCCTTCAACACGGCGTCGTGGAAGGCGATGTCTGCCGCCACGAAGGCATCGAGGTCGCCGGAATCATGGAAGCGCTTCATGTCCGCAATGCACTCGCGCATCTGCTGCGCATGCTCGGGTGTATGGCGTTTGGCCGCGAGCGCAGCGGCGCCGGTTTCCACCATGCGCCGCATCTCGATCAACCCCACTGCGACCTGCTCCGCCCCATTGTCGTGCGAAGCGGCCTTGAAGATCGCATCCAGACCGGTCCAGTTGTCGGTCGGGTTGACGAAGGTCCCGCGGCCGGCTTTAACGTAGAGGATGTTCTGTGCCCGCAGGGCCTTGAGTGCCTCGCGCACCGTGAGGCGGCTGACGTCGTAGGCTTTGGCGATGTCGGCTTCGGGCGGTAAGGCTACGTGGGGCTGCAGTTTGCCGTCCAGGATATCTTCGAGCAGGCCGTCGACAAGGTCGTCAACAAGTGTCCTGCGGCCCATCGCGCTTCCCACCTTTAGTCTTACCCCGTACTCCGGGTGCCATCCACATTACAGAAGCCGCCGTACGGACCGGGACCCCCGCCATCCTCACCGCCCGTTGAAGCGGCGTCTCAGGAAAGAAGCGGCGTCTCAGGAAATGCCTGTGTTGCCGGCCTCGCGCCGACCGGAGGCCGCAACGTAGGCCTCAAGATTGGCCAAGGTCTTTTCGATGCTGGCGGGGTGGCGGCGCAAGTAACCTGCCAGCCGAAGGAAAAACTTCCCACGGACCGCCCTAGCGTCCCATTGTTCGGTCACGCGCGTGCCGGCAGTACCGTCGGCGCCGGTGGCCGGTTCCAGGATGTAGCGCCAGATGTGGCCATAGAAATGGCGCCAGGCAATGTGCCGGCCTTCCTCGAATTCGGAGACCGTGTTCAGGATCTTGTAGTCCACGGCCATGTTCATTTCCATGCCAAAGCGGGCTCCGAGGCTCAGCCGTTCCGGGCCGCGCGGCTGGGCACCCTTCACGGTGCCGGAACCGTCGATCGCACTGTGCAGCGCCGGAGTGGCCAGGACTTCAAAGATCACTTCGGGCGGGGCAGCGATGAAGCGTTCGCGGGACACGAGGTATCGGTTGTTCATCCCCCCAGCCTAGGACCACGGGCACGAATGGCGGTGCGCCCGCCAGTGGCAGCCTTGACCGCTTAAGTTCGGCTGATATTATCAACAAAGGCAGTATGTCCTATCAAGCGAACATAGTAGGACATGGATTCCCTCCCGGGCCTCGGGCGGGTACCAGCTTCCGGCACGGAACGAGGAATATCTAATGGCGAATCAACTTGGTCTCATCATCGACCGCTCCTCGCCGGTGCCCCTGTACCACCAGGTGGTACAGGGTATCGAGGCTGCCATTCACAGCGGAATCCTGGAACCCGGCAGCCGGCTGGAAAACGAAATCGATCTCGCGGCCCAGCTGAACCTGTCCCGGCCCACCATGCGCAAAGCCATGGATGAACTGGTCCGCTCGGGGCTGCTGGTCCGCAAGCGCGGCGTGGGCACCCAGGTGGTCTCCAGCCAGGTCCGCCGCCCCCTGGAGCTCTCCAGCCTGTTCGATGACCTCTCCAATAACGGCAAGAAGCCCACCACCCAGGTGTTGACCTTCTCCCACGTGGAGGCCGACGCAGCGACGCTCGCCACCCTCGAATTGCCTGCCGGCTCCAAGGTCTACCACTTCACCCGCCTGCGGAAAGTGGGTGGCAAGCCCCTTGCCCTGATGGAGAACTGGGTCCGGGACGACATCGCGAGCATGGACGAAGCCATGCTCGCCGCTGAGGGCCTCTACGCCATTCTCCGCCGCGGCGGCGTCAACTTCCGCCTGGCCTCGCAAAGAATCGGCGCGATGATCGCCAACGACTACCAGGCGCGCCTGCTGGAGGCCGAGGTCAGTTCCGCCCTGGTCACCATGGAGCGCACCGCAACAGACGACGCCGGCCGACGGGTGGAAACCGGACACCACGTGTACCGGGCGGATTCGTACAGCTTTGAAATGACACTCGTACAGCGATAGCACAAGGAATACATCAATGACTAACTGGGTCTACCCACAGGGAACCGCCAACGACGGCGACTGGGATATCTCGCTCGGAACCTCCGATTCAACCCTGGCCGTGGACGGCTGGGCCCATACGGGCCTGAAGGTGGCTACCTTAACTGCAGGTGCCGCCGTCGTCCTCCCGGCAGCGGAAGAGGAGCGGATAGTGGTCCCGCTCAACGGCTCCTTCACCGTATCCGTGGACGGTGAAGACTATGTCCTGAAGGGGCGGGCGTCCGTGTTCCACGGCCCCAGCGATGTCCTGTATTCGGGCACCGGCAAGTCCGTCACCATCAGCTCTGCGGACGGCGGCAGGTTTGCCGTTGCCACAGCTCCGGCCAAGGCCTCCTATCCCACGCGCCTGGTCACGGCGGCGGAGACACCTGTGGAACTGCGCGGGGCCGGCAATTGCTCCCGCCAGGTCCATAACTTCGGCACGCCGGCGGCCCTTGAGGCTGACCGTTTCATCGTGTGTGAAGTCCTCACGCCCGCCGGAAACTGGTCCTCCTACCCGCCGCACAAGCACGATGAGGAAAAGGACGGCGAAACGAACCTCGAGGAGATCTATTACTTCGAGACGCAGGTGGCTGCGGGATCCGGGGCACCCGCCGACGCCGACGCCATCGGCTACCAGCGCGTCTACGCCTCGGATGAGCGTCCCATCGACGTTGCCGCCGAGGTCCGCACGGGCGACGTTGTGCTGGTCCCCTACGGGTGGCATGGCCCCGCCATGGCGGCCCCGGGCTACGACCTGTACTACCTGAACGTGATGGCCGGACCCGGCCCGGTCCGTGAATGGCTCATCAGCGACGACCCGCACCACGGCTGGGTCCGCCAAAGCTGGGACGGCCAGGACATTGATCCCCGGCTGCCGTTCGGCGCTTAGAGAGCAAGCGCTAGAGATCAAGAAAATGCCCCTCCGGAACGGATTCCGGAGGGGCATTTTTCATGGCAGCGGTATGCTCACCTGGCTAGGCTGATGGCCACCCTGACGGGGACGCCTGTGGCCAGTGATTCCTGGGCGGCGTCCGCCACGCGGGAGGCGGCCACGGCGTCCTCCGGGGTGCACGGATTCTCCCGGCGGCCCAGGATCAGCTCCACAAACGCGGCCATTTCGGATCGGTACGCCTGGTCGAAGCGTTCGGCGAAGGTCCTGTGGGGTTCTCCGGCGGGGAAATCAATCACGGCTTCGGCCGACGCCATGGCCGTGTGCTCATCGAGCCCAACCATCAGCGAACGGCTGGAGCCTTGGATTTCCAGGCGGACGTCGTGGCCGGCGCCGTTGTAGCGGGTGGCTGAGACGGTACCGACCGTGCCGTCGTCGAACGTGATCAGTGCCAGCGCCGTGTCCACGTCTCCCACTGCGCCGATGGCCGGGTCTCCGTTGTTGGAGCCCTTGGCGTAGACCTCCACGATCTCGCGGCCGGTCAGCCAGCGGAGGATGTCGAAGTCGTGGACGGAGCAGTCGCGGAACAGGCCGCCGGAACTGGCGAGGAACTCCACGGGCGGCGGCGCCATGTCGCAGGTGACGGCGCGCAGGGAGTGGATCCAGCCCAGCTCGCCCGCTTGGTAGGCACGCTTGGCCTCAAGGTAGCCGTGGTCAAAGCGGCGCTGGTGGCCGATCTGCACCACGCCGTTGTTGTCGCGGATATAGTCCAGCACCGGCAGGGCGTCCGCCACGTTCATGGCCACCGGTTTTTCGCAGAAGACCGGGATTCCGGCGTCCACGCCCGCCTTGATCAGTTCGGGGTGGGTTGCGGTCCCCGTGGCGATGACGAGTCCGTCCACGCCGGCGGCGATGAGGTCCTCCACCGAGGGCAGGAAGCCGGCACCGAGGCCGGCCGCAATGCCCTTGGCGTGGTCCTCGGCGACGTCGGTGAGCAGAAGCCTGACGTTGATGCCCTCCGGGTTGAGAACTCCGTTGAGCGCGGCGATGTTGTTCGCGTGCATCACGCCGATGCGCCCCACTCCGACCAGACCGAGAATGACGTCCTTCATAGTTCCCTCGCATGCAGTAGCGGCCCCGGAATCCGGGCAGACAAACAATGTTGGAACGTTCCATCATTGTCTTGCTAGAGTAGGTGAATCCGCATTCGGAGTCAACACTTTGTATTAACAAACTGGAGGACACTGTGACTGCCCCTGAACGCAAACGCGCGGCCACCATCCTGGACGTGGCCGCCGCCGCGGGTGTGTCCAAATCGGTGGTGTCCCTCGTGCTGCGTGGTACGGGCTACGTCAGCGCGGCCAAGCGCACCGCCGTCGAGCATGCTGTCCTGGAACTCGGCTACCGGCCGAACGCGGCCGCCCGGGCCCTCGGCGAATCGCGGAGCCGCACCGTGGGCGTGGTACTCAACGACATGCGGAACCCCTGGTTCGTCAGCGCGGTGGAAGGGCTCAACAGCACCCTCAACGAGCGCGGCCTGCAGATGCTGATGGGCGACTTCCGCCTGGACAGCCGCAGCGGCGAATCCCTGCTGAAGAAACTTCTGGAGATGAACATCGAGGCCCTGGTGCTGGTGGGGACCATGCCGGAGAGCCCCGGCCTGACGGCAGCAGCCTTGCAGGTGCCAACCATCGCGCTGGGAGCGCCCACCGGCCCGGGTGCCAACGTCACCGTCGTGACCAACGACGACGACGCCGGGGCGCGCCTCGCGGTGGCTCACCTGATTGCGCTGGGGCACCGCCGCATCGCCCATGTGGGGGCACCGGCCACCGCAGTCGGGATTGCCCGCCGTCGGGGCTATGAGGCTGAGATGCGGGCCGCCGGCCTGGCGGAGTTCATCCGGACGGTGCCGGGAGACCTGAGCGAAGAGGGCGGCCACCGTGCCGCCCTCGAGCTGCTGTCAGGTGGCGACCGGCCCACAGCGGTGTTCGCTGTCAACGACATGGCGGCACTTGGGGTTCTCTCGGCTGCCGAGGAATGCAGGCTCGCCGTTCCTGCCGATCTTTCGGTGGCCGGCTACGACAACACCCCGCTGGCGCGGTTGCGCCGGATCAGCCTGACTTCAGTGGACACGGCCAGTTTTGCCGCTGGGCAGCGGGCGGCCGAACTCCTGATCGCACGACTGGAGCCGGGCAGCACGCTGCCCCCACACGAACTGTTGGTGCCGACGCTGGAAGTGAGGGGCAGCACCGCCGCCCCTCACCCCTGAACGGCACGCCTATGCCGAGGCGATCTGGACGCTGGCGTCCTGCACCGTGAACGCCGCCCGGAAGGCCGCAAGGGCTTCCTCGTCGTCACCGCTAGCCCAGGCTTCCATACCCACCGTCCCCTCGTAGCCTGCGTCCGCGAGCGCCTTGGCCACGGCCCGGTAGTTGATCTCCCCGGTTCCGGGTTCGCAGCGGCCCGGTACGTCGGCAACCTGGACTTCGCCGATGTGCGGCAGCGCGGTCCGCACGAGCTCGATGAGGTTCCCCTCGCCCAGTTGTGCGTGATACAGGTCCAGCATGAGCTTCACGTTGGGGTGCCCGGCTGCTTCCACCAACGCCAGGGTGTCCTTGGCGCGGGCGAGCGGGATGCCGGGGTGGTCCAGGACCGTGTTGAGGTTTTCCAGGCAGAACGTCACGCCGTATTTCCCGCCCAGCCTGCCCAGCCGTTCCAAGGTCCGCGCCCCGGTGCTCCACATGCGGCCGGTGGACCGGTAGAGGGGGCGGGCCGCCTGGCCATCGATGAGCTCCGCGGAGTGCACCACCATGCGGCTGACGCCGAGCTCCAGAGCGGTCGGGATCAGCGACTCGGCCGTCCGCACCACGTCGTCGGCCGTGTCGGGGTCCACGAGGCTTCCGGAGGTGTACCCGGTCATGGAGGAGAACACCGCGCCGGTGGCCTTGAGCGCGGCCAGGTCCTTGCCCCTGGAGTCCCACATCTCGACGTCGAATCCGGCGTCGTGGATCCGCTGCACCCGTTCCACAAACGGCAGGTCCGTGAAGACCATTTCCGCGCAGACGGCCAGCCGCATCAGACGCCGGTCCGGGTGTGGTCACGGAGCGCCGGTACAGGGGCAGCAGCCACAGCCACCGGACCGCCCTGTTTGACCGCTTCGATGCACGCCAGCGCCATGGCCAGCGCGCGGCGGGCGTCTGCGGCGCCGGGGGTGAGGGTGAAAGCGCCCGACGGCGGCGGTGTGCCGTCCCGCTGCGCACGAACCGTGGCGGCGAAATCGGCGAGTTCGTCCGTGTAGGCCTGCCGGAAGAGTTCCACGTTGAGGCGAGGGGTGTCCGCGGACAGTCCCTCCGCCGTGTAACGCCGGGCCGCCGTCTCGGTGGCACGGCCGGCCTGGACCATGCCCTTGGAACCGAAAACCTCTCCGCGGATGTCGTAGCCATAGAGGGCGCTGAAGTTTGCTTCCGCCACGGCGATGGCGCCGTTGCTGTAGCGGATGGTCACCACCGCTGTGTCCAGGAAGCCCTGATCGCGCAGCTCCGGTTCCACGAGGGCGTCCGCCACGGCGTAGACCTCTACGGGCTCGGCACCTTCGTTGAACCAGTTGAGGGTGTCGAAGTCGTGGATCAGGGTCTCCAGGAAGACAGTCCACGCGGGGACTCTGGCCGCGTTCGGGATGCTTCCGTTGCCCGGATCGCGGGTCAGTGAGCGCAGGAGCTGGGGCTGGCCGGCGATGCCGGCCGCTAGGTCTTTCTTGGCGGCCTGGAAGTCATCCGCGTAGCGTCGGTTGAAGCCGATCTGGAAATGCACCCCCGCTTTTTCAACGGCGGCCAGCGCGGCGTCGAGTTCGTCCAGGCCTTGGCCCGCGGGCTTCTCGCAGAAGACGTGCTTGCCCGCGGCGGCAGCCTGGGTGATCAGGGCGGAATGGAAGCGGGCCGGGCTCGCGATCACCACGGCGTCGATCTCCGGATCGGCCAGGATGTCTGCGGCGTCGGCCGTGACCTTTCCGGTGCCCAGCGATTGGGCAAGGGCCTGCGCGGATTCCACATTGGGGTCGGCGATGGCCGCCAGGATAGCGCCGGGGACGCGGCGGGCAATGCTTTCGGCATGGAACGCCCCCATCCAGCCGGAGCCGATGAGCCCGATCCGGACGGGCGCAGGAACACCAGCGGGGTTTTGAGTAAGGTAGGCCATGAGCCGGTCCTTTCGGTAGTTGTATGCAGATGGATGAATCAGGGTCGGGCAGCGGCTTCGCCCGGCAGGGCAGCTTCTCCGGGGAAAACCACGCCTAGCTGCCGGCGGATCTCATCGGCAACCTCCAGGGTGCGGATGGAGGCCGCCAGGGTCCGTTGGCTGGCCTGGGTGCGGCCGGCGGCCACGGCACGCGCCACCGCGGCGGCCTCATAGTGCAGGCCCTCAAAGTGCGCACCGTCCGCTTCCTCGTACCGCACCCGGGTCCCGTCCTGGTAGCGGATGTCGAAGCCGCCCGGCATGTTGAAGGGTCCGTCGATGGTCAGCGTGGCGTCGGATCCTACGATCGTGGCGCCGGTGGGTGTGAAGTTGTGGACATGGGTGTTGACTACGGCCTGGGCGCCGCTGGCGAACTGCATCACGGCAGAGAGCTGGGCGTTGACCCCGGACGGGTGCGGCTGTCCGATGGCGTACAGCCGTTCGGGCCGGCCCAGGACCTCGGTGACCAGGGCCAGCGGGTACGTGCCGAGGTCCAGCAGGGGGCCGCCCGCCAGTTCCCGGTCGAAGATGCGGTGGGTGGGCTCGAAGTATTCACCGTATTCCGCGACTACCGTGGTGATGGCGCCCAGGGTCCCGGCGTCCAGGACCTGCCGGATCACATCGAACTTTGGCAGGAAAAAGCTCCACATGGCCTCGGCGGCAAAAACGCCCGCCTCTTCGGCACGAGCGGCGATGTCCCGTGCCTGTACGGCGTTGAGTGCGATGGGCTTCTCGATCAGCACGTGCTTGCCAGCGTCGAGTGCCAGGACCGCCGCCTGGTGGTGTCCGGTGTGCGGAGTACACACGTAGACGATGTCGATGCCCGGATCGGCCGTCAACTCCTCGTAGCTGCCGTAGGCCGTCGGAATGCCGAAGGATTCGGCGAAGGCCTTGGCGCGGCTGAGCGAGCGGGACGCGACGGCGGCGATCACCTGCTCCGTGTGCGCCTGGACCGACTCGGTGAACCGTTCGGCAATCCAGCCGGGCCCCATGATTCCCCAGCGCAGCACCGGGGCATCCCGGGAGGCGGGCACGGCGGACGCCGGCAGGTTCCGGACGCTCACGCGTAGCTGACCTTGGTGTAGGCGCCGTCGCCGTGCATGGAGCGGATCATTGCGTGCGCCACGAGCGAGGCGTGGAGGCCATCCATTGCCCCGGCCAGCGGCGGCTGATCACCCTGGCCGAGCGCCGTGATCCACGCCTGCAGCTGCAGCCTGTAAGCATCGGCAAACCGCGGCCGCCAGTCCGCGGGCACGGCGGTCCGCCGGATGCCATCCTCTTCGACACCCAGCAGAGCCGCGTCCATCAGCCCGGTGACACCGCGTTCGGAGACGACTTCGCAGCGCGTCGTGTAACCGTATTGGGCGTTCAGGAACAGCTCCAGGGTGGTCAGGGTCCCGTCGGCGGTGCGGAGCAGCATGAAGGCTGGATCCTGCAGGCCGCCTTCAGCGTTGCGGGAACTCTGCCCCGCCTGCCATGAGACTTCCGTGATGGGAGAGCCCAGCAGCCAGGGAATGATGTCCAGCTCGTGGACGGCCGAGTTGGTGATGGCCGATTCGGCAGTGGTACCCGGGCCGGCGGCAGCATTGCGGCTGGTGCAGTGGACCATCAGCGGTTCCCCCTGGGCGCGGCCCTGCACAGACTGGCGCAGCGCCACGTAGCCAGGGTCGAAGCGCCGCATGAAGCCTAGCGACAGCAGGGACGCCCCGGTGGCGGCGACGATGTCGGCGTCGGCCGCCACAACCTCCCGGCTTTCCAGCAGGGTGGGAGCCAGCGGCTTTTCACACAGCACGGGCGTCATCGCCTCGAAGCACTCCAGCACAAGTCCGGCGTGCGTGGAGTCATGCGAAGCAATAACGACGGCGTCCACCTCGCTGGAGTTGATCAGCTCCGACGGTTCCGTGGTGATGCGGGCGGCCGGCGGCGCAGCTGCTGCGGCACGTCCGGCGTCGAGGTCTGCCACGAAGGTCACCTCGGCGCCGCCGATGGTACCGGAGAGGTTCCTGATGTGGTCGGCACCCATGATTCCGGCGCCGATGACGCCTACCCGGATCGGCATACTGTCTTCCCGTCTACTTTTCGCTATCTTTGCCGTGACCTTCGCGCCGTGGCACGGCGGGCGGGGCCCGTCCGTTTTCCGGCGGGCCCCGCCTCGGTCCTGTTACACGTGCCGGGGGCTGCTTTCCGTTGACGTCTCTCGGTTGTGAGTAACGTCAGCGACCTCTGCCTGCACTTCCTTGACCACGTCGCCGTGTCCGCCGAGCTGCTCGAGCTCGTGGGCGAGTTCCGCCAGTTCCGCACCGCCGGCCATCTGGGCGGTGAGCTCGTCCAGGGTGATGTCCTTCTTGTCGTAGTAGCCGATCGACTTGCCGCGCTTGAGCAGGAGGAACCGGTCCCCGACAGGGAAGGCGTGGTGCGGGTTGTGCGTGATGAAGATGACGCCGAGTCCCCGGTCGCGAGCCTGCAGGATGTAGCGGAGCACGACGCCGGACTGCTTGACGCCCAGCGCCGCCGTCGGTTCGTCCAGGATCAGGACCTTTGCGCCGAAGTACACGGCGCGGGCGATCGCGACACACTGGCGCTCACCGCCGGACAGCTGGCCGATGGGCTGTTCCACGTCGCGGAGGTCGATGCCCATCTCGGCAAGTTCCTTGAGCGTGATGGCCTTCATCTTCTCGACGTCCATGCTTTTGAACGGGCCGAAACCGCTGGTCAGCTCCGAACCGAGGAAGAAGTTCCGCCAGATGGGCATCAGGGGCACCACCGCGAGGTCCTGGTAGACGGTGGCGATGCCCACGTCAAGGGCGTCACGGGGCGAACCAAACTTCCGTTCCTCGCCCATGATGTTCAGCACCCCGGCGTCGTGCTGGTGCAGTCCGGCGATGATCTTGATCAGGGTGGACTTGCCCGCACCGTTATCGCCCAGTACGCAGGTGACACGGCCGTTGTCCACGGCCATGGTCACATCGGAGAGGGCGATGATGTTGCCGTAGTGCTTGCCTACTCCGTCGAGGGAGAGCAAGTGGACGGGGGTGTGGGTGAGGGGATCTTTTTCATCCTTGAGCAGGGTCTGTTGGTCGATCTCTTTGGCGTTCATTTCTCCGGCCCCTTTACTTGAGTTCCGCGCGGCGCTTGACGATGAGGTTGATGATGGTGGCCAGCAGCAGCATCAGGCCCAGGAAGAACTTGAACCAGTCGGGGTTCCACTGGGCATAGACGATGCCCTTGTTGGCCATGCCGAAGATGAACGCGCCGATCGCGCCGCCCACCGCCGAACCATAGCCGCCGGTCAGGAGGCACCCGCCGATCACCGCGGCGATGATGTACAGGAACTCGTTGCCCACACCCTCACCGGACTGCACCGTATCGAAAGCGAAGAGGTTGTGCATGCCCAGGATCCAGCCGCAGAAGCCCACGCCCATGAACAATCCGATCTTCGTGGCCTTGACCGGCACACCCACGGCGCGGGCCGCATTCTCGTCCCCGCCGACGGCGAAGATCCAGTTCCCCACCCGGGTCCGCATCAGCACCCAGGTGGCCACGGCGACCAGCGCGATCCAGATGAACACCGTGATCTTGACATCGATGCCGCCGATGGAGACCGAGGACGCGAACACCGCGCGGGCGGAGGCGAAGCCGTCCATGCTGGAGATCGACGGCGACGACACGGAGCCGCCGATCAGCCGGGTCAGGCCCAGGTTCAGGCCGGTCAGCATAAGGAACGTGGCCAGGGTGACGATAAAGCTGGGCAGCTTGGTCTTCATCAAAATCCAGCCATTGATATAACCGATGCCCACGGAGACCACCAGGGCCAGGAGAACCCCGACCCAGATATTCGTGCTGAAGTACCAGCTGAACATCGACGCCGTCAGTGCCGATGAGATCACCGCGACACCGGTGGAAAGATCGAACTCCCCGCCGATCATCAGCAAAGAAACCCCCACCGCCATGATGCCGATCGTGGAACTGCCGTACAGAATGGTCGCCAAGGCATTGGGCTGGGTAAACGTCGGGGAAACCAACGCGAAGAAGACGAACAGGACCACCGCTCCTACAAGCGCGCCGACTTCGGGACGGCCCAGGAGCGTCTGGAGCGGGTTCCGCCGCCCAATTCTCTCATCGCCACGTGGCCCGGCTGCTGAAGCCGGTGCCGGGGGCAGGGTTGCTGTTTTTGCCATAGGAAGAACTCCTTGTTGGTCAGGCCGTGCGGCGGTTGCCCGCCGCACGGCCTGAGTCCCGGATCTAGCGGACGCCCTGCTGGGCGAATTTGAGAACGTCGGAAGCGTTGGACTGGTCAACGATGGTGGGACCGGTCAAGACCGGCTGGCCGCCGCCAAGCTTGAAGCCGCCACGCTTGGCCTGCCACAGCGAGTCGACCGACATGTAGCCCTGGGCCCACGGCTGCTGGTCCACGGTGAAGATCACGTCACCATCCACGATCTTCTGGGCGAGCTCTGCGTTCAGGTCGAAGCTGGCAACCTTCGCAGAGCTGCCGGCGTCCGCGACGGACTTGAGCAGCGTGAGGGTGATCGGTGCGCCGAGGCCAATGATGACGTCTGCATCCTTGGCTGCCTGGAGCTTCGCGGTGGCGGTGGACTGGACGCCGGTCATGTCCTTGCCGTCGACGTAGAGAATCTCCGCACCCGGAACCTTGGCCTTGACGCCTGCGCACCGTGCTTCAAGGCCAACGTGGCCCTGCTGCTGAATGACGCAGACCGGGTGCTTGAAGCCCTGTTCGGCGAGCTTGGTGCCCACCGCCTGGCCGGCAAGCTGCTCATTCGAGCCGAAGTGCGTAAATGCGCCGAGCTGCGCCGACACGGACTCGCCGGCGTTGAGGCTGACCACCGGAATGCCGGCATCGGTGGCCTTCTTCAGGACGTCCTTCAGGGCCTCCGGGGTTGCGAGGGTAACGGCGATGCCGTCGACTTTCTGATCGATGGCCTGCTGGACGAGCTGGGCCTGGCGTCCGGCCTCCGGGTCACTGGTGTAGAGCAGTTCCACGTTGTCTTTCGCTGAAGCCTCCTCGGCACCCTTGCGGACTATGTCCCAGAAGGTGTCGCCTGCCGCGGCGTGGGTGATGAGAGCCACCTTCATGCGGTCTGTGGTGGCCACCTGACCGCCGCCGGCGGCGCCGCCGCCCTCAACCGGCTTCCCGCCCGTGCTGGAGCAGGCGCTGAGTGCCATCATGGGAACAACTGCCGCCACGAGAGCCGCCTTGCGCCAAGAAAAATTAGCCACGTTAATCTCCTTTGATCTCAGGGTCCGGGCTGCCACTCTGCAACTGCCGGAGCACTGTCTACCTCGATCATGGTGATTCAACTCACGAATGTCAATAGTTTGTCCTGACATTAGGATGTTTTTACGTTAGGAGCCTACTGCGGCCGCCCTAAAATGCCGGCCGCGCCGTGGTCCCGCGAACAACCAGGGCCGGCTCAATCAGCTTGCGTTGCGGGCCAACCGCGGCGTCGCGAATGCGTGCAAGCAGCGCCTTGGCCACATCCACGCCCACCAGATCGCTTCGGTTGTCTACTGAGGTCAGCTCCAGATACCGCGACTTTGCCAGGGTTGAATTGTCGTATCCGATCACGGAGATGTCCGCAGGGACCGCAAGCCCGCGCGCCTTGATGGCACCCAAGGCACCCAAGGCCATGGTGTCATTGGCGGCGAAGATGGCAGTGGTGTCCGGATAGTGGTCCAGCAGCCAGCACGTCGAGGCGTAGCCATCCTCCTCGGACGTGCCGCCCGACTCCCCCGCAATCCGAAGTTCGGCGCCGGACACCCGGAGCCGGCTGAGGAAGCCCGCGCGCCGGTGCGCAGCGGCACCGCCGGATCCGGAAAGGTGGCCTATCCGGATGTGGCCGAGCCCCAGAAGGTGGCTGGCCGCCATGCCGCCGCCACCGTCGTCGTCGTTGGTAATCAGATCAGCGCCGGCCGGCACACCATCGCGCCACCCAGCCACGACCGTCGGAACCCCCGCCCCAGCCAACATTGACGCGCTTGGCTCCGCCGCTATCACCAGCCCGTCAACGTGCATGGCAAGCAAACCGTCGGCAGCTTCCTGGATGCGGTTCTCCCCGGGGCGGGAATCAGCCAGCATGACCTGGTAGCCATGTTCCGTCAGCGCAGACTCCATCCCCCGCAGCAGATCGACGAACCACAGGTTCCGGTAGTCGTCAATCACCAGCCCAATGCTCTTCGTGCGACTGCTGGCAAGCGTAGTGGCGGCGCGGCTGGGGCGGTACCCGAGCTCCGAGATGGCCGCCTGGACGGCTTCGCGGCGCTTCTCGCTCACCCTCGCGGGATTCTGCAGTACGAGTGAAACCAGCGACGGCGAGACGCCCGCCTGCTTCGCCACGTCATAGATCGTCGGGCGTCGTGCCTTGGGGCTGTGCAACGTCATCGGAGGTGCCTTTCGTGTCTGCCCTTGAGGATATCCGCCAGTTGATTGACAGGACATACATACATGGATACGCTCAGATCCAGTGCACTAAATTGTAGCGCTACAAAATGCCGTTGGAACTTCCCGCCGCGGCTGAATTTCAAAGGAGAAATCAATGGCTGAAAGCCTAGGCGTCGCCGTCATCGGTGCAGGCATGGCCGGCAAAGCCCACGCTGCTGCATACCGCACCGCGTCTGCCCTCTACAGCCCGGTACTTCCCCCGGTGCGCCTGGTCTCGATCGGCGACGTCAACGCCGAATTCGGCTCGTTGGCCGCCCGCCGTTTCGGATACGAACGCAACGACACGTCATGGCAGGCAATCGCCGAAGCCGATGACATCGACGTCGTCAGCGTGGTCATCGCCAACTCGCTTCACCGCGAAGTGGTGGAGGGCCTGCTCGCGGCCGGCAAGCACGTGCTGTGCGAAAAGCCGCTGAGCGACTCCCTGGCAGACGCCCGCGCCATGGCCGAGGCAGCCCGCGCGGCCGAGGCCGGCGGAACGATCGCCCGTATTGGCTTCACGTTCCGCCGCACCCCCGGCATCGCCTACATCCGGGACCTGATCCGCAACGGCGTCCTCGGTAATGTCCTGCACTTCAGCGGCCGCTACTGGACCGATTACGGCTTCAGCCCCTCCGCTCCCATGAGCTGGCGCTACAAGGGCGGCCCCGGCTCCGGTGCGCTCGCCGATGTTGGAAGCCACCTGACGTACATTTCCGAGTTCCTCTGTGGCGACATCAAGTCGATCACCGGCGGCAGCCTCAGCACCGTGATCGACAAGCGGCCCCTGCCGCTCGCGGCCGTTATGGGCCACGACCATGCTGCCGTCAGCGACACCTTCGAAGCCGTCGAGAACGACGACTACGCAGCCTTCAACGCGGAGTTCGGAACCGGCGCCGGCAGTTTTGAGGTCTCCCGGGTTGCGGCCGGGCACGCCAACAGCCTGCAGTTCGAGGTGTTCTGCGAGAACGGTGCCGCCAAATTTGACCAGCGCCGCCCGGCCGAGATCCAGCTGTTCCTCAACGACGGTTCCGGCAACGAGAACGGTTACCGCCAGGTCATCCTCGGCCCGGGGCACCCCTACATCGCCGGGGGTCTTGCCATGGACGCCCCCGAAGTCGGCTTCGGCCAGAACGACGCCTTCGGCTACCAGGCCCGCGCGTTCCTCGAAGAGGTCGCCGGTCTCAGCGAAGAAGAGTCCCTCCCCCGCTGCGCCACGTTCGACGAAGGCGTGCGCAACATGGAACTGCTCGGCGCAGTGGCCGAATCCGCCCTCAACAACGGAAAGAAGATCACGCTATGAGGCTCGGTATCTACAACGCAGTCCTGCATGACCGGCCACTTCCCGAAGCACTGAAGGTCATTGCCGAGCTTGGCCTCACCGGTATCGAGATCAACACTGGCGGCTTTCTCCCCGCCGTGCACGTCCCCACCATGGACCAGATCCTGGAAAGCGACGCCGCCCGCGACGACTACCTGGCCCTTTTCGAGGGCACCGGAGTTTCCATCGCAGGACTCAACTGCAACGGCAACCCGCTGCACCCCAACCGTGAGATCGGCGAGAAGCACGCCGAAGATATTCGTCGCTCCATCCGTCTGGCCAGCCGCCTCGGCCAGGACCGGGTAGTTACGATGTCCGGCCTGCCCGGCGGAGAGCCCGGAGCCACCACCGTCAACTGGGTGGTCAACGCCTGGAACTCGGCAGCATTGGACGTCTTGGACTACCAGTGGGGCGTGGCCGCAGCGTTTTGGAAGGAAACCGACCGCCTGGCCGCTGACCACGGCGTCAAGGTGGCTCTCGAACTGCACCCGCAGAACCTCGTCTTCAACACCGCCGACGTCCACAAGCTGATCGAGCTGACCAACGCAACGCATGTCGGCGTCGAACTGGATGCCTCCCACCTGTTCTGGCAGCAGATGGACCCGGTTGCCGTCGTGCGCGAACTCGGACCGCTCGTCTTTCAGGCGGCGGCGAAAGATGTCCGTGTTAACACCGAAAACGCTGCGCTGTACGGCGTGCTGGACAACAGCTTCCGCCGGCTCGCGCCGGAGGAAAACCGCACCAACCTCGGCGGCGACGAGTGGGCCAACGAGTGGCCCAAGAACTCTGCCTGGGACTTCGTGGCTCTGGGCCGCGGGCATAACACCGCCTATTGGACAGAGTTCCTCCGGGCCCTGCACGAGGTAGACCCGGAGATGCTGGTCAACATCGAGCACGAGGACGTCTCACTGGGCCGGATCGAGGGCCTGCAGGTGGCGGCCAAGGTGCTGCGGGATGCTGACGCCGCGCTCAGGTCTTCGCTGAACCTGACGGCTTAGCCAACCAATTCGTCAGGCAAAGGCCTGTGAACAGCAAGGGGGCGGCGCATATGCGTCGCCCCCTTGCTGTGACCGGAGGCAGGCCATCCCTAAAAGAGAAGGAAACGAACATGCGTATTGGCATTGTCGGATAGGGAGCAGGCGGCAGGTACTTCCATGCCCCGTTCATTGAAGCGGCCGAGGGAGTCGAGCTGGTGGGCATTGTGGCCCGTTCGGAAGCGAAACGGGCGCAGGCGGAAGCGGACTTCCCGGGCCTGCCTGTTTATGGGAGTCTGGCCGAGTTGCTCGACGCCGGCGTGGACGCGGTGACCATCACCACGCCGCCCCACACCCGCCGTGACCTGGTTATGGAAGCCATCACAGCGGGCGTGCACGTTGTGGCCGACAAACCCTTCGCCCCGAATGCGGAGGCTGCGCGTGAACTCGCCGAGGCCGCCTCCCGGGCCGGCGTTGTCCTGAACGTCGACCACAACCGGCGCCGCGACGCGGATATCCTTACGTTCGCCAACGTGCTGGCCTCAGGGGAACTGGGCGAGACGTGGCGGGTGCATTCGACCATGGACCAGGACAACGCCGACAGCCTTGAACTTGGTGCCAGCGGCGGGCTCCTGCGGGACCTGGGCAGCCACCTGGTTGACCAGATGCTGTGGCTGCTGGGGCCAGCGAGCCACGTGCACGCGACCCTGGACTGGACCGATCGTTTCGGCGAACGGACGGACTGCGGCTTTGTTGTCACCATGACGCATGCGTCGGGAACCGTCTCCACGGTGTCCGCCAGCAAACTCAACCATTCCACCACGCGGGAACTGCGGGCCTACGGCAGCAGGGGAAGCTACGTCACCTCCGGCGCCGACGTTCAGGCGGACGCCCTGATGTCGGGACGCCGTCCGATCGAGGAACCGGCAACGTGGGGCATCGACTCGGCCGAAAACTGGGGCACCCTGTCCACGAGGGACGGCCGCAAGGCCATTGCCTCGGCACAGGGGAACTATGCCGGCTTCTATACAGAGTTCGCCCGCGCAGTCCGCGGTGACGGACCCGAGCCCGTACCGGCAACCGAAGGAATCCGCACCCTGGAAGTGCTGGATGCGGCCCGCCGCAGTGCGCTGGAGAACGCGGTGGTCGCGCTCTAGCACCCTCTCTCACTTCCTGCGCGTTTTCCCGGATCCCTCTCTCACCTGGTGAGAGAGGGATCCGGATTTTCCTGCAGGAAGTGAGAGAGCGTCCATGGCCCCGCACCCGCTGGACGTAAAAACGCCCGACGCCGGCCGGCGTCGGGCGTTTTTGTGTCACCTTGGGGTGCGGCGTCACCTTAGACAGACACGCCTGAGCGCTGCTTGAACAGGTGCTCGAGCTCCTCCAGGGATTTATCCTTGGTCTCCGGAACGACGCGCTTGACCCAGACAATGGCACACAGCTGCAGTGCCACGAAGATGAAGAACGTCGCCGAAACCCCGATCCACGAGACCATCTGCGGGAAGAAGAACCCGATCAGGAAGTTGATCATCCAAAGCACAAAGACGCAGATGCCCATCGCGATGCCGCGGACGTGCATGGGGAAGATCTCGGACATGGTGAGCCAGGTGACAGTGCCGATGCAGCCCTGCATGGAAGCCAGGAATGTCACCATGAACAGCAGCACTAGGTAGCCGCGCAACGTGCTCTCCGGCAGGAGCATGGAGACGAGCGCGATGGCCGTCAGGGACGACGCCGTGCCGCACAGTCCCACGATCAGCATGGGCTTGCGGGGCACCCGCGTCATCAGATACATGCCAACGACGACGGCCGCCACCGACGTGACGCCGTTGAGGACGTTGGCGATCAAGGCGCCCTGGTCGCCGAATCCGGACGAGGAAAGGATGGACGTCCCGTAGTACATGATGGCGTTGACGCCGCTGATCTGGTTGATGATCGCCATGCCCAGGCCCACCACGAAGATCCTGCGGATCCACGGAACGGTGAGATCCTTGAACGTGCCCATCCTGGCCTGGTAATCCTCCCGGGCTGCCTGCCGTACCTCGTCGAACTCCGCGGAGACGTCGCCGGCGGCGCGGGTGGAGCGCAGCACCTCAAGGACGGCCCCGAAGCGGCCGGCCGACGCCAGCCAGCGCGGGCTCTCCGGCAGGACCAGCATGCCGAACCACAGGACCACGGCCGGGAGCGTGGCGATAACCAGCATCCAGCGCCACACGTGCGTTTCTTCGGGGAAAGCGTTGCCGAGTACTGCATTGAAGGTGAAGGCCAGGAACTGGCCGGTGACGATCATCAGCTCGTTTTGGGTGACGATGCGGCCGCGTTGGGCCGCCGGGGACATTTCCGCGAGGTACACGGGGACAATCACGGAGGCGCCGCCCACGGCCAGGCCCAGGAATGTCCGGGCCGCGATGAGCAGCTCCGTGTTCGGCGAGATGGTGCAGGCGATGGTGGCCATGACGAAGATCAGGGCCAGTCCCATGATGGTCTTACGCCGGCCGAAGCGGTCCGAGAGCCGGCCTGCGCTGATGGCGCCGAAGGCCGCGCCGAACAGGAGCGTGGACGTGACCAGCCCTTCGGTGAGCGGCGTCAGTCCGAGGTCCCGCTGCATAAACGGCAAGGCGCCGTTGATGACGCCGGTGTCGTAGCCGAACAGGAGCCCGCCGAACGTGGAGAAGAGCGCCACCTTCCGCATGAACTTCTTCGGATTTGCCGGTTTGGCCGGGTTGTTCGGCTTGGTGGTGCCGGGCGCGTCGGATTGGACTGTGCCGGGATTCGTCATGGTTCCGTTGCTTTGGTCCGTCTTCCCCACCACTACTTGGCCTGAGCGGCGTAGTTGCGCATTGTCTCCAGCTGGTAGCGGGACACGTCCTCGGCGTTGTCGTCTTCGGCGAAGACACTGGACACCATGACGGTGTTGTCCTTGTCCAGGAAGCCGATTTCCTTGAGCCCGCCGAAGAACTCGTCCCAGTTCACGTCGCCGTCGCCGATCTTCAGGTGCTGGTGCACCCGCACGGCGTTTCCGGGCGGATTCGTGATGTAGCGCAGGCCGTGGGAGGCGTGGTGGTCCATGGTGTCCGAGACGTGGACCAGGCGCAGCTTGTCCCCCGCTGCCCGCATGATTTCAAGGGGCTTGTTGCCCATGTGGAACGAGTGCGAGGCAACGTAGACCATGCCGATGTTGGGCGAGTTGATGCCACGAATGACGCGGATGGCGGCCAGGCCGTCTTCGACGAAGTCGTCCGGGTGGGGGTCGATCAGGACATCCAGGCCTTCACGCTCGATGATCGGCAGCAGCTCTTCCATGGAGCGGTAGAAGGCGCGCTCGGATTCTTCGGCCTTTTCGGGGCGGCCGCTGAATTCGGTGTTCATGGTGCTGACGCCAAGGTCCACGGCAATTTGGATGGCGCGCTTCCAGTAGCGGACCGCTGCCTCGCGGGCATCCTCGTCCGGACCCGACCAGCGCAGCACGGGAAGCACCGACGCGATTTCGACCCCGGCATCCTTGCAGGCCTTGTTCATCTGGGCCACAAGCTCATCGTCGGCTTTGGGGTGGTTGTAGAACGGGATCATGTCCGCATGCGGGGTCAGCTGCAGGTACTTGTAACCGAGATCGGCGGCCACGCGCGGAAATTCCAGCAGGCTGTGGCTGTGGTGGAACGGGGTGGGGTCCAAGGCGATTTTCATGGTCACTCCTTTGTGAACGAGTCAGTGATCTAACTGAGTTTTTGTCCAGATAATGCGCCGAAAGGGCCTCAAAGTCGCATTATCTGGACAAAAACTACGGGAGCGGGCGGGGCTTTAGCTGTAGAGGTCCGGCTTAGCGTTCAGCTGGACCTTGACCTTTTCGCCCGACTTCTGGGCCTCGACGCCGGCCTCGCAGCAGGCTGCGGTGGCGTAGCCGTCCCAGGCGGTGGGGCCGCCGATTTCGCCGCGGCGGGCAGCGTCCGCCCAGGCCTGGACCTCGACGTCGTACGCTGCGCCGAAGCGCTCCTCGAAGCCGGGGGTGACGTTCCCGCCCCAGCGGCCGGCGCTGCGGGTGTAGGGTCCTTTGTCCCCGCCGATGCTAACGATGCCGTCCTCGAACGAGGCCTGGGTGGCCACTTCGTAGCCGAACTTGGCGTTGACGTAGATCTCGACGTCGGCCAGGACGCCGGATTCGGTTTCGAGCAGTACGTGCTGCGGATCGTGCTGGCCGCTCGGGGCGTTGCGGGTGGCCTTGCCCAGGCGGACCTGCACGGAGGTGATTTCCTCGCCGGTGAAGAAGCGGATGGCGTCGAACTCGTGGACCACGGAGTCGTTGATCAGCATCTCGTTGGTGAAGCCGGCAGGCGTGGTGGGGTTGCGGTGCTGGTGGTGGAGCATCAGCAGCTCGCCCAGTTCGCCGTCGCGGATGACGGAGCCCAGGGCGGCGTATTCGGCGTCGAAGCGGCGCATGAAGCCCACCTGGATGCGCTTGTGTCCCAGCGCCGTTTCGGCCTGGACAACTTTCCACGCACTTTCGGCGTCAGGGGTGAGCGGCTTTTCGCACAGGATCGGGAAGCCCTTCTCCAGTGCCTTGTACAAGATTTCCTCGTGGAGGAAGCCCGGCGTGGCGATCAGCACGGCGTTGACGTCGCCGTTGTTCAGTGCCTCGTCGGCGCTGGCCAGGGCCACGGCGCCGTCGATCCCTTCGATGGCGGCCTGCGCCCGGGAGAGGTCGACGTCGACGACGGCGGCCACTTCGGCGCCGTGGATGCGGGTGCTGAGCCGCTTGATGTGGTCGGCGCCCATGCGGCCCGCGCCGATAACGGCAACGCGGAGAGTATCAGTCATTGTTCTGTCCTTTAGGTATCAGGGGGTACTAGCTGACCCTGGTGCGGGAGCCGCACGAGAGCAGGTAGTTGCGGGTGCGCTTGGCAATGGGCATCGGGACGTCGAAGGCCACTGGGTACATGTCCTGTTCCACGATGCCGAAGATCGGACGGTTGAGTCCTTCGACCGCCTCGATGACCGCACGCAGGTCCGGAAGACCGTTGGGCGGTTCGGTCATGACGCCGGCCAGGTTGGCAGCGGCCCACGTCATGTTTTCCGCATTGACCTTCTTGAGGATGTCCGGGTTGATCTGCTTCAGGTGCAGGTAGCCGATGCGGTCCGGGTAGTTCTTGATCAGCTCAAGGCTGGACGCTCCGCAGTACTCGGCGTGGCCGGTGTCCAGGCACAGATTCAGGTATTCGGGGTCCGTTGAGGCCAGCAGGGTCTCGATGTCCTGCTGCGCGCCAACGTGCGAATCGGCGTGTGAGTGGAACTGCTGCTTCAGGCCGAAGTCCTCCAGCAGGACTTTGCCCATGCGGTTGTGGCCGGCGAAGAGGTCAGCCCACTGTTCCTGTGAGAGCTCGCCGTTCTCCACTGCCTCACCGGTGACATCGTCGCGCCACATGGCGGGAATGACCACAATGTGCTCGCCGCCCATGGCTGCCGTCAGTTCGGCCACCTTGCGGGCCGGCTCCCAGGCTTCGTCGTATTGCTTGGCGCCGCGGTGGAATGCCGTGAAGACCGTCCCTGCGGTGACCTTCAGATCGCGGGCCTTGAGCTCCTCGGCCAGCCGCGTGGGATCGTTCGGCAGGTAGCCGTAGGGGCCCAGTTCGATCCACTTGTAGCCGGATTCGGCCACTTCGTCGAGGAACCGTTCCCACGGGGTCTGCTTGGGGTCGTCGGCGAACCAGACGCCCCAGGAGTCCGGCGCGGTGCCGATGATGAGTTTGTTCTCTTTGTCTGTCATGACAGCGTTGTCTTTTCTGTGTTGTCGGGCCGGTAGGGTCGGGCGTGGGTCAGTCCCGCCGTCCGCGCCCTTCGGAAGCATCGTCGGCCCGTCCAGGGACGGCGTCCTCTCCTACGGCCAGCTCGTCAGGGAGTCCCTCCGCGATTCCATCGTGCCGGACTTGGTGGCTGTCGTCGGCGTGGGAGGGAAAGTTGTAGGAGGCGCCGGAGGCGTGGCTGGCTTCAGGCCAGCGTGACGTGATGACTTTGCCGCGGGTGTAGAAGGAGACGCCTTCGGGGCCGTAGATGTGCTTGTCGCCGAAGAGTGAGGCTTTCCAGCCGCCGAACGAGTGGTAGGCGACCGGTACGGGCAGGGGCACGTTGATGCCGATCATGCCGACGGTGACGGAGCGCTGGAATTTGCGGGCGTTGGCGCCGGAGGAGGTGAAGATGGCGGTGCCGTTGCCGTATGGGTTGGCGTTGATCAGGGCGATGCCTGCGTCCAGGTCCTCCACCCGGACCACGACGAGGACGGGGCCGAAGATTTCCTCCGTGTAGGCGGTCATTTCGGTCTTGACGTGGTCCAGGACGGTGGGGCCGACCCAGAAGCCGTCTTCATGGCCGGGGACCACCAGGTCGCGGCCGTCCACCACCATCGCCGCTCCCGCAGCTTCGGCTTCGGTGACGATCCGGACGATGCGTTCCTTGGAGTCCGGGGTGATGACCGGGCCCATTTCGGCGTCGGGAGCGGTGCCGTTGTTGACCTTCACGGCGAGCGCGCGCTCCTCGACCTTTTTCACGATCAGGTCTGCGGCGTCCCCGACGGCGACGGCCACGGAGATGGCCATGCAGCGCTCCCCGGCGGAGCCGAACGCTGCGGCGGCGAGGTGGTCTGCCGCGTTGTCCAGGTCGGCGTCGGGCATGATGATGGCGTGGTTCTTCGCGCCGCCCAGGGCCTGGACGCGCTTGCCGTGCTTGGTGGCGGTCTCGTGGACGTACTGGGCGATCGGGGTGGAACCCACGAAGGAGATGCCATCCACGTCAGGGTGGGTCAGGAGACCCTCGACGGTTTCCTTGTCGCCGTGCAGGACCTGGAAGACGCCGTCGGGCAGGCCGGCCTGCTTCCACAGCTTCGCCAGCAGCATCGACGCGGAGGGGTCCCGCTCGGAGGGCTTGAGGATGAAGGCATTGCCGGTGGCGATGGCCATCGGCGCCATCCACAGCGGCACCATGACGGGGAAGTTGAACGGGGTGATGCCGGCAACCACACCGATCGGCTCGCGGAACGAGAAGACGTCGATGCCGGTGGAGACCTGGTCGGAGTAGTCGCCCTTGAGCAGTTGCGGGATGCCGCAGGCGAACTCGATGACCTCCAGGCCGCGGCCGATCTCGCCCTTGGCGTCGGAGAGGACCTTGCCGTGCTCGGCGGTGATCAGCTCGGCGAGCTCGCCAACATGGGACGCGACGAGCTCGCGGAACTTGAAGAGCACTGCGGTGCGCTTGGCCAGGGAGATGTCACCCCAGGAGTCGGCGGCGGCACGGGCAGCGGCAACAGTGGCATCGAGGTCCGCCCGGTTGGCCAGCCGCAGCTCGCCGGAGACGGCGCCCGTGGCCGGGTTGTAGACCGGCTGGGTGCGGGTGCCAACGCCGGCGGTCTCTGCCCCGTTGATGAAGTGGTTGATGGTGGTGGTGACGGTCGTCGTTGACATGGTGTTGGACTTCCTTTGGTCTGTGGGGTCTAACCGAGCAGTTTGCGCTGGCGGTTCTTGTGGTCGGTATAGGTCTTGAAGGCCTGCTGCGTGGAGTCGAGGTTCGAGACCTGGGAGACGGGAACGTCCCACCAGGACTCGGAGCTGGGCGCGTCCAGCAGCGGATCGGATTCGACGTGGATCAGGATGGGCCCGCTGCGTTCAGGCGCGGCCTTGGCGTCCCGGATGGCCTGCTCGAGTTCGGCAATGACCTTCTCCCCCGGTTCGATCCGGATCACCTTCACGCCGAGGCTTTCGGCGTTCAGGGCCAGGTCCACCGGCAGGGTCTCGCCTTCGTCGAAGCTGTGCTGCTCCTCGTTCAGCGCCCGGTACTGGGTGCCGAACCGCTGCGAACCCAGCATCTCGGACAGGGATCCAATGGAGGCGTAGCCGTGGTTCTGGATCAGGACCACAATCAGCTTGATCCGTTCGGCGACGGCGGTCACCAGTTCGGTGTGCATCATCAGGTAGGAACCGTCCCCCACCATGACCACAACGTCGCGCTGCGCCCCGCCGCGCGCGGCCTCTGCCAGCGCTGCACGCTTGACGCCTAGCCCGCCGGGGATTTCGTAGCCCATGCAGGAGTACGCGTATTCCACGTGGTATCCGAAGGGGTCCCGGACGCGCCACATCTTGTGCAGGTCACCGGGCAGGGAGCCTGCGGCGCAGATGACGACGTCCGCCGCGTCCATGGCCCGGGACGTGGCGCCGATGATCTCGTTCTGGGCCGGCAGCGGGGTGAAGCGGGTGTCGAAGGCTTCATCAACGGTGGCGTCCCAGCGCTTCTTCTCCGCGGCGATCCTCGCTTCCAGGTCCGCTCCGACGCGGTAGCCACCCAGGGCCTGATTCAGCTTGACCAGGGCCTTGCGGGCATCGGCGACGATCGGCAGGGAGGTGCCGTGCTTGTACGCGTCGATGGGGGCGACGTTGATGTTGATGAACCGCACGTCCGGGTTCTGGAACGCGGTCCGGGACGCCGTGGTGAAGTCCTCGTAGCGGGTACCGATGCCGATGATCAGGTCCGCCTCGGCAGCGATGGCATTCGCCGCCGTCGTCCCTGTGGAGCCGATCGCACCGAGCGAGAACTTGTGGTCCCATGGCAGGACGCCGACGCCGGCCTGGGTGTTCCCCACAGGGATGCCCGTCAACTCAGCGAATGCAGCGAGTTCCTCGTTGGCGTAGGCATACAGGACGCCACCGCCGGCGATGATCAGCGGGCGCTTCGCGGCACGGATGGCCTCGGCGGCGCGGCGGATGTCCTCGTCGTCGGCCTCGGGACGGCGGATGCGCCACTCGCGTTCGGCCAGGAACTCCTCAGGCACGTCGAATGCCTCTGCCTGGACATCCTGCGGCAGCGAGATGGTCACGGCACCGGTTTCGGCCGGATCCGTCAGGACACGCAGGCCGTGGTGGAACGCCGAGAACAGCTGCTCCGGGCGGGTCACCCGGTCGAAGAACTTGGACAGCGGCCGGAACGCGTCGTTGACGGTGATGTCGTACGCGTAGGGCTGCTCGAGCTGCTGCAGGACCGGGTCCGCGGCACGGGTGGCAAAGGTGTCGCTGGGCAGCAGCAGCACGGGCAGGCGGTTGGTGGTGGCTAGTGCGGCTCCGGTGAGGAGGTTCGAGGATCCCGGACCGATGGAGGTGCTGATGGCAAACGTCTGGCGGCGGCGGGTGTGCCGGGCGTAGCCCACGGCCTGGTGCACCTGGGCCTGCTCGTTGCGGCCCTGGTAGTACGGCATGATGGACGGGTCCGCGGCCTGGTACTGCTTCAGGGCCTGGCCGACGCCGGCAACGTTCCCGTGCCCGAAGATGCCGAACGTCCCCGGAATCAGCCGCTCCCGGTAGTCCTCGGTGCCGATGCGGTCCACCGTGTACTGCTTGGAAAGGTACTCGACGACGGCCTGGGCGACTGTCATTCTGCGTGTTGCTGTTCCTGTACTCATTGAGACGTTACTCCGATACTTTCGCTGATGACTGCAGCACCGGCGACTTGAGCAGCGAGGCGGCGGTGGCGACGGCGCCTGCCACATCGCCGTCGGCCGGGTACAGCAACGTCCGCCCCACGGTGAGGCCCTGGACGCCGGGCAGGGCCAGGGCGGCCTGCCAGCTGGCGAAGACCTCGTCCTGGGTGCCTTCCGGGTCCCCGCCGAGGAGCACGGTGGGCAACGTGGTGGCCGCCATGACGCGTTCCATCTCGGCCACTACGGGCAGCTTCATCCAGGTGTAGGCGCTCGTGGAGCCCAGACCCTGGGCGATCGCGATGGACTTGATGACCCCGTCCGGGCTGAGGTCGTTGCGGACCTTGCCGTTCTGCCAGATCGAGAGGAACGGTTCCACCATGGCGATCAGCTTGCGTGCGGCGAGGGAGTTGACGGCCCGAGCCGTGGCTTCCAGGGCGGAGGCGGTGTCCGGGTCGCCGAGGCAGATGCGGGTCAGCATCTTGCCGCCGTCGGCGCCCAGGGCTTCCAAGGCTGCGGCCGTGTGGCCGGTGAAGCGGTCATCGATTTCGTTGACGAGCCCGGCCAGGCCACCGCGGTTCATCGAGCCGAAGACCAGCTTGCCTTCGAGCGCCCCCAGCAGGAGCAGGTCGTCCATGATGTCCGGGGACGCGAGGACACCGTCGACGGCGGGATTCGCCAGGGCGATCTGCAGGCGGTCCAACAAATCGCGGCGGTCCGCCATGGCCACCGGATCGTTCCCCACGGAGAGGGCTCCGCGGGCGGGGTGGTCGGCGGCAACGATGAAGTTCTGCACACCGTACTTCAGCCCCGGATGGCGCCGGCGGGTGGCTGCCGCGCGGGCAACGGCGTCGGGGTCTTCGAGCCGGAGGGCGCTCAGGTGCTGGTAGCGGCGGGGATCATCGTTGGCGCTCAAGACGCTGCTCCTTCGGAAACTGTGGTGTGGGACGGGCGTGAGGCGGCGGCACCGGCCAGGGCGGGTACCAGGCGGCCGCGTTCGGCCAGCAGCGAGGTGACTTCCTCCGGCGTCGGCATGGCGTCGGCGCAGGAAAGACGGGAGGCCACAATGGCGCCGGCGGCGTTGGCGTAATCGAGGACCTGGGCCAGCGGCCAGCCGGACAGCAGTCCGTGGCAGAAGGCTCCACCAAACGAGTCGCCGGCACCAAGGCCGTTGAGGGTTTCCACCGGGACCGGCGCGGAGACAACGCGTTCGGTGCGGGTCTTTGCCATCACACCTTCCGGCCCAAGCTTGACGACGGCGATCTCGACGCCGGCGGCCAGCAGCCGGTCGGCCTGTTCGTCAGGGGTTCCTTCGCCCACGGCAACGGCGCATTCCTTGTCGTTGCCGATAGCCACCGTGACGTGCGGCAGGATCTTTGCAACCTCGGCCCGGGCTTCCTCTTCGGAAGCCCAGAACATGGGCCGGTAGTCCAGGTCCAGGATGGTGTACTGGCCTTCCTTGAGACCGGTCCGGGGACGGGCAGCATGGGCGGCCAGGTGGGCCTCGCGGCTGGGCTCCTGGCACAAACCAGTCACCGTCGACCAGAAGATCCCGGCCTCGCGGATGGCTACCAGGTCCAGCTCCGCGGCCTTGATCTGCAGGTCAGGCGCCGTGGGGAAACGCCCATAAAAGTAGAGCGGAAAATCATCCGGCGGCATAATGGCGCAGAACGTCACCGCGGTGGGCCATTCCTTCACCGGCGTAACGAATGTATCGTCCACGTTGAACTTGCGCAGTTCACGGTGGAGGTATTTTCCGAAGGCGTCGTCGCCGGTGCGCGTGATGACGCCTGCGTTGCGGCCATGCCGCGCCGCGGCCACGGCCACATTGGACGGGGAACCTCCGAGGTACTTTCCGAAGGACGTCACGTCCTCCAGATCCACCCCGATGTCGTTCGGGTATATATCAACGCTGATGCGCCCGATCGTGAGCAGTTCGTGGGTCACGGTAATCGCGGACCTTTCTGGTTTGAGCTCCATACCCCTGTACTGCAAGAGCTAGAGCTCGGGTTCCTGGCCGGGCCCCCGTGAGCGGGGCCACAACCACTACCTTGCCCTAGAATCATTGTCCTGTCAAAGGTTTGTACTGACATATTTACAACCTGCACAAGGCGCCGAATTGGCGCCGTCGGGATCACTTCCGGGGGACGGCCAGTTCACCCGTGACGTACTGCGCCCGCCCGAAGCCGAACGACCAGTCACCGGCGGCATTCTCCACATATCCGATAAACACGTCCTCACCGGCAACATCAAGTTCCGCCAGCCGGTCGGCGATCGCCGCAAAGAGGGATTGCTTGGCGGCCTGGCTCCGACCGCCTTGCGTAAAGATCTGGATCATCACCACGTTGGGGGTGCGCTCGAAGCCGAGCCCTGCATCCTGGGCGACAATCTGGCCCTGCGGGTGCTCCGTGAGAACGTGGAAGTAGTCGCGCTCCGGGATGGCATACTCTGCGAGGATGGCATCATGTATGCCCCGGCTCAAACGCTGCAACTGTTCGGCGCTGCGCCCTTGGTTAACATCGATTCGTACCAGCGGCATTTTTCATCTCCCTGAAGTTTGTCCTGACATACTAACAAACTTCCGAGAGGATCGGCAAGGAAAATCCCCAGATAGCCCTTCCGCCCCGGCGAGGCCGGGAGTATGGTTAAACAACCAAATGGTTGATCAATGATTTAGTTGATTAATAATCCAGAAAGGCCTGCACCACGATGAACCCCGACGACGGCACCCTGGACTCGGCCTTTATGGCCCTGGCCGACCCCGTGCGGCGGCGGATCATCGCCCGGCTCAGCCGCGGGCAGGCCACAGTCAACGAATTGGCGGAACCCTTCGCGATCACCAAACAGGCAGTCTCGAAGCACATCCAGGTCCTCGAGCAGGCAGGGCTCGTCACCCGCAGCAGGGAAGCCCAGCGCCGGCCCGTCCACCTGAATCCCGCACGGCTGGAGGCTCTCACAGCGTGGATCGACCAGTACCGGCTGGTCCGCGAAGAGCAGTTCCGCAGCCTGGACGCCGTGCTCAGATCCAATGCCGCAACCGGCGGCAACCACCTAAAGGAATCATCATGAGCAATCCGCTGAACCTCACCATTCCTGAAGGACTCCCCTTCATCGACTACGACCGCGAATTCGATTTCCCGGTTGCGGACGTCTTCCGCGCGCACAAGGACCCGGACCTTGTCATCCAGTGGCTCGGCCCGCGTGGCATGAAGATGGAAATCAACCATCTCGATTTCCGGACCGGTGGCAGCTACAGCTACTTGCACACCGGGCCCGACGGCGTCGCTTACAAATTCAGCGGCGTCTATCACACCGTCCGCGAGAACGAATTTGCCATCCAGACCTTCGAATTCGGCGGCTACCCTGACGTTGTCAGCCTCGAGTTCCTCACCTTCGAAGACCTCGGCAACGGCCGGTCCCGCGTCCGGGGCCACTCCGTCTACCCCACCCAGGAGGCCCGCGACGGCATGGCGCAGTCCGGCATGGAGGGCGGCATGTCCGAGGGCTACGAGCGGCTCGACGAACTGCTCAGCGGCGCCAAGGTCTAGAACAGCCCTTAAACAAGTACGACGGCGGCCGGTCACCTTCCTGGAGAAGGTAACCGGCCGCCGTCGTACTCGTGGTCGAGCCCGTCGAGACCCGTCGCTGCACCGGTGGTCGAGCCGGGGCTTGAGGACCAATGCTCGGGAAAGTCACGCTAAGCCGATCTCCGGCGGTAACGATGGTTGCCTCGGTTCGTTGAGCCTGTGTGGCTAAACATAAATATTTGACTGCGGCCGAGGAGGCCTCGTACGGGCGATTCGAGGCGCAGGCCCCGGAACAGGCGGTGTTGGAACGGTTCTTCTTCCTGGACGACGCCGATCTGGACCTCGTAGCGAAACGGCGCGGTGATCACAACCGGCTCGGGTTCAGTCTCCAGTTGGTGACCGTCCGGCGCCTGGGCACGTTCCTGGAAGATCCTCTCGACGTACCGACTGCGGTGGTGGATTATGTGGCCGGACAAGTCGGGGTGGCCGATCCGTCGTGCGTGAAGGGGTACTTGGAGCGGCGGCCGACACGGTTTGAGCATCAGGCAGAGATCGCCAAGGTATACGGTTACGTTTCCTACGCCTCGGCGGAAGCGGAGTTGATCGGCTGGTTGGACGGGCAGGCGTGGACGACCGGTGATCAACCGAAGCCGCTGTTCTACGCAGCGGTGGGATGGCTACGGGCGCGGAGAGCACTCCTGCCGGGGGTCACGACGTTACGGGACGAGGTGGCCAGCGTCCGTAAAAAGGCCGAAACCAGGCTGTACGCCGCCCTGGCGCGGGCCGTGACCGGCGGGCAGGCCCTTGAGCTGGAGAAACTGCTGCAGGTGCCCGGGGGTAGCCGTTGGTCGCAGTTGGAGATGTGGCGCAAGGCGGGTAAGAACACGACCGGGCGCGGCATGGTCATGGCGCTGAACCGGGTATCGGAGATCGCCGGGATGCACCTGGGCGAGGTGGATGTGGCCGGGGTGCCCAAGCGGCGGTTGATCGCCCTGGCGAAGGAGGGCAGGAACGAGACGGCGACCAAGCTTGACCGGTTGCCGTACGAGAAGAAGATCGCCACGCTGCTGGCCACGGTGCGGTGGCTGGAGGTGAGCGCCACCGACGATGCCCTGGAACTGTTCGACGTATTCATGTCTAACGAGCTGATCGGGCGGGCAAACAAGGCCGCGGAGAAGGCCACCATAAAGCGGGCGCCGATGGTCGCCCGGCACGCCCGGATACTCCAGTCGGTGGTGGAACTTCTGCTCGAGGCCGAGGATGCGAGTGAGACGATGCCATTGGGCATGGTGTGGGCGATGATCGAGCACCAGGTGGGCTCCCGGGCACAGATCGCTGCGGCGGTGGAGGGAATCCGGGAGATCATCCCGCCGCCGCAGGCCGAACCGGAGGGGCAGTGGCGGGAGGCGGTCGTGGAGCGGTACGCCACGGTGCGCGGCTTCGCCAAGATGCTGTGCGAGGTAGTCGGGTTCGCGGCGACCGCCGACGCACACAAGATCCTGGGGGCGATGCAGGATCTGGCGCATCTGCTGGACCTGCGGGAGACGGTGAAGGTGCCCAAGGGCTACCTGGATGCCCGCAAGGTCGACCTGTCGGTGGTGCCGAAGGGCTGGTGGCAGAAGCTGGTGTTCCCCGCCGGCAGGCCCGGGGGCACGGTGGACCGCAACGCCTACGTGTTCTGCGTTCTGGAGCAGTTCCACACCGCGCTCAAGCACCGCGACATCTTCGCGGCCACCTCCGACCGCTGGTCAGATCCCCGGGCCCGGCTGCTATCTGGCCCGGCGTGGGAGAACGCGAAGGGCCCGGCGCTGGGCGCGTTGCTGCTGCCGGAGCAGCCCGATTCGCTGCTCGCCGAGCATGCCGGGACCTTGGATGCGGCGTGGCGAACGGTGTCCGGCGGGATGACCGCCGGCGGGGACATCACCGTGGACACCGACGGCCGGATGCACCTCGGCAAGGACGACGCGTTGGAGGAGTCGCCCAGCCTGAAAGACCTGCGCACCCGTGTAGCGGGCATGATTCCGCGCGTGGACCTGTCCGAACTGGTGCTCGAGGTGATGGGCTGGCACCCGGACTTCACCGCCTCCTTCACCTCCGCAGCAGGCGTGTCCTCCCGGCTGACCGACCTGCACGTCTCGGTCGCCGCGCTGCTGACCGCGCACGCGCTCAACATCGGGTTCGGACCGGTGATCGCCGACGCTCCCGCGCTGACCCGCGACCGGCTCTCCCACGTCGACCAGCACTACCTCGGCTCGGACTCCTACGCCGCAGCCAACGCGGTGCTCATCGAGGCCCAGGGCGCCAGCGACCTGGCGCAGGAGTGGGGCGGCGGGCTGGTTGCCGCCGTCGACGGGATCCGGTTCATCGTGCCGGTCCGCTCCGTCGACGCCCGCCCAAACCCGAAGTACTTCCACCGAAAGAAGGGCGTGACCTGGCTGAACATGATCTCCGATCAGTCCGTCGGGCTGGCGGCCAAGGTGGTGTCGGGCACGCCGAAGGACACCCTTCACTTCGTGGACCTGCTCTACAACCCCGACGGTAGCCACCGGCCCGAGGTGCTGATCACCGACCAGGGCTCCTATTCCGACATCGTGTTCGGCCTGGTCACCTTGCTGGGATTCGACTACCGGCCGGTGCTCGCGGACCTGCCCGACGCCAAGCTGTGGCGGATCAACCGGTCAGCCGACTACGGCAGGCTCGACAGGACCGCCCGGGGAAAGATCGACATCGAGAAGGTCCGTCGGCACTGGCCGGACATCTGCCGGATCGCCGCCTCGATCCACACCCGCGAGGTCTCCGCCCACGATGTGATCCGTATCCTGCAACGCGACGGACGACCGACTGATCTGGGCGAGGCGGTGGCACACTACGGGCGGATCTTCAAAACCCTCCACATCCTCACCTTCGTCGATGACCCGGCCTACCGCCGGGAAATGAAAGCGTTGCGCAACCTCCAGGAGGGCCGCCACGCCCTGGCCAGGCACATCTTCCACGGCCGGGAGGGCAAGCTCCACCAGGCGTACCGTGACGGGCAGGAAGACCAACTCGGCGCCCTGGGCCTTGTCTTGAATTGTGTGACGTTGTGGAACACGGTCTACCTTGACCACGCCCTGACCACGCTGCGGGAACAGGGCTACCCGGTGCTCGATGCCGATGTCGCCCGCCTGTCGGCGTACGTGCGCCGGCACATCAACGTCCACGGTCACTACTCCTTCCAACTTCCCGACCTCGCCGGTGGCCGGCGCACTCTGCGCGATCCCGACCACCGCGACAGCAACGAGGAGTAAGAAGAGCCTGAGAGGCAACGGAAAGAAACCGGGGCATTAAGGGGTGTCGGAAAACGATCATCTACCGACACCCGGTCACTGCCGGCGTGTGATTGTTAGCCGAGAAAGGCGGTTAATTCGCGGGATGAGTTGCCGGTTTCGGCGTCGGTCATGCGGAAACTTGAACGGGCGCTCGAGGGATTAGAATTTCGGGCCGGTCAGGAGCTCGGCAGTCGGTCGCGCCCCTCCATAAGATACGATTCGTGGAGTCTAGAGCCCCGGCTTTAGGGATCGAAGGGTATCTTTGGCGCCATGGTCATGGAGGCCCGTCAGGGCGTCGGAGTAGGCCATGACAAACCGTTCATCATCGATGAGGGCGCCGAAGACTTCGCGGTCCGAGATGAAGGACAGCGGGTCCTGGCGCTGCCGGGCGGCGGCGGCCATCAGGGTATCTTTCAGGCGGTCAACTACTTCGATGGGGTTGCCCTGCTCGTCGGTGCCTTCGTCGTACCGCGCCCAGCTGGCCACAATTGCTGCAGAGCGATGGATTTCGCCGTTGTTTGCCAGATTGATGCGGATCACCGGCAGGAGCCACTTGGGAATACGGTCTGAGCTCTCGGCGCACAGCCTGGCCAGGGTGTCGCGGACGTATTCATTGGAGAAGCGCTCGATGAGAGTGTGCTTGTAGGCGTCGAGGTCGATGCCCGGAACGGGCTGCAGGGTCGGCGTGGCTTCCTTGTCCATGTAGTCGAGCAGGAACTGGGAGAACAACGGGTCCTGGCAGACTTCATGCGCGTAGCGGTAGCCGGCGAGGTAGCCAAAATAGCACATGCCTTGGTGGCTGGCGTTGAGCAGGCGCAGCTTCATGAGCTCATAGGGTTCCACGTCTTCCACCAGCTGGACCCCGACGTCTTCGAAGGGCGGACGGCCGAGGCTGAAATGGTCTTCGAGCACCCATTGTTCGAAGGGCTCACAGACCACGGGCCATGCGTCTTTCACCCCGAATTCCTCCTCAATGGCGCCTCGGTCCTCGTCCGTGGTCACGGGGGTGATTCTGTCCACCATGCTGTTGGGGAAAGGCACGTTTTCCTCGATCCACCCGCCAAGCTCGGCATCTTTGAGAGATGCGAAGGCGGTAAACATTTTCCGTGCGACGTCGCCGTTGCCCTGAATGTTGTCACAGGACATCACCGTGAATGGCTCCAAACCCCGTTCGCGGCGCCGGGCAAGGGCCTCGGTGACCAGCCCGAAGGTTGTCCGCGGTGCGGCTCCGGGCTGGAGATCGTGGATGACGTCCGGGTTCTCGGTGTTGAATTCCCCGGTGACGTGGTGGAAGTTGTAGCCGCCCTCCGTCACGGTGAGCGAGACGATGCGGACGGCGTCCGAGGCCATCTTTTCGATAACAGCATCCGGGTCGTCGGGGGCGAAAAGGTATTCAATGATGGAGCCGATGACCCGCGCCTCCCGGGTGCCGTCCGGGTTTTTCACCACGAGGGTGTAGAGGCAGTCCTGGCTGTCCATTACCTGCTTCATGCGGGCGTCGCCGGGCAGGACCCCAACGCCGCAGATCGCCCAGTCAAGTGCGTGGCCGGTGCTCATCAAGCGGTCCAGATACATGGCCTGGTGTGCGCGGTGGAAGCCGCCGACGCCGAAATGGACAATTCCCGCCGTCAAAGCTGAGCGGTCATAAGAGGGTTTGCCCACAGCAGCGGGGAGTTCCGGGAGAGTTGAGCTGGTGAGTGAATGCATGTGTTTAGCCTTTCAGAATGTGCTGGTCGATCGGCATGGAGCCCGGTTCCCGGGCCCATGGCGGGCTGGCCTCTTCCCGGAAACAGCCAATGATTCTTGCCTTGCCGGGAAGGACAGAAAGTGCGTTGAACGTGTCCGGGATGGAGCCGCGCCTGCCGTTTTCGGCTGAACGCCCGGTGGAAGAGCTTCAGGTGGTGGCATTTACTGCCTCCTTGCTTGTGCAGGGGTCAGGACCACGGGATGATCCGGTCTGCCGCATGGCGGGTGGCTTCGATCAGCTGGGCGTTGGTTTCGTCGGAACCGGCCGCCCACGCTTGCGCTGCGGGGCGGTCTTTGCCGAAGAGGATGTGCCTGTCCACGAGCCGGGAAAGGCGCAGGTGCCGGGGTGTATCCAGGAACCACACCTCGTCCAGCTGCGCCCGGACCTGCTGCCACGGGGGCAGTTCCGCGAGGAGGTAGTTGCCCTCGGTGATGACGAGCGGTACGGCTGCGGGTACTTCAATGGACGCGGCCACCGGTTCGTCGATGGTGCGGCGAAAATCGGGCGCATAGACCACGTGCTCGTCCCGCCGTGCGAGGCGCTGCAACAGGGAGAGGTATCCGCCGACGTCGAACGTGTCGATGGCGCCTTTGCGTTCCCTGAGCGGTGTGCCGTCGATGATCTTGTTTCCCAAGTGGAAGCCGTCCATCGGCACCACGACGGCGGACCCGGCTCCGAGAAGTTTCTGCAGGCAGGCGGAGAAGGTGGACTTACCCGATCCGGGGGCTCCCACGATACCGAGCAGCATTCTGTTCCCGTCGGCGAGGCGAAGCCGGAGATCCGCCACGGCCCGTTCCGCCTCCGGTGACCGGGGCCCCCGGGTCCCCGGCAGTCCGGTGTCAGCGAGGTCCATCAGCGGCCCGGGTAGACGACGGCTTTGAGCTGGCCGGGCTGCTTGCCGGCTTTGAGCGCTTCCTCGGATTCGGCGAGGGCGAACTTGCCGGTGACCAGGACGTCCAGATCCACCTTGCCGTCGGCTATCAACTGGATGGCCAAAGGCCACGTGTTGGTGTAGCGGAACACCCCGGAGAGCCAGATCTCCCGGTTCTGGATGAACGAGACGGGGAGTTCGACGTCGTCGGCCCCAAGCCCCACCAGGATGACCCGGCCGGCCGGCCCCACGGCCTTGATGCCGGAGCGGACGGCCTGCGGCGCGCCGGAGGCGTCGATGAACGCATCGACGTCCAGGCCCTCCACGCTGTCGGTTTTGGCGTTGAGCGCGTGGGTCGCGCCGTGTTCCAGGGCGAAAGCGAGCCGGTCTTCTGCGATGTCGGTGATGTAGATTTCGGTGGCGCCGAAGGCCCGGGCTGCCTGGGCGGCGATAATGCCTATCGGGCCGGCGCCGGCGATCAGCACACGGCTGCCGGGCCTGATCTCGGCGCGTTCGCAGGCCCAGAGCCCGACGGAGAGCGGCTCGATCAGGGCGGCTGCCTCGTCGCTGACGCTCTCCGGGATGTCGTAGGCGAAGTCGCTCTGGATGCTCACGTATTCGGCGAACGCGCCGTCGATCGGCGGGGTGGCGTAGAACTCGATGTCCGGGCACAGGTTGTACCGTCCCGCTTTGCACTGCTTGCATGTGCGGCAGGGCCGCTGGGGCTCGACGGCGACCCGCTTGCCGATGCGGGACGGGTCAACGGCGCTTCCGACGGCGGCGATCCGGCCGGAGAGTTCATGGCCGAGGATCAGCGGGTGGTCCACAATGTAGTCGCCGATCCGGCCGTGCTCGTAGTAGTGCACGTCGCTGCCGCAGACGCCGACGGCCGCGACCTTGACCAGAACCTGATCGGCTTCAAGCTGCGGGACGGCCAGGGTTTCCAGGGCCATCTCGCCCTGGCGTTTCAGGACGGAGGCCCGCATCGTGGCCGGCAGTTCGGGGTGCGCCAGGGTGCGGGACTGTGCGGTGGGTGTTGTCATCGGAGTAATCCTCTAAGAATCGAAAGTGGTGAGGGCCGGCTACTTGACGGCGCCGAGGGAGAGGCCTTGGACGAGTTTGTCCTGGGCGGCGAAGCCGGCGAACAGCACCGGCAGGGAGATCACGACGGCGGCCGCGCAGACTTTGGCGAGGAACAGTCCCTGGCTGGAGACGAAGCCGGTCAGGAAGACCGGGGCGGTTCCCGCCATCACGCCAGTGAGGACGCGGGCCAGGAGCAGTTCGTTCCAGCTGAAGATGAAGCAGATCAGGGCGGTGGCGGCGATGCCGGGCATCGCCACGGGAGCGACGACCTTCCGGAGGGTGAGGAGTAGGCCGGCGCCGTCGATCTGGGCGGCTTCAAGCATTTCCACCGGCACTTCGGCGAGGAAGGAACGCATCATCCACACGGCGATGGGCAGGTTCATCGAGGTGTACATCAGGACCAGGAACCAGATGTTGTCCAAAGCGCCGACGTTTTTGGCGAAGAGGTAGAGCGGCAGGATCGCTGCGACCACGGGCATCATCTTCGTGGAGAGGAAAAAGAACATCACGTCGGTCCACTTTTTCACCGGCCGGATCGACAGCGCATAGGCGGCCGGGATGGCCAGGACCAGGACCAGCACGGTCGAGAGGATCGAGGCAGTGGCCGAGTTGATCAGCGGCGGCCAGGGGCTGACTCCCGAGCTCGCCCCGAAGAACTCCTTGTAGGCGTCGAGGGTGAGGTTGGCAGCGAGGGACGGCGGATTGGTCGCGGCGTCAGTTTCGGAGTGGAACGAGGTGAGGATCATCCAGAGGACAGGCGTCGCGAAGAGCAGGGCCAGCAGCCATGCCGCGATCCCGGCAGCCGTATTGTTGCGGGTGGGGTCCATCCGGGACTTGCCGCGACGACGCGAACCGGTGTTGAGGGCGGTCGGTCCGGGGACGGATTTCCGGGGTGCGGCCGGGGTGAGGGTGCTCATCGTGCTGCCTCCTTCTTGAAGAGCGAGAATACGGTGCGGAGCGCGAAGGTCGCCACGATGATCGTGCCGATGACCACCACGACGCCGGCGGCCGACGCCAGGCCATATTCGTTGGCGAAGTAGAACGTCTGGTAGATGGCGTACGGCAGGTTGGCTGTTCCCAGGCCGCCCGAGGTGAGGGTGAAGACGGCATCGAAGTTCTGCACGATGTAGATGGCCCCGAGCAGGCCACCGAGTTCCAGGTACTGGCGCAGGTGCGGCAGGGTGAGGTGGCGGAAGATGCCCCAGGGGCTCGCGCCGTCCATCTGGGCCGCTTCGACGGTGTCCATGGGACGCGACTGCAAACCTGCCAGCAGGATGAGCATCATGAACGGCGTCCACTGCCAGACCAGCGACACGATGACGGCCATCAGGGGCGCTTGGGACAGGAGGTCCGGCTGGGGCGCGTTTTCGCTGCCGAACAGGGACCAGATCCAGGTCAGGATCCCGTTGATCAGCCCGTAGGTGGGGTTGAGGAGGGCATGCTTCCAGATGAGGGCGGCGGCCACCGGAACCACGAGGAACGGTGCGATCAGCAGGGTACGGGCCAGTCCGCGGCCGATGAACTTCTTGTCCAGGAGCAGTGCCAGTCCCAGGCCGATGACGAGGCTGGCCAGGACCACGGAGACCGTGAGGACGATGGTGGTGAAGATGGCTTGGCGCAGGTCGGCGTTGGTGAGGACCTGAACGTAGTTGTCGAAGCCGGCGAACCCGGTCTGGTCCGGGCGGAGGCTGTTCCAGTTCAGGAACGAAATGATGAGGGTCACCACGAACGGAAGCTGGGTGACGATGATGAGGAAGATCAGGGCCGGCAGCAGCGGCGCACGCCGTGCCCAGGCCAGTGCGCGTTCACGCGACCTGGCGTTCTTGGAGGTTTTGGATGCGCTGTGTCCGGGACCGGAGACGCGCGCTGTTGCTGTAGTCATGATGTTCTCCTGCGGTTCTGTGGCCCGCCGTCAGGCGGGCCACAGAACCTTTGGTGGGTTGCTGGTTACTTCTTGTACTTGTCGCCGATTTTCTGAGCGGCTTCCTGGCCCTTGGCCAGTGCATCCGCTACAGATCCCTGGCCGGCAATGGCGGAGCTGACACCTTGGGAGACAGTGGTGCCCAGGTCAGCAAACTCGGGAATGCCGACGAACTGAACACCGATGGCGGGACGCGGCTGGACACCGGGGTTCTTGGGGTCCGCGTTTTCGATGGCGGTCCGTTCGGCCTTGAAGAACGGGGCGGACTTCTGGAAGTCGGCGTTCTCATACGTGGAGATGCGCTTGCCGGACGGAACCTTCGCCCAGCCCAGCTTCGAAGCCACCAGTTCTTCATACTTCTGCGAGCTGGCCCAGGCGATGAACTTCCCGGCAGCATCCTGCTTCTTCGACGCTGCCTGCACGCCCCAGGACCAGGTCCACAGCCAGCCCGATGACTTCGTGTTCTTCACCGGGGCCTGGGCGTAGCCGATCTTGCCCTTCACCGGGGAGGAATCCGCCTCCAGTGAACCGGCAGCAGACGTGGCGTCGTACCACATGGCGACCTTGCTCTGGCTCATGTTGGTCAGGCACTCCGTGAACCCTGCCTGCGCGGCACCGGCTTCACCGTGCTTGCGGACCAGGTCCACATAGAACTCGGTCGCCGCGGTGAATTCCGGGGAGTTGACCTTCGCGTTCCAGTCCTTATCGAACCAGGTGCCGCCGAAGGTGTTGACCACGGTGGTCAGCGGGGCGAAGACCTGGCCCCAGCCGGGCTGGCCGCGCAGGCAGATGCCCTTCATGCCGGGCGCCGCACCGTCGGCCTTGGCTGCAAGGTCGGCCACCTCGTCCCAGGTGGGCTTCTCCGGCATGGTCAACCCTTTGGCGTCCAGAATGTCCTTGCGGTACATCAGGAACGAGGACTCTCCGTAGAACGGTTCACCGTAAAGCTTGCCGTCCTTGCCCGTGAGGGATGCCGTGTAGGCCGGCAGGATGTCCGCCTGGTTGAACTCCGCGTCCTTCGCGACATTGTCGAGCGGTGCCAGCCAGCCGTTGGCTGAATAAAACGGGATTTCGTAGTTCGACAGCGACGCAACGTCGTACTGCCCGGCCTGGCTGGAGAACTCCTGGCTGATCTTGGCCCGGACATCGTTCTCCGGCAGCACCGTGTAGTTGACCTTGATGCCGGTGTCCTTGGTGAAGTTATCTGCAGTCAGCCTTTGCAGGTCCTCCATCTGGGGGTTGTTGACCATCAGGACGTTGAGGCTGTTCTGATCGCCTGCCGCCGAGCCGCCACCGGCGCCGGAACAGGCCGACAGGGCGAGGGCAAAAGTAATAGTGCCGGCCGCGACTGCGGCCAAACGGGACTTGGGTCGCATTAGGACTCCTTTGTTCTTATGAGGTCGGGATACCGCTGTCTGAGCCGTCTGCAGGCTTCTGCGTGGATTCCAGGACCCAGATGTCGGGGCATCCCCGCCCCGTTCAAAACACTATGTGCACATCTGAGCGACCCGGAACCGCTCATGTGTTAAGTGACTCTAGTCATATATACTCATTTGAGCAATAGCCCGGACTCAAACGTTAAGTCGGTGGAAAGAGCAACGACATGCCCGAACAATCTCATGAGGAGCTTCTGGCGCGCATCGGAAGGGAGTACTACCTGGAGAACCGCCCCAAAGTGGAAATTGCGGCCAACTACGACCTCTCCCGGTTTCAGGTCGCACGGCTGCTGACCGAAGCCCGCGAGAGGGGCATCGTGGAGATCAAGGTTCATTTTCCGTCCCACCTCTCGAGCGCGGACGTGTGGCGAATTGAGACTTCCCTGAACGTGCGCCAGGTCATCGTCGTGGACGCGGTGGGTGAAGAAATCCAGGCCCGCGGGATCCTGGCAAAGGCCGCGGCGGTGGAAATCTCACGTCAGGCGCCCTCCGGCGGGACCCTCGGTATTTCCTGGTCCCGCACCCTGGACGTTGCCTCCCGGCTGGTCGGAGAACTTCCCCGGTGCGACATCGTCCAGCTCGCGGGTGCCCTCCCGGCCGAAGCAGACAGCAATCCGCTTGAGCTCATCCAGCGGCTGTCACATTTGAGCGGCGGACTGGCCTGGCCCCTGTGGTCACCTCTGGTGGTTGAGGATCCGGCGACGGCATCGGGTCTGCTGCGTCAGCCGGAGATTGCCGGGGCGCTGGCCAAGGCGGATTCCCTCGACCTGGCTGTGGTGGCAATCGGCGCCTGGAAACCCGGCTGCTCCACGGTCTGGGAACGGGCGGATCCTGCGGTGCGCGAGGAAGCGGTGCTGGCCGGCGCCGTAGCGGAATGTTCAGGGCGGCTGCTGAACTCAGCGGGAGTTCCGGTCGAATCCGGACTGGACGAGCGCATCATAGCCGTCACCATCAAGCAGCTGCAGCGGACCCCGAAGGTCATTGCCATAGCGCAAGGGAAGGCACGGGCAGACGCCGTGCGGGCCGTGGCCAGGGCCGGCTTTGTCACCACCTTGATCGTTGATGAGCCGCTGGCCAAAGCCCTGAATGACCAGATCGATAAGGAAAATAGTCAATGAGCGTTGTCATCGGAGTGGATTCCTCCACCCAGTCCTGCAAAGTCCTCGCCGTGGACGCCCAAAGCGGAGACGTCATCTCTTCGGCAGTGGCCCCGCACCCCGACCGCACATCGGTGAACCCCGAAATCTGGACCTCCGCCCTGCGTGAAGCATGGCAGGCAGCCGGCGCGGACCGCCTGGGTGGCTCCGTCGCCGCCGTCAGCGTTGCCGCCCAGCAGCATGGAATGGTCGCCCTCGACAGTTCCCGAAAACCCGTGTATGACGCGCTGCTGTGGAATGATACCCGCAGTGCAGCGGATGCGGCGCGCCTGCGGGATGAACTGGGACCCGAGGGGTGGGTCGACGCCGTCAACCTTGTCCCGGTCGCTTCGTTCACCATCACCA
>NZ_JBTNDX010000010.1:0-150495 GCF_054510755.1 Pseudarthrobacter sp. MDT3-1 | reverse complement strand
TACTGGCCCTGCCCGGGCCCGCATGGATCAACCAACCCAAGGAAAACACCGAAAAACTAGCAGCCTAACTCCCACTGGTACCGACCGACTTGAAAAATTCCGGGCAGGCGGGAAACAGGGGAGAAACCGTCGTCGACATCAGCCTTGGCCCCGGCGTAGGCTGGCAACATCGGCGCACGTGCCCCCGATGCCCTGTGTCGATACATCAATCGATGAAGGAGAACCAATGAGCGTTGTACGTGAATTTATGACCACGGATGCACAGTGTATTAAGGAGCATCAGTCCCTCGCAGATGCCGCCCGGATGATGATGGATCTGGACTGCGGATCGCTGCCGATCTGCGGCGATGACGGCAAGTTGAAGGGCATGATCACCGACCGCGACATCGTGCTCAAGTGCGTTGCTGCCGGCCGCGATCCACGCGAGATGCTGGCCCGCGACCTCGCCACAGGCAGCCCTCACTGGGTTGACGCCGATGCCAATGTTGATGCCGCCATCGACATCATGGAAAGGCACCAAATCCGGCGGCTCCCGGTCATCGCCGACCATAAGTTGGTCGGCATCATCAGCCAGGGCGACATCGCGCGCAACTACAGCGAGGAGCGCGTGGGCGAACTGGTGGAGCACATTTCGGAACGCCACCCGATGTCTGCGTAGTCAGACAAATTCCCGCATGGCCTTGTTCGCGGCTCCTTGCCTTAAGGTTCGGAACCGCGAACAAGCTACGGAAATGCTGGACCGCGAACTGGGCTGGGACCGGAGCCTAGTTGAGCGCGATCAGGAGCATCTGGTTGGTCCCGGGGATGCAGGTCTGCAGGATGGCCCGGGGGAACCCGCCGAATACCGCGATGACATCGTTGGTGGTTCCCGGGTTGGGGACCTGGCCCCTGGCTGTCGCCGTGTACGTCCCGTAGCCCGGAATGCTGACGGTCTCGCCCACGCCGATGCCGGAGAAGCGCGCCCACCCGCCGCAGAAGTCGTGCTCCGTGATGAACAGCGAGTAGCCGTCGTTGGGAGTGTAGTGGATCGGCCCGATGCACGTGTCCACCATGGCCTGTCCGCCAGCGCCCGCGACATAGATGGTGCGGACAGCGGGCGCGGCCTGGACCGGCGCCGGGGCGGGGACGTAGGCCGGTGAAGCAGCAACAGCCGCTGCCGGGGCAGGAGCGGAAACCTCGACGGCGGGACCCGTCAGCTTCAGCGTCTGGCCCGGGACGATGATGCTGTAAAGGCCCAGCCCGTTGGCGGCCAGCATCGCGTTCATGTCAACGCCGTACCGGCCGGCGATCCCACCCACGGTATCGCCGGGGACAACCGTGTAGAGGTGGGGGTCCCCGGCGGGTGCCGGAGCAGGTTCGGGCGCTGCTGGTGGGGGAGCCGCAGCAGGCTCCGCAGGCACCGCAGCTTCCGCGACCTCCGGCTGCGCAGTGCCAGCTCCCGCACTGCCAAACTCAACGGACCCAACATAGGGCGCATCCAACGGCACCGCGGCCAAAGGCCGGGCAACGCGCACAACTGGCGCCGCCGCCGTCGTTATGGCCTCCGGTGGCGCGGATATCTCTGCCGTGGGGACGGGGCCGGCCAGGGCGCCGACTCCGAAGGCGGAAATCACGGCGGCTGTGGCCATGCCTGCCCACAGCTTGTTGCTGATCGGCCGGCGCCCCGGTGTCAGGAGATCGGCCCGCGGGACGTCGGTTTCGAAATTTCGGCGGGGTGGTTCGGGAATAGGTGCGGTCAACTGGAACATGGGTGGCCCATCGCAGGTCGGCTCGGCAACAGGGCGGCAGTGGTGCCGCGAGTTCCACATGCAGGACGGATCGGGGAGTGATGCGCTGCGCGGTGCCGGTCTATGACGGAACCGCGCACGGAAAGCGCGCATGATGGGAGCGCCCGCATACCCAGAAGATACGGATGCCCCGCTATGAAGCGGCATCATCCACCCCAGCTCGGAGGATGCGCCGGCAACTTTGTTTGGCCCTAGGAATTTCGAGTCTAGGAAGCTGCGCCAGGCACTGCACGAGTAGGCGTTACCTGAATTTTTCCGCCGAATACTTGGCCCCGCGGCGGCGACTACTCGGTGTCCAGCCGCCCGCCCCGCTGGACATTTCTACCGGGACATTCCTACAACGTGGGGCGGTCCTTGAGCTCGGCCACTTCGCGCCGCAGCGCAGCGATCTCCGTGGCCAGGCCGGCGAGCTCCGCCCGCAAGGGTTCCTCCACGGACTCCGCGGCAGCTTCCGTGGACTCCTCTACACGCTGGACAACCCAGGAGGCGATGGACGCGGTGACCACACCCAGCACGGCAATGCCGCTCATCATCAGCGCCGAGGCCACCAGCCGGCCGATCGGCGTCACGGGGTACATGTCGCCGTAACCCACCGTGGAGATGGTGGTGATGGCCCACCAGAGGGCGTCGCCGAACGTCAGGATCTTGGCGTCCGGGGCCGACTGTTCAACGTCGAGTACCGCCAGCGCGCCCACAAATACCAGGAGCGCCGCCGATCCCGCCACGTACGTGACCACCCGGCCCCTGAGGGTCTCGCCGATGGTCCTGTGCAGCACTGAAAGCAGCGTGACCAGCCGGAGCAGGCGCAGCGGCCGGAAGAACGGAAGGGCCGCGATCAGGAGTTCGTGCAGGTTCCAGAGGAACCAGCGGCGGCGGTCCGTGGCCAGCCACAGGTTGGCGGCGTAATCGACGGCGAAAATACCCCACGTCAGCCACATCACCGTCTCAAGCCATTCCGCGCCGCTGCCGTCGACGCGGCCAATCACCTGCCATGCATACGCTGCCAGGAAAACCAGTGCCGTCCCCATCAGCGGCCACTCGGCGAGGTCCCGGTAGCGTTGTTGCGTCATGCGCCACATCCTACGTGGCGGGCCGGACCTAGGGACTTGCCAGCAAGTTACTGATGGGTAATATTGGAGGATGCACCTGCTTCTGCGAACCCTCCTGATGCTGTTCACGTCCGCCCGCCGCTCCGCACTGACAATCTGGGAGCCGTCGTCCCTGCCGCTGCGCGTCCTGCCCACCGACATCGACATCGCCATGCACGTCAACAACGGCATGTACTTTTCCCTCATGGACCTGGGCCGCTTCGACCTGATGGTCCGCAGCGGCGTATGGAAGACAATGCGCCGGCGCGGCTGGAGCCCTGTGGCGGCGGGGGAGACCATCGCCTTCCGGAAGTCGCTGCAGCTGTGGCAGCAGTACACCATCGAAACAAAGATCATCGGCCTGGATGCCAAGGCCATCTACTTTGAGCAGCGCATGGTGTCCGACGGCGAGATTTACGCGCGTGCCTACATCGCCACCCGCCTGGTCAACAAGGGCAGGCCAGTGAGCCAGGAGGAGATCCTGCGCGAGTTCGGCCAGCCCCCGGCGGGCCTGGTGCTGCCCGAGTGGATCCATGAATGGCGGGAGACCAACGCCCTGCCCGGCAGCCGGACGCAAGCTCCCCACGTTTGGGACAGCCTCACCCCGGAAACCAGGGCCTGAGCGCCGGTCGGCCTGAGCGCCGGCGCGGCCGGACAGCTACGTGCCGACGTCGCGCCTGTTCACAGCGAACGCGGCCAAGGCCACCAGGGCTGCCGAAATTCCCCAGAGCCACCCGGCCGCGGCCCAGTCCGCACCGTTGGCCACTGGGGAATTCCCATAAGCCCAGTGGTAGGGACTCAGATTGAGCAGCCACTCCACGTCCTCGCTCTGCCGGCCGACTGCGTTGAAGACGTAGCCAAGAACGCCGACGGCGGCGCCCGCGGCCAGTCCGTACGTCCGCCTGCCGGACATGGCCCCGGCGCAGAGCGCGGCAGTTCCGCTCAGCTGTGCCAGCGCGGCAAACAGCACTGACGCGCCGAAGAGGTTCTCGGGCCGGATGGCCAGCTGGGCCGAATCATTGAGCAGCCGGACCAGAACAAAGACCAGGGCCGCGAGCAGCACCACGCGCAGGAACAGGGAAAGCGCGCGCTCCAGCACCACCTGGACGCGGGTCACCCCGTGGGCGAGGGTCAGCTCCAGCTGGCCGGATTCCTCATCCCCGCCCACCGCGGCCGCACCCCACCCTACGGAGGCGATGGTCATCAGCAGGAACCCGAGGAGTCCGTACAGCGTGGCCTGGGTGTAGCCAGGGCCGGTGGCGATCTGGTCGTAGTTCAGCGCCTTGGTCATCTCGGCCGGGAGGGCATCGATCATGTCCTGCATCTGCGCGCTCCCGCCGATGGACGGGTACAGCGGTAGGTAGAGGAACGTGGCGGCGGCCAGCCCGGCGGCCCACCCGAGGGTGGAGCGCCAGGAGTCAAAGAAAGCTCTCCGGAACAGCGGCAGCGTGGTGCTCATCGCGCGGCCTCCGCAGCTCCGGATACGGCAGGGACCGTGTCTTCGGGACTTGAATACATCTTCAGCACAGCCTCCTCAAGATCCGGTTCCTCCAGCACCAGATCCGTCAGTTCCAGGGTGCCCAGGGCCCTGACCAGCGGCTGGATGGCACCCTCCACGGTGGCCGAAAGGGTGATGCTGCCGCCGGACTCCAGCACCTCAACGTGCCCGACGCCGGGCACCGCACCCAGCAGCGCGCCGGCGTCGTGCGCTGTAATTCCGTTCGCGGTGAACCGGACCCGGCGCACCGCACCTTCCCGAAGCCCGCTCACGGACTCGACGGCGATGATCCGTCCGTCCCGGAGAATCGCCACGGTGTCAGCGGTCTGCTGGACCTCGCTGAGAACGTGGGAGCTGAGGAAGATGGTCTGGCCGCGGTGCTGCGCCTCGCGGACCATCGCATGGAATTCCTGCTGGACCAGCGGATCCAGCCCGCTGGTTGGCTCGTCAAGGACCAGGAGCTCGGGATCGTGCATAAACGCCTGGACCAGGCCGAGCTTCTGCTTGTTGCCCTTGGACAGTTTGCGCGTGTGGCGGTCCAGGTCCAGCCCCAACCGTTCGGCAAGGCCATCGATCCTGCCCGGAGCCACCGGACCGCTGATGGCCTGGTAGTGCGCCAGGAGCGTCCGGCCCGTGACGCGGCCCTCGAGGAACAGCTCGCCCGGAAGGTAGCCGATTCGCCGGCGGAGCTCCGGGCCTCCCGCCCGCGGATCCTTGCCGAGGACGCGAACCTCTCCGGAGGTGGGGCGGATGATGTCCAGCAGGCAGCGCATGGTGGTGGTCTTGCCGGCGCCGTTGGGTCCGATCACGCCGAACACAGAGCCTGCCTCAACGGCAAAATCCACCCCGTGGAGCACCTCGCGCCGGCCGAACTTTTTGGTGAGGGACCGGGTGGAGATAGCCTGGGCCATGAACCCTCCTGTGTGCGGCAGTCAGCGGCTGATGACCCCAAGGGTAGGCCTCGCAATGCCCGGTGTACACGGCCCCGCGCCGGGTATTCCCGATGACGCGGGGAGCGAACAGGGCGCACCCGGCCGGGACATCGGCCTGCGCCTCGCGTACCGTTGAAGGCATGGCTACCGTAGATATCACAGGTGAACAGTTCGCATCGACCATCGAAGGCAACGACATTGTCCTGGTGGACTTCTGGGCTGAATGGTGCGGTCCCTGCAAGCAGTTCGGGCCAACGTACAGCGCCATGTCGGAGAAGCATTCCGACGTCCTGTTCACGAAGGTGGACACCGAAGCCCAGCAGCAGCTCGCCGCGGAGGCCGGCATCACGTCCATCCCCACCCTGATGGCGTTCCGCGAAAAAGTACTCGTCTTCTCCCAGCCGGGTGCCCTGAACGCCCAGCAGCTGGAGCAGGTTGTTGACGCGGTCAAGGCCCTGGACATGGACGAAGTCCACGCCCATGTGGCGCGCTCGCAGGCAGAAGCCGCAGCCGCCGCGGGCAGCAGCCCGGCCACCGCCGGAAAGACGTCGGGCCCGCAGGACGGCTCGCAGATCCCCGAGGCGTAAGCGCCCCTGGTTCCTCTTAACACCATCGACTGCTCCGTAAGGGCCCTTTTGAACGTTCAAAGCGGCACTTACGGAGCAGTCGATAGTTAAAGCGAGGGTTACAGGCGTTCCAGCTGCACGGGCTCGGCCAGCAGCGCGCTCAGGGATTCGTTCAGGTCCTGGACGGCGGTGCCCTTGGAGTGCTTCGCCAGCAGTTCCTCGGATTCCCACTGTTCCGTGAGGACCAGCTTCTCTTCGGTGGCTTCGGTCAGCTCGTAGCGGATGCAGCCGGGTTCGTTCACCACCTCGTCGATGGCGATTTCCAGGGCGAGCTTCACACGGAAGAACTCGCCGTCGTTGGGGATGAACGTTGCCTGCAGGTCGATGGGTGCACTCATGGATTTCACAATACCGGGACTCGGGATACACGCCCGCCCTGTTTACGCGCGGACACCCTCCTGTTGCGCTTCTCTTGCCCGGCTCCTGTTGGTAGCGTGCCACCATGCGCGCTTACACAGCCGGGGACACTGACGTCCCGCTCCTCGTGGAAACCATCGGCCAGAACTTTGAACGGGTGGTGGCCCGGTTCCCCTTCCACGACGCGCTGATCGAGGCCGCGCCGGTCCCGGGCGCTGATGCCCGCCGCTGGAGCTACACGAAAATGAACGACGACGTCGATCGCCTCACGCGTGCACTGCTCGCCTCGGGGGTGGCCAAGGGGGACCGGGTGGGCATCTGGAGCCCGAACTGCGCCGAGTGGACGCTGCTGCAGTACGCCACGGCCAAAGCCGGAGCCATCCTGGTCAACGTGAACCCGGCCTACCGGAGCCACGAGCTGGAGTTTGTGGTGAAGCAGAACGGCATGCGGATGCTGGTGGCGGCGCCGTCGGACCGGAACAGCGACTATGTGGGAATGGCGCGCCAGGCGCTCGCCGGCTGCCCGGACCTGCAGGAACTGGTGTTCCTGCCGGATTACGACATGGACGGGCTCGACGCCGGGGATCCCCAAAGTGACGGGGAGCTGACGTACGCCGAGCTGCTCAAGCGGGCTGACGCCGTCGGCCATTCCTCCCTGTTGGCCCGGATGGCGGAGCTGGACCCGCACGATCCCATCAACCTGCAGTACACGTCCGGGACCACGGGCTTCCCCAAGGGCGCCACGCTGACGCACCACAACATCCTGAACAACGGCTACTCCATCGGTGAGCTGCTGGGCTACACCGAGCATGACCGGGTGGTGATTCCGGTGCCGTTCTACCACTGCTTCGGGATGGTGATCGGCAACCTGGCAGCCCTCAGCCACGGTGCGGCCACCATCATCCCCGGGCGCGGCTTCACGCCGGCGGCCGCGCTGGAGGCGGTCCAGGACTTCGGCGGGACATCGCTGTACGGCGTGCCCACCATGTTCATCGCGGAGCTGGCGCTGCCGGACTTTTCCTCCTACGACCTGGCAACGCTCCGCACCGGCGTCATGGCGGGATCGGTGTGCCCCATCGATGTGATGAACCGGGTGATCTCGGAGATGCACATGGTGGATGTGGCCATCTGCTACGGCATGACGGAGACCTCCCCGGTGTCCACCATGACCCGGAACGGTGACACGCTTCAGCAGCGCACCGAGACCGTGGGCCGCACCATGCCGCGGCTGGAAAACCAGATCGTGGACCCTGGCACCGGCGAGGTGCTGGAGCGCGGCGAGATAGGCGAGCTGTGCACCCGGGGCTACGCCGTCATGGCCGGGTACTGGGACCAGCTGGAAAAGACCGCGGAGGCCATCGACGCCGACCGCTGGATGCACACCGGCGACCTCGCCCGCATGGACGACGACGGCTACGTGGTGATCGAAGGCCGGATCAAGGACCTGGTGATCCGCGGCGGCGAAAACATCTACCCGCGTGAGATCGAGGAATTCCTGTACAGCCATCCGGCCATCCAGGATGTGCAGGTGATCGGGGTGCCTGATGCCAAGTACGGCGAGGAGCTCATGGCGTGCGTCATCCTCAAGCCCGGCGCGGAACCGCTGGACGCTGCTTCGATTGCGGACTTCTGCCGCGGGAAGCTGGCCCACTACAAGATCCCGCGCTACGTGGACGTCCGCGAAAGCTTCCCGATGACCGTCTCCGGGAAGATCCGCAAGGTGGAGATGCGCGAGGAAGCCGTGGCCCGCCTGGGGCTCTGACGGGCCAGCAGTCTCTTCGAGGCGAGGTTATGGGCTCAGGTTGTCGGGGTCACCCCAAGCTGCGCCATGATGCCGGCTACATCGTAGTAGCGGCGTTCCTCCGTGACTTCCCCTTCAGCATTGAACTTCGAGAAGACAGCCGCGTTATTGATGAAGGATTTTCCGGTGGCGGCAATCTCGCCGCCGGGCGATGCCAACGGTCCCTGATGCGTCCCGCGCAGGGTGTACTCGGCTGCGAACGTCTCGCCGTCCTGGAACAGGGGCCCCACGGTGAGACTGACGTCCGGGAAGGCCCGCAGGAGTTCCACCATGTCCTGCTCAACGGCGTCCCGCCCCTTCAACGGCTGCGGGTAGAGCGGGTCGTGGACAACCGCGTCCGCGGCATAGGTTGCGGCGAAGGCCTTCGCATCATGAGAGTTCATGGCGTCTACTGACTTGGCAATTGCGTCTGCACTCATCGTTTGCTCCTTTATTGGTCCTGTTGTCCGTTATTCGGGACAACTTCAGACTGCCCGGCTCCAAGGCCGGGCGGATGGGTCAACTGACCCATTTTGTGGCCAATGCCGGCGGAGCCCACCAGGCGGATCCGGGGCGGCCCGCGCCCGTAGTTCCGTCCCTAGAGAACGGCAGTGTCAAGTGCTCTAATTGAATCGTGGCGCTGGAGGAAGTGACAGCGAGAGGCTACGCGGCACTGGAAGCGGGGCGGTGGGTGGATGCGCGCGCCGCGTTTGAGGAGGTCCTCTCGGGCACCGGATCGCCGGGCGCGCTCGCAGGCTTGGGCGACGCCCTCTTTTTTCTCGGCGACCTTGGTGAAAGCGTCCGCTGCCGGGAGCGCGCCTACGCTGCCAGCCGCCGTGCCGGCAATGTTCCGGAAGCCATCGATTCCGCTGTATGGCTGTGCCTTGTCTACGGGACGTCCCTCGGCAACGAGGCTGCGGCGCGGGGCTGGCTTGCCCGGGCGGAGAGCATGGCCGGGCCCGACGACGGACTGTCCCGGGCCTGGGCTGATTACTGTGCGGCGCTGCTGGCTACGGATGCCCATCACTGTCGCGACCTGATCGAGCGCGCGCTGGCCATGTCGCATGAATTGGGCGACCCCGACCTGGCAGTCTGTGCGCTTGCGGAGCGCGGGGTCGTCCTGGTCAAGGGTGGGGAGGTCCAGGCCGGGCTTCGCTGCGTGGACGAGGCCATGGCCAGCGCCCTGGGTGGCGATGGAACGACGTTCTACACAGTGGTCATGGCGAGTTGCTCGATGCTGACGGTCTGCGACCTGCTCAGCGACCTCGGGCGAGCTACCCAGTGGTCGCTGGCGGCAGATGACTACATGAGGGCCTACGGCTGTCCATACCTTTACGCTCAGTGCCGCATGGTCCACGGGCGAGTGCTCCTGCTGACGGGTCATTGGGCCGAAGCCGAGGACGAGCTGCGGCATGCGGCAGCGAGTACAAAGGACGTCTTCCCCGGCATGTACCACAGGGCTGTCGCGAGCCTCGCCGAGCTCCGTGTGCGCCAAGGACACTTCGACGAGGCCAAGGCCTTGATTGAGAGGATCGGCGCTCCGGTCGAGACCAGCCTGGTGGCGGCAGGACTGGCCCTCGGAAGCAACGAACCGGCTGCGGCCGTGGCCCTGGCAGAGCGCTGGCTTCGTTCGGAAATTGAGGATACCGGCGACGTCGTTCCTCCACTGCACGCCGGCGGGCACCGGACCTCCCTGGAGACAGCGAGCGCACGCAGCCTGCTGGTGGAGGCACAGTTGGCAGCAGGCAATCCTGCCGCTGCTGCAGTGGCCGCCGAGCACCTTGGCGACCTTGACGCCAGCGCCGGAGGAATACGCTTGGTGTCCGCGCATGCCGCCCTGGCCAGAGGCCGGGTTGCAGCCGCCGAGGGCCGGCTGGAGCCTGCCACGGGTTACTTTGAAGACGCCCTCAAATGGTTTGGGCACTTGGAACTCCCGCTGGAAACCGCGCGCACCCGGCTGGAACTTGCGCGTGTTTTAGCCCAAGGCCAGCCTACCCTCGCTATTTCCGAAGCCCGCGCTGCGCTGTCCGCGATGGACAAGCTGGGGGCGTCCCATGATGCCGATACGGCAGCGGCACTGCTGCGATCGTGGGGCGCCGGGGGCCGGTCCGTTCCCCGCGAGGCAGGTATTCTCACCCGGCGTGAGCATGAAATTCTGGGGCTGCTGGTTGAGGGCTATTCAAATCCTGAAATTGCGGGCCAGCTGTTCATCAGCCACAAGACAGTGGCCCACCACGTAAGCAGTGTGCTGGACAAGCTGGGCCTTCGCAACCGTTCTGAAGCTGCAGTTTACGCCGCCCGCCTGGGCTCTAATTGATGTTGCGGTTGATGGCCCGGACGCCCGCAACGAGCCCGACGGCGGCCGTCACCGATGCGGCGAGGAGGCCCAGGAGCGTGTCGGTCCCGACGCTGCCGGCGAACAGCTCCCGCTCGGCGTTGACCAGGTAGGACAGGGGGTTGAAGAGGCTGGCGGTCTTCATCCAGTCCGGCCCGGCCTCGATGGGCAGCATGATGCCGGACAGGATCATCAGCGGGAAGAGCAGCGTCTGCTGCACACCCCAGAAGATCCACTCCTTGTTCTGCGATACCAGGGCCAGTGCGTAGGAGAGGGCGCCGAGTCCGATGCCGAAGATCCCCAGGATGACCAGGCCGAACAGCACGTGCAGCGGATAGAAGACAAAGCCGAACGGGATGCAGACCAGGGCGATCAGCAGGCCCTGCACCACCAGCGGTGCCCATTCCTTCAGCGCCCGCCCGATCATCAGCGACGAGCGGGACAGCGGTGTGGCCAGGATCCGCTCGTACGAACCGGTCATCAGCTCGTACTGCAGGTTGGAGCCGATCATGGAGGTGCCGAACAGGGCAATCATGACCACGACGCCGGGCAGGAACCATTGGAGCGTCGACTGGCCGCCGAATGCCGGTGCGCCCACGGCCGCACCGAGTAGCGGCCCGAAGAGGCCCAGGAACACGAGCGGCTGGAGCAGCGAGAAGACCAGCGAGAACGGGTCACGCAGCGGCAGCAGCATCTCGCCAGAAGACGAATCTGGTGTCATGCAGGATCTGGACCAGGCCCGGCTTTTCCAGGACCTCGGTGCTTTGCACCGCCATCAGCGGTCTGCTCCTTCCCGCAGGTTGCGGCCGGTCAGCTCCAGGAACACGTCGTCCAGGGTTGGCGGTTGCAGCTCCAGGGACTGGGCGGGAGCGCCGGCGTCGTTCATTTGTTGCAGCAGCACCGGTGCCCGACGGGCGCCTTCGGTGAGCCGGAGGCGGAAGCGAACCACACCGTCGTTCGAGTTTTCGTTGACCTCACCGCCCGCGGCGGCACGCCCCAGCAGCCCGCGCACGCCCGCGGCGGCACGCCCCAGCAGCCCGCGCACGCCCGCGGCGGCACGCCCCAGCAGCCCGCGCACGCCCGCGGCGGACTCCGCCGCGACCTCGACGGCGAGCAGGTCACCGGCCAGGTTGGCCTTCAGCCGGGCGGCTGTATCATCGGCGATGATCTGCCCGTGGTCAATCACAATCACGCGCTCGGACATCAAATCGGCCTCGTCCATGTAATGCGTGGTCAGGACGATGGTGGTGCCGTGCTCGGCGCGCAACCGCATGATGTGGTCCCACAGGTTGGCCCGGTTCTGCGGGTCCATGCCGGTGGACGGTTCATCCAGGAACAGCAGCCGCGGGGAGTGCATCAGCCCCAGCGCCACGTCCATCCGCCGCCGCTGCCCGACCGACAGTTTGATGACGGTGCGTTTGGCGAGGTCGGCCAGGTCCATGGACGTCAGGAGCTCGTGTGCCCGGGCAGCGGCATCCGTGGAGTTCATGCCGTAGAAGCGGCCCTGCATGATCAGTTCGTCGATGACCCGGAAGCTGTGGCCGCCGCCGTTGCCCTGGCCAATGTAGCCGATCCGGGCGCGTACGCCGGCCGGATCCGCTACGACGTCCACGCCCGCGACAGTCGCCGTGCCGGAAGTGGGCCGGAGCAGGGTGGTGAGCATTCGCAGGGTGGTGGATTTGCCCGCACCGTTCGGGCCAAGGAACGCCACAAGCTCGCCCGGGGCAACATCGATGTCGACTCCCCTGACGGCTTCTACCGTCTCCTTTTTGACGACGAAGGTTTTGGTCAGTTTGTCAGTGTGGATCATGGGTGACTCCAGAGAATGCGGAATTCCGGGGCTCTGGTGCGGGCTCCATGGCGCCACGCTATACCCATCCGCGGCCCGAGTCCACGGCGGAACCGTCAGTGCCGGCGGTGGTCCTGGATGGTCATCCGCGGCCCGAACGTCGGTTTGCGGAAGCCGCTCAGGCCGATCATCCGGACCACCCGCTGCCGGTGCCCGGTCCACGGCTCAAGCAAGGCCAGCATGCCGGCATCGTCCGTCCGGCGGCCGGTGAGGGCGGCGCCCACATAGGCGGCGAGGTGGTAGTCGCCCACCGCGATGGAGTCCGGGCAGCCGTGGGTCCGCTGCACCACTTCGGCCGCGGTCCACACCCCGATACCGGGAATCACCTGCAGTTTTGCTGCCGCCTCCGCCGCTGGCAAGGCGGCCAGCCGTTCAAGCGCGACGGCGGATCGCAGCGCCCGCATAACGGACGCCGAACGCTGGGGTCCTACGCCGGCCTGGTGCCATTCCCACGAGGGGATGCGCAGCCACTGCTCAGGCGTGGGCTGGAGGCGGAGCCCCTCCGGCGCCGCGCTTCCGGCCGCCGGAGCCGGCGAGCCGAACCGGTACATCAGGTACCGGTAGCCGCGGCGGGCCTCAATGACGGTGACCTTCTGCTCGAGGATGGTGGGCACGAGGCAATCAACCACCCGCCCGGTGGAGGGCAGCCGGACAGCCAGGTTCCGTCGTCGGGCGTCACGGACCATCCGGGGGAGCGTGGCATGGAAGTCCGGTTCGTCAAACGCCGACCAGTCGTCCTCAGCGCCCAGGAGCCGGGGCACGCCGGCGAGTCCGGCGGCGGAACCGGGACCCCAGGCCTGCGCGTCAACAGCGGCGTCAACAGCCCTATCCGCGGCAGCGGTGAGGCGCAGCGTGACCGGGCCGTCCGGCGTCGTAAACGCCGTCCATAACCCGTCCGGCCCGAACGAAAACGACGGATCTCCGGTACCCCGCAGGAGAATGCCCAGCGTCTGGTGCAGGCTGTACGGGCCGTCCGGATGCCAGCGCAGGGACGCATCCGCGGCGGCGGCAAGCCGGGCGGGGGCGTCAAGGATGGTCATGTATTCATGGTCCCACGGTGGGCTGACAAGGTAGCTTCCGGAGCCCCTTACAGACCGAAGATGCCAGGACTAGACTCCAGCGTGTGGCGCGGGGAGTCCGCGCCTTCCCCTCGCATTCAAAGGAGCATGCTGTGGCTGGAGTTGTGCATTTCGAGATCCCCTCCGACGACAAGGAACGCGCCAACACTTTTTACCAAAGTGCGTTTGGCTGGACCCTGACTCCCATGCAGGAGATGGACTACACCATCGCCATCACCACGCCGTCGGACGAGCAGACAGGCATGCCAAGCGCGCCAGGGGCCATCAACGGGGCCCTGTTCCCCCGCACGGACAACCTCAAGACCCCCATCATCACCATCGACGTGGAGGACGTGGACGCCGCGCTGGCGCAGGTCGAATCCGCTGGAGGTACTGTCGCCCAGGCAAAGGACGCCGTTCCCGGCATGGGCTATTACGCCTACTTCAAGGACACCGAGGGCAACACCCTGGGCCTCTGGCACACAGATTCCTCGGCAGGGAGCTGAGCCCCGGGCAGGACCTGCGGCGGCAGGCGGTAACTTTGTACCTATGAAGTACGCGCAGTCCGTCCTGGACCTCATCGGAAACACGCCGCTCATCAAGCTCAACCACGTGACGGAAGGCCTCAAAGCCACAGTCCTGGTCAAGCTGGAATACATCAATCCCGGCGGTTCCATCAAGGACCGCATCGCGGTGAAAATGATCGACGAGGCCGAACGGACCGGCAAGCTCCTGCCCGGCGGGACCATCGTTGAGCCGACGTCGGGCAACACCGGCGTGGGTCTGGCGCTCGTGGCCCAGCAAAAGGGCTACAAGTGCATCTTCGTGGTGCCGGACAAGGTGGGCGAGGACAAGCGCGCCGTGCTTCAGGCTTATGGCGCCGAGGTGGTGGTCACGCCCACCTCCGTTGCCCCGGACAGCCCGCAGAGCTACTACAGCGTCTCGGACCGCCTGGTCACGGAAATTCCGGGCGCCTACAAGCCTGACCAGTTCTCCAACCCGGCCGCCCCCGGCAGCCACTACGAGACCACCGGACCGGAGATCTGGCAGGACACGGACGGCACGGTGACGCACTGCGTGATCGGCGCTGGCACCGGCGGCACCATCACCGGCACCGGCCGCTTCCTCAAGGAGATCTCGGCGGACCGTGCGGAGGCCGACGGCGGCCGGGTCAGGATCATCGGGGCGGACCCCGAAGGTTCGGTCTACTCCGGCGGTACCGGGCGCCCGTATTTCGTCGAGGGCGTGGGCGAGGACATGTGGCCGGCCAACTACGACAAATCCGTCCCGGACGATGTCATTGCCGTCTCCGACGCCGATTCCTTCGCCATGACCCGGCGGCTGGCCCGCGAGGAAGGGCTGCTGGTGGGCGGCTCGTCCGGCATGGCGGTGGTGGCTGCGCTGCAGACCGCCCGCGACCTCCCGGAAAGCGCAGTAGTGGTGGTCATCCTCCCGGACTCCGGCCGCGGCTACCTCGCCAAGATCTTCAACGACCAGTGGATGCGTTCCTACGGCTTCCTCTCCGGCGGCGAAGAAGCCTCAGTGGGCGAGGTCATCAAGTCCAAGACCGGCGAGCTGCCGGACCTGGTCCACATCCACCCCAACGAGACCGTCCGCGACGTCATCAACATCATGAACGAGTTCGGCGTCAGCCACATCCCGGTCCTCTCGCAGGAACCGCCGGTGGTGATGGGCGAGGTCCTCGGCGCCGTGGACGAACGCACCCTGACCTCCAAGCTGTTCCGCGGCGAGGCCAAGCTGACGGACAAGATCTCCGAGCACATGGGGCCCCGCCTGCCGGTCATCGGCTCGCTGGAAACCATCTCCGCAGCCCGCGAGCTGCTCTCCGACGTGGACACCGTGATGGTGACGTTCGTCGGCGCCCCCGTGGGAATCCTCACCCGCCACGACCTCCTCGCCTACCTCAGCAACTAATCCTCCGGTGGTTGAGCCTGTCGAAACCAGGATCTCGGCAGGCTTGATCACCGCATGAAAGGACTTTCAATGTCTGCAGAAAACCAGGGTTTCAACACGCGCGCCGTCCATGCCGGCCAGGCCTTCGAGCCCCGGACCGGCGCCGTGGTTCCGCCGGTGCACTTCAGCTCCACATACGCCCAGGACGGCATCGGCGGGCTCCGCGACGGTTACGAATACGGCCGTGGCACCAACCCCACGCGCGACGCCCTGCAGGAGCAGCTCGCGGCGCTCGAAGGCGGAAGCCACGCGTACTCCTTCAGCTCCGGCCTTGCGGCGGAGGACTCCCTGATCCGGGCGCTGACCCGGCCGGGCGACCATATTGTGCTCGGCAACGACGCCTACGGCGGCACCTACCGGCTCATCAACAGCGTGCTTGGCGACTGGGGGATCGGCAACACCCCCGTGGACATGGCTGACCTGGACGCGGTGCGCAAAGCCGTGGCCGCGAACAAGACCCGCTTCGTCTGGGTGGAGACCCCCTCCAACCCGCTGATGAAGATCACGGATATCGAGGCACTCGCCGCGGTAGCGCACGACGCCGGGGCCCTCCTCGTGGTGGACAACACCTTCGCGTCGCCCTACCTGCAGACCCCGCTCGCCCTGGGTGCTGACGTCGTGGTTCACTCCACGACGAAGTACATCGGCGGGCACTCCGACGTGGTGGGCGGCGCCATCGTGGTCAACGACGCGGAGCTCGCGGAGAAGATCGGCTTTGTGCAGTTCGCGGTGGGTGCAGTGTCCGGCCCGATGGACGCGTTCCTCACCACCCGCGGCCTGAAGACTCTCGGCGTGCGCATGGACCGGCACAGCGACAACGGCCAGGCTGTGGCCGAATGGTTGCTCGAGCGCCCCGAGGTGGAGGCCGTCCTGTACCCGGGCCTGCCCTCCCACCCCGGCCACGAGCTGGCGAAGAAGCAGATGAAGAAGTTCGGCGGCATGGTGTCCGTCCAGTTCAAGGGCGGCGAGGCGGCGGCCCGCACGGTCGCGGAAAACACGTCGGTGTTCACGCTGGCGGAATCCCTGGGCGGCATCGAATCGCTGATGAACTACCCGTCCGAGATGACCCACGCATCGGTCAAGGGCACGGAACTGGCAGTTCCCGTCAACCTGATCCGGCTGTCCTGCGGCATCGAGGACGTGGAAGACCTCATCGCCGACCTCGAGCGCGCCTTCACCTTCCTCAAGTAGCAGCGCGCCTCAAGTAGCACCGCGCTCGCCAGCCAAAGGCACCCTGGCTTTCTTCAAGAAAGTTAGCTAGGGTGCCTTTATGGTTCTCCGCTCCGACTGGTCCCAGCGCGACTGCAGCATGGCACGAGGTCTCGACATTTTGGGTGACCCCTGGAGCATGCTGGTGCTCCGCGAGGTCTTTTTCGGCAACGGGCGCTTCGACGCCATGAAGACCCGGCTCGCCGTCGCGGATTCGGTGCTCACCAGGCGCCTGGCGGGTCTCGTGGAGTCGGGGCTGCTTGAGAAGAAGGCGTACGACGACGGCGGCCGCCCCCGCCAGGAGTACGTCCTGACTCCTAAGGGTGAGGACGCCCTCCCGGTCCTGAACGCCGTGGTCATGTGGGCGGAAAAGCACCTCCCGGCGCCGTCTGACCAGGCCCATATGTACGTCATCCATTCCGGCTGCGGCCAGCGGACCAGCTCCGCGGACACCTGCACCGGCTGCGGGGAACGGCTCACGGCCGCCAACACCAGCTGGCACAGCCTCACCCGGACGGACGCGCCCGTGCAGCTGGCCACGGCCGCATGAGTGCCACCGAAACCACGCGCCGCCGACTGCACCCCGCATGGATCGTCGCGGCCGTCGCCTTCCTGGCCCTCGTGGGAGCGGCCGGATTCCGGGCCGCCCCGGGTGTCCTCATGGTGCCGCTGCAGCAGGAGTTCGGCTGGTCCATCACCGTGCTGTCCGCAGCCGTCAGCATCAACCTGGTGCTGTTTGGGCTGACCGCCCCCTTCGCCGCGGCCCTGATGGAACGGTTCGGGATCCGGGCCGTCACCGCCACCGCCCTGGTGATGATCGGCGCCGGCAGCGCGCTCACGGTCCTGGTCACCCAGTCCTGGCAGATCCTCCTGACCTGGGGACTGCTGATCGGGCTCGGCACCGGCTCCATGGCGCTCGTCTTCGCCGCCACCATCGCCAACACCTGGTTCTCCAAGAGCCGGGGCCTGGTGATCGGCATCCTGACCGCCGGCAGCGCCGCGGGCCAGCTGGTCTTCCTGCCGTTCATCGCCATGCTGGCCCAGGATCCGGGTTGGCGGCAGGCCTCGCTGCTGATCGCCGCCGGCGCGCTGGCGGTGGTGCCGCTGGTGCTGAAGTTCCTCAAAAACTCACCGGCCGACGTCGGCGCCTTGCCTTACGGTGAAACGGCACCTGAGGAGGGAACGGCTGAGTCCCCGGCTGCGGCAGCGGACCCCGTGGAAAGCGGGCGCAGCAGCAACGCCGCGGTGCGCGCCCTCCAGGTTCTCAAGCGCGCCAGCAAAGTGCGGACATTCTGGGCGCTGGTGGCCGGGTTTGCGATCTGCGGGGCCACCACCAACGGGCTGATCGGCACCCACTTCATCCCCTCCGCCCACGACCACGGCATGCCCGAAACCACAGCGGCCGGGCTTCTCGCCGTCGTCGGGATCTTCGACATCCTGGGCACCATCGCCTCCGGCTGGCTGACCGACCGCTACAACCCCAAAATCCTGCTGGCCGTCTATTACCAGTTCCGGGGGATCGGCCTGCTAGTGCTGCCGCTGGTCCTGAGCGCCACCGTCCAGCCGAGCATGATCGTTTTTGTGGTGATCTACGGCCTGGACTGGGTGGCGACGGTACCGCCCACGGCGGCAATCTGCCGGAAAACGTTCGGCACGGACGGCAGCGTGGTGTTCGGCTGGGTGTTCGCGGCCCACCAGCTGGGCGCGGCCGCTGCTGCCCTCGGCGCCGGTGCCATCCGGGACGCCACCGGCCAGTACACCTACGCCTGGTTCGGCGCGGCCGCCATGTGCACCATCGCCGCCGTGATCAGCGCGACCATCCGCAAGGACGCAGGCGCCAAGGAACCCGTCCCGGTCGGAGCTGCGTAACCGGGGCCGGACGCGTCGAGATGGCACTTCACGGCAGTCGCGGCGCCTGACATTGCCGCGAAATGCCATCTCGGCGGCTACCCGGCCGTCCCGATGCGCAGCATCACCGTGCGGGCCTCCGGACGAAGGGCGAAGTCCGGCCAGACGTCCGGGCCGCAGGCCCGTGAACCCAACCCATGCTGGGCGGCGTCCAGATAGAGGTAGCTGTGCTCGCTCGGAGGCAACTCGTGGGGATGGGCCGCTGCGCTGACCTCCTGTGCGGTGTGACGGGCCAGGGTGAAACCGGGCCGGCGCCCGCGGCCATCGGCCACCGTCTCGATCCTCAGCCAGGGCGCCCCCTCATTGTTCAGGTCGAGTGAACGCACGGCACTGCGGTGCCCGCTCTCCTGGGGCTTGGCGTACGTCACCGTGAGGTCGTCGATTGCTGCCGAATACCGCCCGATCAGGGCCGCGTGCATGCTGTCCGGATACGATTCGCGGGGCCCGGCACCGAACCAGGACGCGCCATCCACGGAGCCGGGCAAATCGAACCTGACCCCGATGCGTGGCCAGATCATGTTCCAGCCAGCGCTGGGGACGATGTCCAGGCGAAGCCACAGCTCCCCATCCGCGAGCTGCCACTGCTCTTCGACCGTCACGGAGTCGGCGCTGTCGGCCGCCGCATACCGTGTCCGGACCGCCACGCCTGAATCGTTCGCCGAGATCTTTTCCACCCGGGCCGTCAAGCGGTCCAGGCCCGCTTTGCGCCAGACCGCGGCCGACGTCGGGGCCGGCACGCCGTTTCCGTTGTTCAGCCAGGGGTCGGCGAGATCGTAACTGCCGCGGCCCGCTCCGCCGTCGTTATCCGTCGGTGCGCGCCAGAGCTCCAGGCGGGGACCGGCCACCGGCAGTCCGCCCAGCGACACAAGCCGGCCCTCCTCGAAGACCGCGGGTCCGAGGGTTACTGTTCCGGTTCCCGAGGATTCGGCATCCGAACTCGCCGCCAAGGAGCCGGTCCGGCCGACTGAAGCCAGCGGGCGCGGAGCCTGAACTCGTGCCGCAGGCTCCGAGAGATCCAGCTGGGCGGCTGAAATCACATGCCCGGCCGGAGCCCAGTCAGTGTCCTTGCGGAGCACGGCTTCAACGGTGAGCCAGTTCTCACCTCTACCTGAGACAGCAAACGCCGGCAGCTCCAGCTGCGCCGAGTCGCCAGCCGCAAGAGCCTTGCCCGACGCGCCGGCGATTGCCAGTTCGCCCGAGTCACTGCGGATGCCGTCCACTTCGGTCCGCCACTGGAGCACGACGTCGGAGGCGTCCGCCGAGTGCCGCAGATTGGCGACTGTGATGAACCGCCGCGCACCGCCGTCGGACGGTGTTCCATGGGGCACCTCGGTGCCGAAGCCCAAACGGATCGGCGCCACGATCTGCTTGTATTCGAACAGTCCCGGGCTCGGCGTCGAATCGGAGAGGACCATTCCGTCCATCACGAAGTTGCCGTCGTGGATGACCTCGTTGAAATCGCCGCCATAGGCGAAGAATTCGGTTCCGTCTTCCGTGCGTGTGCGGATGCCGTGGTCCCGCCACTCCCAGACGAAACCACCGTGCAGCCGCGGGTAGCGGTCAACGAGGTCCTCATACTGGTCGATGGCGCCGGGGCCGTTGCCCATCGCATGAACGTACTCGCACAGGATGAAGGGCTTGGTCCGTTGCCGTGCCGACTCGGCGGCGGAACAGCCGAGCAGCAGGGAGCCGGAGTCGTCGCGTCCGATCGCCTCGGTCTCGGGGACGGAGGAGTACATCCGCGAATAGACGTCCGTGTAGGCGCCGCTGTAATCGCCCTCATAGTGGACGGGACGTCCGGTGTCGCGGGCATGGGCCCACGCGGCCATTGCGGCGAGGTTGGCGCCCGTGCCGGCCTCGTTACCGAGCGACCACATAACGATGGAGGGGTGGTTCTTGTCGCGCTCGATGGTGCGCTCGATGCGGTCCACGAAGGCTTCGCGCCAGGCGGGATCGTCGCTGGGATTGCCGGCCCATCGCTGGGCATGGAATCCGTGCGTTTCGAGGTCGCACTCAAGCACCACCCAGAACCCCATTTCATCGGCCAGATCCAGCAGCCGCGGATGCGGGGGATAGTGGCTGGTCCGGATCGCATTGACGTTGAACTGCTTCATAAGGGCCAGATCGGCGCGGGCAGATTCTTCGTCGAAGACGCGGCCCCGGTCGGGATGGGTCTCGTGACGGTTCATGCCGTGGAACACCACCCGCCGGCCGTTCACCAGAAAGCGGTCCCCCACGATTTCCACCGTGCGGAAGCCCAGGCTGAGGGAGAGCGTTTCGGCAGCGCTGCTCACCGTTGCGTCATACAGCCGCGGAATCTCGGCAGACCACGGTTCGACGGCGTCGATCAGGACCGGGGCAACGTCCGCCGCAGAGTTCCACGTGACGTCCACGCCCAGCTCCGGCACGGAGAGCGTCACCGGAAAAGCGTCACCGGTTGCCGTGATTTCAGGGTCAATGGTGCCGGCGCCGGAATTACCGGAGCCGCTGAACGAGGTGCGCAGCCAGGCGTCGTCGATGCCGCCCGCCGGCCGCGCCTGGAGCGTTACGTCGCGGAAGATGCCCGGCAGCCACCACTGGTCCTGGTCTTCGACGTAGCTCGACGCCGACCACTGGTGCACGCGCACGGCCAGCACGTTCGATCCAGGACGCACAGCATCCGTGACGTCGAACTCCTGGGCCAGCCGGCTCCCGACGCCGACGCCGATCGGCACCCCGTTGACCCACACCTTGTACCGCGACTCGACGCCGTCGAACCGCAGCAGGATCCGTACGGCTTCGGTCCATGCCTCCGGCAGTTCGAAGGTGCGCCGGTAGTCGCCGGTGGGATTCTCATCGGGGACGTTGGGTGCATCGGTGGGGAAGGGAAAACGCACATTCGTGTAGATTGGCCGCCCATAGCGCCCGTCGCCTTCCAGTACCCAGTGGGCCGGGACGGCGATCTCCTCCCATGACGAGTCATCGAAGGTCTCCTCGGCCACGCCCTCGAGGGCCTCGCCTGCGGGCAGGACGCCGCGGCCCCCGGGGGTTCCCGGTGCGCCGGGCAGGAGCCGGAAGCGCCAGTTGCCGTTGAGTGACTGGGCGGGAGCTGTGGTGTGCAGCCAGGATCGGGCGGCTGTCCGCCTGCCCGAACCCGGTCCGCGGTCGATGATGTAGGAAACATCGGCGGTGCGCCCGGATGCTGTGGACTGGGACATTACTTGACTGCTCCTTCTGTAAGCCCGCCGCGCCAGAAGCGCTGCAGGATAACCATGGCAATGCTGAGCGGGATGATCGACAGCAATACGCCGCCGCGTCTCCGGGTGAATCGGGCCATGTTGCCTGCACCTCATTGTGTCGGTTCATGTGCCAGCGAGTGTGAGCTGCGGCACGTATGGAAGCGGGTAGGAGACAGGCTAACACAAAATTCGAGTAGTTACTCGAGTTTTGATTCTGCCTGCTACATCCGCCTGTACACTGGCTTGCCATGACCACAAACGAGGCGAGCCGGCCGTCCCGGCGGGGACCATATGCGAAGTCGACGGAACGCCGGCACGCGATCCTTGTTGCCGCGCACGCTGTGTTTGCGGCCCACGGGTACCGGGCAGGCTCCCTGCAGGACGTTGCCGACCACGTCGGAATGAGCCAGACGAGCCTCCTGCACTACTTCCCGTCGAAAAGCGACTTGCTGCTTGCCGTGCTCAACTGGCGCGACTCGAATACCGGAGACGGCGCCACACCTCCGGATCCGGAGGAAACGCTTGTTGACGCCGTGATCCGCCAGGCGCGCTTCAACGAAGAGATCCCGGGTGTCATCGAGTTGTACACCGTGCTGTGTGCGGAATCCGTCACGGACGGCCATCCGGGTCGCGAATTCTTCACGGAACGTTTCGAACGGCTGCGGCGGAGCTACGCCCGTCGGTTTACGCAACTCGCCGAGGAAGGGCGGCTGCGCCCCGGTGTAGAACCCGAAGCCGCGGCGGCATCATTGATTGCGCTGTGGGACGGGATCCAAACGCAGTGGCTGTTGGCGCCCGCGAATGTCGACATGGCGGGGTGCCTGCGAGGCTACCTGGAGCTGGTCATCCTGCCTGAATAACCACACGTAGTCCCAACTAGGTAGCAGTAACTGTCGTTATGAGCCCTCAAAACGACAGTTACTGCTACCTAGTTGGGGAGGGGCGGGTGGGTTTACCGGAACGCGCCGAGGCCCGTGATGTGCTGACCAAGGACGAGCATGTGGACCTCGTCGGTGCCCTCGTAGGTGCGGACTGACTCCAGGTTGGCAGCGTGCCGGAGCGGCGAATAGTCCAGCGTGATGCCGTTGCCGCCGAGGATGGAACGGGCGTCCCGGGCGATCCTGATGGCCTCGCGCACGTTGTTCAGCTTGCCCAGCGAGATCTGCTCGGGCCGCAGCTTCCTTTCGTCCTTGAGGCGCCCCAGATAGAAGGCCAGCATGGTGCCCTTCTGGATCTCCAGCAGCATGTTCACCAGCTTCTCCTGCGTCAGCTGGTACCCGGCCAGCGGCTTGCCGAACTGCAACCGGTCCTGGGAATAGGCCAGGGCGGCTTCGTAGGAATCACGCGCGGCGCCCATGGCACCCCAGATGATCCCGTAGCGGGCCTCGTTCAGGCACGCAAACGGCCCGCGCAGGCCCATCGCAGCCGGCAGCATGGCCTCCGGTCCCAGCCGGACGCCGTCGAACACCACATCGCACTGGATGGAAGCGCGCATGGAGAGCTTCTGGGTGATGGGCGTTGCGGTCACGCCCGCCATACCGGCCGGCACCAGGAAGCCGCGGACGCCGTCGTCGGTTTGGGCCCACACCACCATCACCCCGGCCACGGAGGCCAGTCCGATCCAGCGTTTGGCACCGTCCAGGACCCAGCCGGCGTTGTCCCCGGTGCCGTCCCGGCGGGCGAAAGTGGTCATGGAGGACGGGTCGGAGCCTGCCGTGGGCTCAGTCAGGGCGAAGCAGCCGATCACTTCGCCGGCAGCCATCCGGGGGAGCCACTCCTGCTTCTGGTCCTCCGAACCCCATTTGTGGATGGCCGTCATGGCCAGGGACCCCTGCACAGAGACAAAGGTCCGGATCCCGGAATCGCCGGCCTCGAGTTCCATCGCGGCCAGGCCGTATTCGACGGCGGAGCGGCCGGGGCAGCCATAGCCTTCCAGGTGCATCCCCAGGACGCCCAGCTCGCCGAGTTCGGGAGCCAGTTCCAGCGGAAAAACGGCGTCGTCATACCAGCGGGCAATGTTTGGCTTGATCCGCTGGTCCGTGAAGTCGCGGATCCGCTGCTGGAGTGCCCGCTCGTCAGCGCTCAGCAGCGCATTAAGGGCCAGGACGTCGGACGGGTCCGGTGTAAGGGGCAGTTCGGCGGTGACTCCAGCGTCGCTCATCTGTGTATCTTAGGCCGACGTCGGTGTGGCAGCCGCCGCCGTCGGCTTCCCGATGAAGTATTCCCGCGTTGACGGCAGGAACCGGCAGACAACGGCCAGGACGACGCCCAGGGCCAGGAGCACCACGCCGCTGACGAACGCCCCGCCGACGCCGAAGATCTGGGTGTCACCGTAGGCCGGATCCCACATCTGGACGGCGGAAATGAAGAACGCCGCCGTGAGGATCAGTGCCCCGAGCAGCGGAAGGATGCCGCGGAACCAGAGGTTGCGGGCCGATTCCCGGAAGGTCCCCCGGAAATACCAGAAGCACGCGAAGCCCGTCAGCGCATAGTAGAACGCGATAAACAGGCTGATGGCGCTGATGGAATCGGAGAGCAGGTTTTCGCTGAGGAAGCTCATGGCCACGTAGTACACCACGGCCGCTGCGCCCATGACCTGGGTGGAGAATCCGGGGGTCTGGTTGCGGGTATGGACTTCGCCGAACTTCTGCGGCAGCGCACCGTGCACGCCCATCGACAGTGTTCCGCGGGCCGTGGGCAGGATGGTGGTCTGCGTGGACGACAGGACCGAGGCCAGCACGGCCACCACAATCAGCCAGCCCCACGGACCCAGGACCACGTCCTTCATCGCCAGGAAGACGTCGGACTGGTTCGCTTCGTTGCCCAGGCCAATGCCCTCGGTGCCAACCGTGGCGTACATCATCACCAGCAAGGCCACCGAGACATAGACGGCCACCAGGACAAAGGCCGAAATGACGGCGCCGCGCCCAGGCGTGGTGGACGGGTTTTCCGTTTCCTCGTTCACCGCCAGGCAGGTATCCCAGCCCCAATAGATGAACAGGGCAAGCAGCGAACCGTGCACCACGGCGAAGGGGTCGGCGAAGGCACCGGCCGGGTTGAACCACTCGAAATCGAACGCCTGGCCCTCCGGGGCCCCGCCCGCGATCCGCACAATGATGGCCAGCGCGAAGATGCCCAGCGACACATACTGAACGTACGTCAGGACCCGCTGGACATGCTCGCCCACCCGGATGCCCCGGTAGTTCACCAGGGTCATAAACACGATGAACAGCACACCGGTGGCCGTGACCACCACCTTGTTTTCGGCCAGTGAACCGTCGCCGATCAGCAGCCACAGGTACTGGCCTGCCACCTGCGCGAGATTGGCCAGGACCACGATGCCGGCCAGGGCAACACCCCAGCCGCCCAGCCAACCCGCCCAGGGACCGAACGCCCGGCGGGACCAGGTGAACGTGGTGCCGCAGTCCGGCATGGCGCTGTTCAGCTCCCGGAAGGCGTACGCGATGAACAGGACGGGGATGAACCCGAGGATCAGGATCAGGGGAGTGTAGTTTCCGTTGACGGCCACGATCAGGCCCAGCGTGGCGGCCAGCGAATACACGGGCGCCGTGGATGCGAGGCCCAGCATGACCGAGTCGCCGAGGTCCAGGATCCCCGCCCGGAGCCCCTTGTCGGGGACGGCACCGCCGGACGGTCCGCCGGGAGCGCCGCCCGCCGTCGTCGTCTCCGCACTCATACGGTCACCGGGCTCTGGAATATCAGGGTGCTCATAGTGCGATACCTGCTTTGCTGGAGTGGGCCTGCGCTGAAAGCGGCGCCGGGGCGTCGATGGTGTTGGGCACAAAACGGCAGAAGTAGTCGGTGATGGGGCCGTCCGATTCGCGGATCCCGCAGCCCACGGACTCGCCGTCCACCACCCAGAGGCCAAGGACGGGGTGGTTGCCGTCGAAGTCGGGCAGCGCATGGAACTGCTGGTAGCACCAGCCCTCACGGCCGTACCCGCCCGGCTGCTCCAGGCTGATGCCCGGCGCATGGATCTTGATGTTGTCGCCTTCGCGCCCATGCAGCGGCTTGGCCACCCATTCCTTCAGGGGCCCGGGCTCGTTGAGGTAGGCCGGCAGCAGGTTGGGGTGGTCCGGGTACAGGTGCCACAGAGCAGCCAGCAAGGCCTTGTTAGAGAGCAGCATTTTCCACGCAGGCTCCACCCAGCGGGGATTATGTGCGCGCTGCAGCAGCCGGTGCCCGAACGGCTCCTTCATCATCAGCTCCCAGGGATACAGCTTGAACATGGTGCTGATCATGAAGTTGTCCAGGTCCACAAAGCGGTTCAGGTTGGGATCCCAGCCGATATCGGACATGTTGATGCCGATAGTGGTCCAGCCCGCCTGGCTGGCCACGTCCCGCATGTACGCGGCCGTCATCCAGTCCTCGCCGGACTCCTCAGCCTCGGAATGGGCGATGTGGAGCGTGCTCATGCCGGTGCGGTACTGCATTTTCTTCCACTGCCGGATCAGGGCCTCGTGGATGCCGTTCCACTGGTCCTTTTCCGGGAACACGTCCTGCAGCCAGAACCATTGCGCGACGGCGGCCTCGATCAGGCCGGTGGGGGTGTCGGCGTTGTACTCCAGCATCTTGGCCGGTCCGCCCTGGCCGTCATAGATAAAGTCGAAGCGCCCGTAGACATCCATGTCCGCGGCCTGCAACGACTCAGCCGCGAGCTCCAGTGCCTGCGGGCCGATGCCGATGTTCCCCATGGCGCCCGTGGCGAGGAACTTGGCGGCCTCCAGGCACATCTTGTGCATGTCCTCGGCCGTGACCTCCAGCGTCTCCACCTCGTCCATGGTGAATTCGTAGTAGGCGGCTTCGTTCCAGTATTCAATCTTCCGGCCGTCGGGCATGGTGGTGGTGGAGAAGACCAGGCCCTGCTCTTCGATCTTCTGCTTCCAGCCGGGCCTGGGCTCCAACAACAACCGCTTCACGCCTAGCCCCCCGTGCTTCCGCCCTTGGAGCTGCTGCCAAAGCCGCCCCTGCTGACCGTTCCGCCCTTGGTGCTGTACCCGGTGGATGCCTTGGCGCCGCTGGGGATGGTGCTGGTGTAGCTCGGATACGAGGACCGGTTCTGGCCCACCCCGGGAACGCTGGCGCCGCGGGAGTAGAAGTACCACGCGAAGAGCGCACCGCTGCGTCCGGCGGAGCTGTTGCACTGCGTGTCCTCCACGCGCTCGCCGGTTTTGTCGTTGAAACAGACCTGGGCGTAGTCGGCCTCATCCTGGTTGCTGGCCACGACGGCGGTGATGGTGCCGGCGAGGAGGGCCGTGACTCCCAACCCCACCACAACGGTCCGCCGCTGGGAACGTTTCTTGCGCGCGGCCGCATCATGGGTCTGGCGCTCGCGGTCCCGGGCGAAGGGATCAACCGTGGGAAGGGGTTGGTTCAGGAGTTCGGGGCGCAGTTCCGGCTTGGGCACCTGCCACGGCGGCTTCGGCGCCCCCTGGTCCTTGCCTTGACCGGTGCCCTGGTCTTTGGCCGGGTCTTTGTCCGGACCGTTGCCTTGGTCCTTTTCCGGGTCCATGACGTCCCCCTTGGTAGTCCATGCTGAATGTGGGCGCAACTGTGCGCCGGAAGCTCAATCCTGAAATCAGCGTAGTCTCTGCCCGGTCCGGCTGCGAGCACGAAACGGGAGAGAACTGCCCATCTCCGGTTCCAACGGTGGCTGGAACGCCGGGAACCCTACACTGGAGCCATGGAAACTGCATCAGTGCTAGCCGTCTGCCGTGTCCACCAGCTCCTTCCCGATGAAGGCAGCGTGGGAGTTACCGCCATCGACAAGCGGCCGGTGGAAGGTCCCGTTAAGGTCCACAAACTCGGCCTCCACGGTGACGTCCAGGCGAGCCGGGTCCACCATGGTGGGGAGGACCAGGCCATCTACGCCTACTCCCAGGATGATGCCGACTACTGGGCGAAGGAGCTTCAGCGCGACGTCCCGCCCGGGATCTTCGGCGAGAACCTCCGCGTGTCCGGCATCGAGACCACCGGGGCAGTGATCGGCGAACGCTGGAAGATCGGGCTCGACGTCGAAGTTGAAGTCACTTCGCCGCGCGTCCCGTGCGCCGCCTTCCAGCGTCGGATGGGGGAGCCGCAATGGGTCAAGCGCTTCACGGAAGCGGGCCGGATTGGTACCTACCTGCGCGTGATCCGCACCGGCACCGTCCAGGCAGGCGACCACATCCACCGGCTTTTCGTGCCGACCCACGGCATCACCATCGGAAAGTGGTTCAGCGAACCTGACCTTGAGTCCATGGAAGCCTTGCGGGATGCCGACGCCGACGGTGAGATCCGCCTCCAGTCCGAGTACCACGACGCCTTTGAGGCGCTGCTGCGGCGGCTGGGACGGTAGCGTCACGGCCTTAGCCGCATGGAACTCGACGGCCATGTGCGCAAGCTCACCGCCGTCGTCGTACGTTCAATTAGCCGCAAAGCGCATCTGTACCTTACACTTGAAACATCCCCCACTCCGGAAATCCCTTATTCCTGCCCAATTTTTGAGGCAGGACTGGCAAGTGTTGGGGCCCGCTATTGTGATGCGGGCATTTTCATAGGGAGAGCCGGCTAAAGAAAACGCTGTACAGACTGCTGGGATAGCAGCCAAGAGATGCAGCGGGAAGTCCTGCCACGGGATTGCGAAAGCGCCGGACTTCTAAGTGACCGGCCGGTCAATGTATGCCCGGCCGCCACGGCACATGTACTGCGGCTCCGCTCACCTCGGGTTGTGCCGCCTGGCCCCCTATGGATGAGGAAATTTCCCTATGCCTGAAAATCAGACCAACGACGAGACAGCTATCACCGCCGAAGCAGTAACTGCCGAAACCGTCGCTGTCGAGTTCACCGAGGCCGTTGCCCCCGCAGCAGAGCCCGCCGCCACCGAAGCTGAAGCGCCCGTTGCTCGCGCTGAAGAAGCCCCTGCCAAGGTCGAAGAAGCGCCTGCCGCTCAGACCGAGGCGCCTGCTGCCAAGTTTGAAGAAGCTCCCGTAGCTAAGGCTGAGGAAGCTAAGACCGAAGAAGCACCCGCCAAGGCTGAGGAAACCGAAGACGAGGGCGTCAAGTTCGCCGATCTCGGCATCGACGGCCGCGTCCTCGCCGCCCTGATGGACGTCGGCTACGAAAAGCCTTCCCCCATCCAGGCAGCAACCATCCCGCTGCTGCTTGAAGGCCGCGACGTCGTGGGCCTCGCCCAGACCGGCACCGGTAAGACTGCAGCATTCGCAGTACCGGCATTGTCCCGCCTGGCCGAGCTCCACGACCTCAACGGCCCGTCCCGCAAGACCCAGGCCCTGGTTCTGGCCCCGACCCGCGAGCTGGCGCTCCAGGTTGCCGAGGCCTTCACCTCGTACGCCAAGCACATCGATGACTTCACCGTCCTCCCCGTCTACGGCGGCTCCGCCTACGGCCCCCAGCTCGCTGGCCTGCGCCGCGGTGCCCAGGTTGTTGTTGGTACTCCCGGCCGTGTGATCGACCACATCTCCAAGGGTTCCCTGGACCTGTCCGAGCTCCAGTACCTGGTGCTGGACGAGGCCGACGAAATGCTGCGCATGGGCTTCGCCGAAGACGTGGAGCAGATCTTCCAGCAGACCCCGTCGGACCGCCAGGTGGCACTGTTCTCGGCCACCATGCCGAGCCAGATCCGCCGCATGTCCAAGCAATACCTGAACAACCCGGCCGAGATTTCGGTCAAGTCCAAGACCACCACCGGCGCCAACACCCGCCAGCGGTACCTGCAGGTTATGGGCCCGCACAAGCTTGACGCCCTGACCCGCATCCTCGAGGTTGAAGAGTTCGACGGCGTCATCGCCTTCGTGCGCACCAAGATGGCCACAGAGGACCTGGCTGACAAGCTGAAGGCCCGCGGCTTCCAGGCTGCAGCCATCAACGGCGACATCCCGCAGCAGCAGCGCGAACGCACTGTCGAGGCGCTGAAGGAAGGCCGCATCGATATCCTGGTGGCCACAGACGTTGCGGCCCGTGGCCTTGACGTTGAGCGCATCAGCCACGTGGTCAACTACGACATCCCGCACGACACCGAGTCCTACGTCCACCGCATCGGCCGCACCGGCCGTGCAGGCCGTTCCGGCGACGCCATCCTGTTCATGACGCCGCGCGAGAAGTACCTGCTGCGTTCCATCGAGAAGGCAACCCGTCAGCCGGTGGAGCAGATGCACCTGCCCACGGCCGAGACCGTCAACACGCTGCGCCTGGGCAAGTTCGCCGAGCGCATCACGGAGACCCTCGAGTCCGAGGACGTTGCCGCGTTCCGCGACCTCATCTCCTCCTACGAGGAAGAGCACAACGTGCCGGCCTCGGAGATCGCTGCTGCGCTGGCCGTGATGGCCCAGGGCGGTCAGCCTCTGCTCGTCAAGGAACTGGCCGCAGCTCCCGATTTCCAGAAGCGCGAGCGCTCCAAGGACGGCTTCGGCTCACGTGGCCCCACCCGTACCCTCACTGAGGGCAATGCCACCTACCGGATCGCCGTCGGACGCCGCCAGCGCGTCATGCCGGGTTCCATCGTTGGCGCCATTGCCAACGAAGGCGGCATCTCCTCGGCCAACATCGGCGGCATCGACATCCGTGCGGACCACTCCCTCGTGGAGCTCCCGGCGGACCTTAGCGCCGACCAGCTGAAGGCACTGTCCCGCACCCGGATCGGCGGCGAGCTGATCCACCTCGAGCTGGACAACGGCCGCAAGCCCTCCGGTGACGGCGAGCGTGGCGGCTACCAGGGTAGCCGTGGCGGCGAGCGTGGCGGCTACCAGGGCAACCGTGGCGGCGGCGACCGCGGCGGTTACTCCGGCGGTGGCGCCGGTGGCGGGGACCGTGGCGGTTACTCCGGCGGTGGCGCCGGTGGCGGGGACCGTGGCGGCAACTTCAAGGGCAACGGCGGGTTCAAGAAGGAATTCCGCAAGACCGACGGCGAGCGTAGCTCCGCTGACCGCGGCGGCCGCTCCTTCAGCGACCGCAACGAGCGCAGCGTGGGCACCGACGCGGCACGCAAGCCGCGCACCGAAGGCGGCTTCAAGCCCCGCAACAAGTGGTAACCACTGCTTCCTAAAGTGAACTGGGAACGGGCCGGCTTCTTGCCGGCCCGTTCTGCTTTAAGGTTGCTGCTTAAGTTGGCTTGGTCACATCCCCGCCGGGATCCCTCCCCGGGCCGATTTATGGGCCGTCCGGAGGGCGCCGAAAGCCCGGATTTCCGGCACTTTTGGCGCCGCGGGCGTCGTTCTGGAGCCGATTTGTTGGTGGCCAAATCTTCCGGTAGAGTATTTACTCGTTGCCCCCCTAGCTCAGTGGTAGAGCGCGTTCTTGGTAAGAACGAGGTCACCGGATCGATTCCGGTGGGGGGCTCTGGATGAGGGCCTGTGTCAAGGCGGTTTTTGACCGGCTTGGTGCAGGTTTTTCTCATTCGTGGCGGTGTAGCTCAGTTGGTTAGAGCGCACGACTCATAATCGTGAGGTCGGGAGATCGAGCCTCCCCACCGCTACAGGCTAAGCCCCCGGAATCCCCGAGATTCCGGGGGTTTTTCTGTTTCCCCGCACGACGGTGTGTTTGCGGCGGTGCGAAGCCGTGACAAGAGCTCCTTTTCGCCGTAGCTTTGCTGCACGTGGCGATGGGGATATCAGTGGACTTCTTCGGAGCAATCATGGGTCCGTTCAACTGGATTGTGTCCGCCATCATGGTCGGAATCCATGACGTCCTGAGCACCATGCGCATGCCTGCGGCAAGCGGCTGGACGTGGACTGTGTCCATAATCGGCCTCGTGCTGATCATCCGTGCCGCCCTGATTCCGGTGTTCCTGCGGCAGGTCAGCGCCCAGCGCCGGATGCGGCTCCTGCAGCCGGACCTGAAGAGGCTGCAGGAAAAGTACAAGGGCAAGAGCGATCAGCTGTCTCGGCAGGCCATGGCGCAGGAACAGATGGCCCTCTACAAGGAACACGGGACCAACCCTCTGTCCGCCTGCCTGCCGATGCTCATCCAGGTGCCGTTCTTCTTCGCGCTCTTCCAGGTACTCTCCGGCATTCCAGCCGCAGCCAGGGAAGCCCACGGCATCGGAGCGATGACCCACGAACAGGCTGTGCAGTTCGACGAATCAAGTATTTTCGGCGCCCCGCTGTCAGCGTCCGTGCTGCAGGCAGTGGTGGCGACCCCGCGGCGGTCGCAGTACTGACCAGCCTGATGATCCTGGCCATGACGGCCGCGCAGTTCATCACGCAACGACGCATCGTGGCCCGGACCGTGCCTGACGAAGCCGCAGATAATCCCCTCGCGCGCCAGCAGAAGGTGATCATGTACATTCTGCCGGTCGTCTTCGGTGTGGGCGGCGTCCTCTTCCCGATCGGCGTCCTGATCTACTGGACCACCACCAACCTCTGGACCATGGCGCAACAGTTCACCATCAAATGAGGGGTGAGGTTTCGACGCTAACGGCCGCCCGAAGCGCTGAAACCTCACCCCTCACCGCAGGGCAGGCACCCCGCGGCCGCTACAGCCTACCCATCCGCTGCCGACGGCGGCACAATGGGCGGATGGGCCGGCTCATCTACTCAGGCATCGTGTCCCTGGACGGCTACGTCGCGGACCGCAACGGCAACTTCAGCTGGAGCGAGCCGGACGAGGAAGTCCATACGTTCGTCAATGATCTCGAACGCGATGTGGGCACCTACCTTTTCGGCCGCCGCATGTACCAGGTCATGTCTGCGTGGGAAACCTTCGATACCCCCGATCAGCCGGACTACATCCGGGACTTCGCGCGGATCTGGCAAGGGGCAGACAAGGTTGTCTACTCCGCCACTCTCACCGCCGCATCCACGGCTAAGACCAGGATCGAGCGGACCTTTGTTCCCGACGCCGTCCGGGGCCTCAAGAACGCCACGGACGCGCACATCAGCATCAGCGGCCCCACCTTGGCCGCTGCGGCGCTCAACGCCGGGCTGGTGGACGAATGCCGCGTGTTCCTCAATCCGGTAGCCGTGGGAGGAGGCCTGCGCTTCCTGCCGGACGGGCTGGGCCTGCGGCTGGAACTCCTCGAAGAGCACACCTTTGGAAACGGCGTGGTCTACCTCCGCTACCGCACACGGGCATAAGGGGCAGAATGGGGGCATGACCAGCATCGTTATCATCGGCGGCCACGGCAAAGTGGCCCTCCACCTGTCCACGCTTCTTACAACCGAAGGTCACAGCGTCACATCCATCATCCGCAACCCGGACCATGCGGCGGATGTCGCGGCTACCGGCGCTACGCCGTCGGTCCTGGACGTTGAGAATTCGACGACGGCGGCAATCGCCGACGCCCTCAGGGGCCATGACGCCGTGGTCTGGTCTGCCGGGGCCGGGGGAGGAAGCCCGGAACGCACGTATGCGGTGGACCGGGACGCGGCCATCCGGTCGATGGACGCGGCGGCGGAGGCCGGCGTCGGGCGTTATGTGATGGTGTCCTACCTGGGCGCGGGGCCGGACCACGGCGTCCCGGCGGAGAACAGCTTCTTTGCCTACGCGGACGCCAAGGCGGCGGCGGATGAGTACCTGCGCGGCACCGCACTGGCCTGGACCATCCTGGGTCCGGGGACGCTGACGGACCAGCCGGGGACAGGGCTCATCGAAGTGGACCCCGGAACGGACGACAGCCGGGCAACCTCCCGCAGCAACACGGCCAGTGTGGCCGCCGCGGTGCTTGACCTGCCCGAAACGGCGGGGAGGACCATCGAATTCCGTGACGGCACACTCCCGATTGCCGCCGCCCTGGAGCCGCAGCCGTAGCCGAGAGGGACCGGCCGCGACGCTGGAATAACACAGCGCGAAGGGACAGTTGAGGCCCTGGAACCGATGCGGGTCCGGGGCCTCAAGTGTCCCTTCGCGCCGTTGGAGCACGCAGCTTAGTCCGGAACCGCGAGCTCCAGGTCCAGGGTGTTCTTTTCCACGTAGTCGAGGGCGCATCGTACGGCGCCGACGGTCACGATTGAATCTCCCAAGGGCGAGACCGCCACCCGCGGGGGAGTGACGGTGTACTTGGTCAGGTGCCTGGCGATCGGCCCAAGCAGCACGCCGGCAGACTTGGCCACGGCGCCGCCGATGACCACCAGTTCCGGGTTGATGATGGTGGACACAGCCCCGATGATCCTGGCCATCCTGTCGGCGAGCCGTTCGAGGATCGCCCGCGCCACGGCATCTCCGTCGGCGGCAGCCGCGAAGACCTGCTCCGCCTCGACTCCTTCGGCGGCAAACTCCCGGAGGGATGTTTTGACCTTGCCGGCAAGGGCGTCAGCCGCCCACGTCCTTGCCAATGCGGCGATGCCGTAGGTATCTCCCACACCCTCCACCATGTCGAGGAAGGCGAGCTCGCCGGCGCCTCCGCCCCGGCCGTGCAGCAGCCGTCCGCCGTCGATCACTCCCGAGCCGAAGCGCTCACTCGCGAGGATGACCACGACGTCGTCCACGCCGGCAGCGGCGCCGCGCCAGCGGTCGCCCAGGGCGGCCAGGTTCGCATCGTTTTCCAGCAGTACGGTCCAGCCCCGCCGGTCCCGCAGCGCAGCCTTCAGGCCGACGTCGAACAGTCCCCAGAAGTGCTGCGTCACCAGCACCTCGCCGTTACGGTCCACTGGCGCCGCAATGCCGGCGCAGACGGCCAGGACGGAATCCGGCGAAGCGCCCACGCTGTGCAGTGCCATCATGGCGGTGCGGTCAATGACGGCGATGCGTTCCTCGGCCGGGATGTCTGCTTCCGCGAAGGGTTGGCTGGACCTGCCGAGGGCCTTTCCGCGAAGGTCGGACACCACCACGGTGGCCTTGGAGACACCCACGTCCATGCCCAGGACGTAGCCGGCGCGTTCGTTGAGCTCGAACCGCCGCGCCGGCCTGCCCTTCTGGTAGCCACCGAATGCCCGCTGGTTCTCCAGCTCGCGTATCCAGCCCCGCTGCATGAGGTCCTCGCATACCGCAATGGCCGTGGCCCGCGTGAGTCCGGTGGCCTCCAAGACCTCGGTGACAGTCACCGCTTCTGAGGCGCGCATGAAGTCAAGGACGGCTCCGGCACTCACTCGACGTAGTAATTGGGGCGTTGCCACGGATATTTCAGTCATGGGCGTTGACCTCTCTGTGCTCTGCACCACATAATACTTGAGGAACTAAATTTAGATTCCAAATAAATACTCTCCAGGCTATGTGGGCCGGACGGCCGCCGACCACTGGCATCCCAGCCCTTCACCCAGCCTTTGCAAAGGAGCAACCATGAACCGCATCCCGAAGCATTGCCCACCCCCGCCCAAGCCGCGGCCCCGTCACTCCCGTACGTCAGGCTCCGCCCTGTGAAAGCCGCTGTTCCGGCAACGCTGCCCAGCAGGCGCTCCCTCTTCCGGGTAGCCGGTCTGGCCGGGGCGGCAGCCCTCATTCCGCTCTCCGGCTGTGCCGGCCACGCAGGCCAGCAGAACGGTGTCACCACACTCCGCTTCATGCAGAACAAGCCGGAGGTGGTGAACTACTTCGACCAGGTCATCAAGGACTTCGAGGCGCTCAATCCTGATATCCGGGTGATCCAGGACTTCAACGAGGGCAACTTCGTCCCCGGCCTGGTCCGGAACGATCCGCCGGACGTAGTGACCCGAGGCTTCGCGAAGGCAACTGCCGACTTCGTGAAGAAGGGCATCTTCGCCGACCTCAGCGACCTCCCCGCAGCGTCGACCATTGATCCTGAGATGCAGGAGCTCATCAGCTCTTGGGGCCAGTACAACGGCAACGAGGTCAGCGCCCTGCCGTTCTCCTTGGCTGCGGCCGGCGTCATCTACAACCGGGACATCTTCGACGCCAATGGCGTAGCCGTCCCCACCACCTGGGACGAATTCGTGGCAGCCTGTGAAACCTTCAAGGCGGCCGGTATCACGCCGATTTACGGAACGTTCAAAGACTCCTGGACCCTGGCACAGGGCATGTTCGACTACGTCTCCGGCGGTTCGCTGGACACGGCGGAATTTTTCACCAGGATCAATGGCAAGGGTGCCGATATTAGCGCGGGAGCCGCCGAATCCTTCACCACCAACTTCGGGCCCGCGCTGCGCCAGATGCTCCAGCTCGTTTCCTATTCCCAGAATGGCGCCAGCGGCAAGAATTACGCGGACGGAAATGCTGCCTTCGCCAAAGGACAGGCCGCCATGTACCTCCAAGGACCCTGGGCCCTGTCGCAGCTGGTTTCCGCCAACAAGGACATCAGGGTGGGTACATTCCCCCTGCCCGTAACGAACAACCCGGAGGAAACCAAGGCACGGGTGAACGTGGACATGGCACTGTCCATCACCAGGAACACCCCCAACATGGCTGCGGCCCGGCGTTTCGTCGCTTACTTGCTGGAACCGTCAGTGGTGAACACGTACAACGAAAAGAACGCCGCCTTCTCGCCGCTCAAGGACGCCCCGCCGGTGACCAACCCGCAGATCAGCGGACTGGACGAATCGGTCAGAAAAGCCCGCTACTACCAGGGCGCCGGCACCTACTTCCCGCCGTCGGTGCCGCTGCACAACTACATCCAGTCTTTTGTCTACAGCAAAAACGGCGACCAGTTCCTCGCCGCGCTCGACGACGAATGGCGCCGAGTCGCCGAACGGACGGCGGTCTGATGCCCACCACGATTCCAGGAGTCCCCATGACAACGACGTCCACCGTGGCGAAGGCCGGCCCCAGCCCGGAGGGCCCGGCCGAGACCAACGTGCGACGGTCCCCACGACGGATCGACCCCACGTACTACTGGATGGTGGTGCCGGTCCTCGCACTCTTCGCCTTCTTCATCACCCTGCCAGCGCTGGTTGGTGTGTTCTTCAGCCTTACCAACTACGCAGGCTACGGTGACTGGAAGTTCATCGGCCTGTCCAACTACGTCAACATCTTCAGGGACCCGGCAATCCTGCAGTCCTACATCTTCACGTTCGTCTTTGCCCTGACCACCACCGTGGTGGTCAATATCGTGGCCCTGGCGATCGCCCTTGGACTGAATGCGAAAATCAAGTGGCGAACCGGCATCCGGACCGTGTTCTTCATCCCCATGGTGCTCTCAGCCCTGGTGGTGTCGTTTGTCTTCAACTACCTGTTCTCCAACACCCTGCCGGTGCTCGCTGAACGGTTCGGCTTAACGCCGCTTGCCACCAGCATCCTGGCCAACGAAAACCTCGCCTGGCTGGCCATTGTGCTGGTCACCGTGTGGCAGGCCGCGCCCGGAGCCACCATCATCTACCTCGCCGGGCTCCAGAGCGTGCCAGCGGAGGTCTACGAAGCCGCGGACGTGGACGGTGCCGGCAGTTTCCGGCAGTTCCTTAGCCTTACGCTGCCACTCATCCTCGGTTATCTCGTCATCAACGTGATCCTCGGGTTCAAGGGATTCCTGGGGACCTACGAGATCATCGTGGGCCTCACCGGCGGCGGACCTGGCATGGCGACGCAGTCAGTGGCCATGCGCATCTTCTCCGGCTTCACGGGTGGCGACTATTCCTACCAGATGGCCAATGCGGTCATCTACTTCCTGATCACTTTGCTGATCTCCGTCATCCAGCTGCGCCTCATCCAGCGCCGGGGGGTATCTCTCTAATGACCGCATCACAACTTCCACAGCGCAGCGCCCGCGTCCTCACAAAACGAGTCTCCGGCCGCGAAGGCTTCAAGATCAACTGGTGGCTCACCGCCCTGATGCTGGTGGCCTCGCTGACTGTCCTGCTGCCGCTGTACTTCACCGTGGCCATGGCGCTGAAAACACCGGACCAGATCGGCACCGGGACCGGGCTTGCCTGGCCGAACCCGCTGAACTGGGAGAACTTCGCAGCCGCCTACGTGGCCACGAACTTCCCCCGGGCCTTTATGTCCACGGCATTCGTCACCGTCTTCAGCGTCCTGGGCTCACTGGCCTGCAGCTCGCTGGTTGCCTACGCCATCGCGCGGAACTGGAACCACCGATTCTTCCGCGGCGCCTTTGTGTACCTTCTGTCCGCGATGTTCATTCCGTTCCCGGTGATCATCCTTCCGCTGATCAAGCAGACGGCATTGCTCGGCCTGGACAACCCGGCCGGCGTCGTCTTCCTGCACGTGCTGGGCGGAATCTCGTTCAACGCGCTGCTGTACATCGCGTTCGTCCGCTCCATCCCGGTGGAGCTGGAGGAATCGGCCCGGATGGACGGCGCCACCACCTGGCAGGTGTTCCGCAAGATCATCTTCCCGCTGCTGGCTCCCATGAACGCCACAGTAGGCATCTTCGCCTTCCTGGGTTCGTGGAACGACTTCCTGCTGCCGCAGATGATGATCGCCGACCCGGCCCTGCAGACCCTCCCCGTGGTCCAAATGCTGTTCCAGGGCGAGTTCAACACCAACTACAGCCTCGCGTTCGCGTCCTACCTGACGGCCATGGCACCCACACTGGTGGTTTACATCCTGGCCCAACGTTGGGTACTGTCCGGAGTCATGCGCGGGGCCGTTAAATAGCCAGACTTATCCACCCAGCAAGAACAACCCCAACAAGAGAAAAGGATCATCCTTTGTCCACCACTGCCACGCTGGCAACCCTGTCCGATTCCGACCGTCTGGCCGATCCCAACTGGTGGCGCCAGGCCGCGGTCTACCAGATCTATCCGCGCAGCTTCGCCGATTCAAACGGTGACGGCATGGGTGACATCAAGGGTATCACGGCCAAGGTCCCGTACCTGAAGGTACTGGGGATCGACGCCGTTTGGCTCAGCCCGTTCTACCCGTCGGCCCTGGCCGACGGCGGCTACGATGTGGACGACTACCGCGACGTGGACCCCAAGTTGGGCACGCTGGCGGACTTCGACGAGATGGCCAAAGCGCTGCACGCCGCCGGCATCAAGCTGATCGCCGACATCGTCCCCAACCACTCCTCGAACCGGCACGAATGGTTCCAGGAGGCGCTCGCCGCGCCGAAGGGTTCCGCCGCCCGTGAGCGATACATCTTCCGTGACGGCAAAGGACCCAACGGGGAATTCCCGCCGTCGGACTGGGACTCCGTCTTCGGCGGACCGGCTTGGGAACGCATCACCGAGCCGGACGGCACCCCCGGCCAGTGGTACATGCACATCTTTGCCAAGGAGCAGCCGGACCTGAACTGGTCCAGCCGGGAGGTCCGCGATGACTTCCTCAAGACCCTGCGCTTCTGGTCCGACCGCGGCGTCGACGGCTTCCGCGTGGACGTGGCACATGCCCTCACCAAGGATCTCACCGAGCCGCTGCTCTCCAAGCTGGAGCTGACCGAGGCCAACTCGGGGACGGACGGGTTCGACGACGGTTCGCACCCCTTCTGGGACCGGGACGACGTCCACGACATCTACCTCGAATGGCGCGAAGTCTTCAACGAATACAACCCGCCCCGCACCGCCGTCGCCGAAGCGTGGGTGCACGCTACCCGCCGTGCCCGCTACGCCAGCCCGGAGGGCCTGGGCCAGGCCTTCAACTTCGACCTGCTGCAGGCCGACTTCGATGCCGAGGATTTCCGCAAAATCATCACCCGCAACCTCGCCGAAGCCGCCGCGACCGGCGCGTCCTCCACCTGGGTTTTCTCCAACCACGACGTCGTCCGGCATGCCACGCGCTATGGCCTGCCCAAGGCGTCCAAGGGCAAGAAGCACGCCAAGGGCCAGGACGGGAAGGGCTGGCTGCTGGCCGGCGGCCCCAAGGAGGAACTCGACGTGGACCTTGGCGAGCGACGTGCCCGCGCCGCCACCCTGCTGATGCTCGCTGTGCCCGGCTCGGCCTACCTGTACCAGGGCGAGGAACTGGGCCTGCAGGAAGTGGCGGAGATTCCGGACTCCGAGCGCCAGGATCCCGCGTTCTTCCGGAACAGGGGCGTTGAGGTGGGCCGTGACGGCTGCCGGGTGCCACTGCCCTGGAAGGTTGAAGGGACCTCCTTCGGCTTTGGCGACGGCGGTGCGCACCTGCCGCAGCCGGACTGGTTCAGCAAGTATGCGGTGGAGGCGCAGGACGGCACCGAAAACTCCACCCTGGAGCTGTACCGCACGGCCCTGAAGCTGCGCCGCGAACTGCAGGCCGGCGAGGAGCTGGAGTGGGTGGAGACCGGCAACCCGGAGGTCCTGCACTTCCGCCGCCCCGGTAGCTGGCAGTCCGTTACCAACTTCGGGGACACCGCCGTCGACCTGCCGGCAGGGACCGTCCTGGTCAGCAGCGCACCGCTGGTGGACGGCAAACTGGGCGCCAACAGCACCGTCTGGCTGCGCTGACATAACCCAAGATCGACAGGTGGCGGGACCCGGCCGGGTCCCGCCACCTGTGCGTCGGCCACGGCTCATGAAAGAGTGAAGCAATGACCCAACACACCGTTCCATCCCCCGCGCAGGAACTCATATACGGCTGCATGGGCCTGGGCGGCAGCTGGACCGACGAACCGCATCAGGTGCAGCATGTGGACGAGGCCGCCGCCGCCGTCGAGGCCGCGCTGGACGCCGGCATTACGCTGTTCGATCACGCGGACATCTACCGCGGCGGCAAGTCCGAGTCGGTGTTCGGCGAGGTCCTCGCGGCAACGCCCGGCCTGCGTGACCGGATCCGGCTGCAGACCAAGTGCGGCATCCGGCTCCGCGAACGCGGGCTGGCCACACACTATGACCTCAGCCGGGAATCCATCCTGGAACGCGTGGACGGCAGCCTGAAGAGGCTGCAGACGGACTACGTGGACGTCCTCCTGCTGCACCGCCCGGATCCCCTGACGGACCTGGCGGAGGTGGCGGCCGCCGTCGGGCAACTCCTGGCCGACGGCAAGGTTCGGGCGCTTGGGGTGTCCAACATGTCCGGCGCGCAGATCAAGGCGTTGCAGGAGCGGCTGGAGGTGCCCGTGGTGGCCAACCAGCTGGAGATGAGCCTGCTGAAGCGGGCCTGGCTGGAAAGCCAGGTCCTGGTGAACCATCCGGAGTCGCTGGACTACAGCTTCCCGCACGGGACCCTGGAGTACTGCAGCGAAAACGGCGTTACCGTGCAGGCTTACGGTGCGCTGGCGCAGGGGTTGTACACGGGGGCAGCTCCGGAAAACCCGACGGCGGCGGAGACTGCCGCGGCCGCGATGGTTGCGGAGCTTGCGAGTCAGTACGGCACCACGGGGGAGGCCGTCCTCCTGGGGTGGCTGATGAAGCATCCGGCCGGCATTGCGCCCGTGATCGGGACCGTGAATCCGGCGAGAATCGCCGCCTGCGCGGACGCCGCCCGCGTGGCGGAGGCCATGACCCGGGCCGACTGGTACGGACTGTGGATTGCGGCGCGGGGCGGCACCCTCCCCTGAGATGAAGTCCTAGGAGCGGGCCTTTCCAGGGAGCGCCGGACAGCGACACCGTCGGCGCCTCTCGCTTCGACGTGGGACGATGTCAAGTATGTGGCTTGGCCTTAGGGCGAGGGCGCAAGGCGACCCGGAGCCCGCATCTCCGGCAAATGTAGGCGGGTTCGGCACCGAGGGCATGGAGCTTCTCGCGCTTCATTGTCCGGCCACAGCAGGAACACTGATGGTAAGTGTCAGAGGCCATGGTTCGTCAGAGCTTCCGTCATCTGATCGACGGTTGGAACGCCGGCAAGACCATCTGGCGTGGGGTAGATCCGGCATGCGAGGTCGCTGGCCGGCGCCCTGTCGGGGAAGATGTCGGCCCCGTCTGCCGTGATCGTCGGCGAACCGGCAAAAGCCGTCCCGAGCGTATCTGCCGGAGTCTTGATGTGCCGCAAACGGACGCGGATGTCTTGGCGCCCCAAAGCGACCAAGGCGGCTTCCACCTGCTTGAGTGCAGGGGCCATGTTCGGGCAGTCATCGATGTGGAGGAGTTCTATTCTCACGTTGTCGTTCTCCGGTTCGCCTATCGCGGTAGTGCTGATCAGGGTTTGTGTCGTCTGTGGCCGATCCTATTCCGGTCGCTGCAGGCGGGCAGGCTCTAGGCATGGCCCTGCCCAGCGGGTTCGGAGCGGCTGGTAGGCGGTTCAGAACTGGTTCCGCAGCCCTCACAGCAGCCGGAAGTATCACTTTGCACAACAACCGCGTTCAGAGGTGCCGGTTCGCCCAAATCGGCCGGACCGGTGACTTTCTTGCTGCGGGTGCCCGGCTCGGGGACGGCGCAGCAGACGTCCCCTTTCCAGGCGTTGAGGCCTTCGCGAGTGGCGATCCCGGCGATGACCAGCGCCGCGCCGGCGTCTGCCCACCACCATCCCAGTGTGCTGTTGAGAACCAGGCCCACCAAAAGAACTGCGGATAGATATGTGCACAGCAGGGTCTGTTTCGAATCTGCGACCGCCGTGCGGGAGCCAAGTTCACGGCCCGCGCGGCGTTGAAGCCAGGACAGGACAGGCATGATGGCCAGACTCAGGGCAGCGATCACGATGCCCGGAGTGGAATGCTGTGCCTGGCCGCCTCCGGATAGGGCCCTGACCGAGTCCACGGAGACGAACAATGCAAGGGCAAAGAAGGACATCGCGATGATCCGAAGGGTGATGTGCTCGCGCCGTTCGGGGTCCGTCGCGGAAAACTGCCAGGACAGCGCGACCGCGGAAGCGACCTCGATCACCGAATCAAGTCCGAAGCCCACGAGGGCCGAGGAGTCGGCCAGGTTGCCCGCCCATAGCGCGACGACGGCCTCAACGACGTTGTAGGTGATCGTCGCGGCCGCGAACAGGCGGATGCGGCGGCTCAGGACAACGCGGCGGCTGACCGTAGGCGCACTTTGAATTGTGGTGGTCACACCAAGCACGTCCCGTCTGGGGCACAGCAGGCAGGATCCACGGCCAGCACGACACCCAGCAGATCTCTTATCGCGTGGCCCAACCGGGCGTCGGCGAGCTCGTACCGGGTCCGCCGGCCGTCCGGGACAGCCACCACCAGGCCGCAGCCCCGCAGGCATGTCAGGTGATTGGACATGCTCTGCCGTGAGACACCCAACGAATCGGCCAGGTCCGACGGGTATCCGGGCGCATCCTCCAATGCCAGCAGAATCCGGGCCCGGGTAGGGTCGGAGACCGCGTAGCCGAACCGGGCCAGCACTGGGGCGTGTACGAGGGTTTCCATATAGCCAAAGTACATCCAAGTGTGTATTCACGCAATCGTGTACTCAAAGCGGAGATTCAGGCCATCATGGCATTGCCTGCGCATGGCGGCCTTTGGCTGGCTTTCGTCCTCCGTTCAGATGGCGGGGGAGCGGCGCTCGATCAGGAGGGTGTCCCGCCACTGGCCGGCGCGAGGGCCGTGTGGCATTCGGGCGATGCGGTTTCTGCGCCCGACGATGGTGAAGATGGAGTGTTCCGCTACTCCTGCATAGGCCGGCCGGGAGGAGGCGGGCGAAACCGCGGCCCAGCCGAGGACCTCACCTTCGCTGGATACTGCGACATGGCGGTGGCCGGGGAGCTTGGACTGGTCGAAGGAGTCCCAGTCAGGGGCTTGGGTTTCGAAGGTGGCCTGCCCGGTGTCGATACCTTGCTGGTAAATCCGTCGGATGGCCGGCCAGTCGGACTGCTCCATGTTCTGCAAGGCCACCGGGTAGGTCATAAATTGGCCAGGATGCCGGCGGCGTCGTCGAGGGCTCCGGGGACGAGAGAGTAGTAGGCCCACGTGCCACGCTTTTCGCGGTGCAGCAGCCCTGCCTCCACCAAAATTTTCAGGTGGTGGGAAACCGTTGGCTGGCCCAGGTCCAGGGGGTCGGTCAGGTCGCACACGCAGGACTCGCCCGAGGATTCGGCCTTGACGATGGAAAGCAGCCGCAGCCGGTTCGGATCGGCCAGCGCCTTGAAGACCAGGGCTTTCTGCTTCGCCTCCTCGGCCCCCAATGCGGGCGGACCTGCCGGGATGCAGCAGGCGTCATCCGTGGCCTGATCGATTACGGGCAGCAAGTTCATGTACCCATTATGCCCGAATATTGACCATCATCAATGTATTAATCCCGCCGCTCGACCCGGAAGTGGCTACGCTCCGGAGGCTTGCCCGCCGTCGGACCGGTCGACGAAGTCTTAGGAGCTGGTCTTTTCCGTGGCGTGCGGAAGAACGACGTCGTCCGCGTTGCGCGCCACGGAGGGGAAAAGGGCGAGTAGGAGCCCCAAGCCCACGGCCGCCCCGAGCAGTTGCGCCACCACAAAGCCGGGAACTGAAGCGGGTGCGATGCCGGCGAAGGTGTCACTGAAGATGCGGCCGACCGTCACGGCGGGGTTCGCGAACGACGTTGAGGACGTAAACCAGTAGGCGGCTCCAATGTAGGCGCCCACGGCCGGAGCTGCGAGGGTGCCCCGGTTTGTGGCCGCCAGGGTGAAGATCAGCAGTACGAGCCCTGCGGTGGCGACAACTTCGCCCAGCAGCTGCCCGGTGGTGGCGCGGTCCTTCGCCGAGATGGAAGTGCCCACCTCGAACATGGCGTTGGCCACCACGCTGCCGCTGATTGCACCGACGGTTTGGGCAACTACATATGTGCCCAGGTCCGGAAGTGTCAATCCGGTTCCGCTGCGCCGGCCGAGGACCCAGTCCACGAGCGAGACCACGGGGTTGAAATGCGCGCCGCTGATCGGGCCGAAGACGAGGATCAGCACCGTCAGACCCAGAACCGTGGCGGTGCTGTTCTGCAGCAGCTGCAGGCCGATGTCGCTGGGGGAGAGCTGCTGTGCCATGATCCCCGAGCCAACGACGATCATGACGAGCAAACTGGAACCGAGTAGTTCGGCGAAGGCGCGGCGCCACAACGGCGGTTGTTGAGAAGTCATACCAACAGCTTGACTCAAGATATTTACTCAGTCAAAATTGAATCAATGAACATTGACCCAGTTGAAGTTTTCCGCGCGCGGGTCGCCAAGCATGCGGCCCTGGCGGATCCCGCGCGGCTGCGCATCGTGGACCTGCTGACCCTGGGGGATCTTTCCCCTACGGAGCTGCAGGCCGAGCTCGGGATGCCGTCGAACCTGCTGTCGCACCACCTGCGCACACTGGAAGTCGCGGGCCTGGCGACACGCCACCGTTCGGAGGCGGACAAGCGCCGCAGCTACATCCGGCTGGCCGCAGGGGCGTTGGAGGGATTGGCCCCCGGCCGCGAACACGGCGCCCGCCGTGTCCTCTTCGTCTGCACGCGCAACAGCGCCAGGTCCCAGCTGGCCGTCGCACTCTGGAATCAGGTCAGCGACATCCCCTCGACTTCGGCGGGCACCCATCCGGCGGACCGCATCGCCCTGGGTGCCATTGATGTCGCGAGTCGCCACGGCGTTGCTCTCGCGGACCTTCCCCCGCGCCGGCTCGATGAAGTGGCGCACGATGATGACTTCGTCGTGACCGTATGCGACAACGCCCACGAGGAAATCCTCAACCTGGGAGGGATCCATTGGTCTGTTCCGGATCCACTGCGCCTAAACACGGAGGATGCTTTCGAGGGCGCCTTCACTGACATCTTCCACCGCGTTTCCGGCCTCGCGCCCCGACTGCATGCTGCCTGATAGTCTACGCCCGTAAATATTGACAACCATCAATATATTGTCCGATACTGCATACATCGACGCATATCAATGTCTAGCCGGCGTGGTGGTGCGGACACAACGACCTCGTCAAAACTGATCCACACGCAACTGATTCCAGGAGAAACACGTGAGCACCGAAACCGCCAAGAAGCCTTCCGTCCTTTTTGTCTGCGTCCACAATGCCGGCCGTTCCCAGATGGCCGCTGCCTTCCTGACCACCCTCTCCAGGGGCGGGATTGAGGTGCGTTCCGCCGGTTCCCAGCCTGCGGACAAGGTCAACCCGGCCGCCGTCGAGGCCATGGCCGAACTGGGCATCGACATGTCTGCAGAGATCCCCAAGGTCCTCACCACCGAGGCCGTGAAGGAGTCCGACGTCGTGATCACCATGGGCTGCGGCGACGAATGCCCCTACTTCCCCGGCAAGCGCTACGAGGACTGGGTCCTGGAAGACCCGGCCGGACAGGGCGTGGAGTCTGTCCGCCCCATCCGTGACGAGATCAAGACGCGCATCGAAGGACTCATCGAGTCCCTGATCCCGGCCGCCAAGTAACCCACCCCGCGCATTTTCAAGCACCAGGAGAGACCAACGTGAGCACCGATCAGTTGATCATTATCGGCTCCGGCCCTGCCGGCTATACGGCGGCCATTTACGCCGCCCGCGCGGGACTCAACCCGCTGGTCCTGGCCGGCTCGGTCACGGCTGGCGGCGCCCTGATGAACACCACCGAGGTGGAGAACTTCCCGGGCTTCCCGGGCGGTATCCAGGGCCCCGAGCTGATGGACGGGCTGCAGGAGCAGGCCGAAAAGTTTGGCGCCCGCATCGTGTTCGACGACGTCATGGAAGTCACGCTGACGGGGCACCTCAAGCGGGTGGTCACCGGATCCGGCGAGACCCACGAGGCACCCGCCGTCATCCTGGCCACCGGCTCCGCTTACAAGGAGTTGGGCCTGCCGGAGGAGAAGAAGCTCAGCGGCCACGGCGTGTCCTGGTGCGCCACCTGCGACGGCTTCTTCTTCCGCGAACAGGACATCATCGTGGTGGGCGGCGGCGACTCCGCCATGGAGGAAGCCACCTTCCTGACCCGCTTCGCAAAGTCCGTGACCGTCGTTGTGCGCAAGGACGAAGTCCGGGCCTCCCGGATCATGGCCCAGCGCGCCAAGGACAACCCCAAGATCAGCTTCGCGTGGAACTCCGCCATCACGGCCATCCACGGTGATGCCAAAGTCACCGGCGTCACCCTCACCGATACACGCACCGGGGAGACCCGCGAGCAGGCCGCCGCCGGGATCTTCGTTGCCATCGGCCACCTGCCGCGGACCGAACTCGTCGCCGGACAGGTTGACCTGGATGCCGAAGGCTACATCAAGGTCGACTCGCCCACCACCGTCACGAACCTCACCGGCGTGTTCGCCTGCGGCGACGCCGTGGACCACCGCTATCGCCAGGCCATCACAGCAGCCGGCACCGGCTGCGCGGCAGCCCTCGACGCCGAACGCTACCTCGCCGCGCTGGAAGATGCGGACAGCATCGCCACCGCACTGGTCGAAGAGCCGATCCACGCCTGACCACCGGGAAAGGGGAGGGGGTGAACTGGATGGACACCGATTGCTGCACCGATACGGGCTGCTGCGACGAGGACGATCTGGACTGCTGCTGAACAGCGCCGCCCCGGCCCGCCGGTCCCACAAGGCTCCGGCAGGCACCCCGATCGAACCGCACACCAACGGATGAAACAGAGGACAGCATGGATCCAGTAAAGAACCTTCCCGTCGCAGTCATCGGCGCCGGCCCCGTCGGTCTTGCTACCGCAGCCCACCTGCTCGAACGCGGCCTCGAGCCGCTGATCTTCGAGGCAGGCCCGACGGCGGCATCCGCCATCGAACAGTGGCGCCACATCCGGCTGTTCTCACCCTGGCGGTTCAACCTCGACGCCGCGGCCGTGCGTTTGCTGGAGGACGCCGGTTGGGAAACCCCTCGCCTGACGGCACTGCCTTACGGCGGGGAACTGATCGACAATTACCTCGCCCCGCTGGCTGCAACCCCGGAGATATCCTCCCGGCTCCAGACCAGCGCACGCGTCATTGCCGTTACACGCCAGGGCATGGACAAAACCCACGTCCGGGACCGTGACGCCACCCCTTTCACCGTCCGGGTCGAACACGACGGCGGTGAAATCCGCGACCACACCGTGGCGGCCGTCATTGACGCGTCCGGCACGTGGTCCACCCGCAACCCGCTCGGAACTTCCGGGCTGCCCGCCATCGGTGAAGACACGGCCGCCGCCCGGATCTCCTCGCCCCTGCCGGACGTCACAGGACGGGACCGCACCTCCTTCGCGGGCCGCCGCGTCCTGGTCGTGGGCGCCGGGCACTCGGCCGCGAACACACTGATCAATCTGGCAGACCTCGCCAAGGAGGAACCCGGAACCACCATCCTGTGGGCCGTGCGCGGAGCATCCGCTGACAAGGCCTACGGAGGCGGCGACGCCGACGGCCTGCCCGCCCGCGGCCAACTCGGAGCCCGGCTCCGCCGACTCGTGGAGGCCGGAACAATCGAACTGCACACCGGCTTCGGGATCGCTGCCTTCAAGAGCCTGGACTCCAGCGTGAGCGTCGAAGCCGTCGACGGACGCACTCTGGAAGCGGACATCATCGTCCCCTGCACGGGCTTCCGGCCGGACCTGGTCAGCCTGCACGAACTCCGGCTCAACCTTGACCCCGCTGTCGAAGCACCCGTCGAGCTGGGCCCTTTGATCGACCCCGAATTCCATTCCTGCGGCACGGTCAAGCCGCATGGCGCCAAGCTTCTCGCCCACCCGGAAAAGGACTTCTACATCGTCGGCATGAAGTCCTATGGCCGTGCGCCGACCTTCCTGCTAGCTACCGGCTACGAACAGGTCAGGTCCGTCGCTGCGGCACTCTCCGGCGACCAGGCCGCGGCGGACACTGTCCACCTTGAACTGCCCGAAACCGGGGTTTGCTCCACCGACGCCGGCACCAGCTGCGACGTCCCCGCGGCCTCAACAGCAGACACTGACGGATCGGCGGAGAGCGGCTGTTGCGCCGCCCCGGAACCGGTCCTCGTTGGATTCCCCACCGGGCTGGCTCACGGCCGCTCCGGGTAACACTGACCACAACCAACCACGACGCACCGTTCCAGACGCACGCCAAGGGAGTATTGCCATGACCGAACACCAGAAAACGACGCTGGGATTGCAGGACAATACTGAAATCCTGCACCGGATCAGCGAACGCCTCGCCGAGCGTTTCACCGGGGTGTTCGCCGTCGAGACGGTCGAACGCTACGTCTTCGAGTCCTACACGGCCTTGGCCCGGACAGCGAAGATCAGCGCCTACCTGCCTGCCACCACGGAACACTTCGCCAACGACCGGCTGGCCGCCCTGGCCAAATCCAAAGGGTCGGTGGTCTCCGAGGTCCCGGAGGTCCTGTTCGTTTGCGTGCAGAACGCCGGGAGGTCACAGATGGCTGCCGCGCTGCTCAATGTTGAAGCCAAGGGCAGGATCCGCGTCCGGTCGGCAGGCTCCATGCCGGCAGCTGAGCTGGATCCAACCGTTGTGACTGCAATGTCCGAAATGGGCTTGGACATGGGCAAGGACTATCCGAAGCCACTCACGGACGACGTCGTGCGGGCATCTGACGTCGTCATCACCATGGGCTGCGGTGACTCATGCCCCATCTACCCCGGGAAACGCTATGAAGACTGGGACCTCACCGACCCCGCCGGTCAGTCCCTGGAGACGGTCCGGGTCATTCGCGATGAAATCCAGGCGCGCATCAAAACCCTCGTCGGCTCACTCCTGGCCGCAGAACAGAAAGAAAACATCAACTCATGACCGAAAGCAACAAGACTCCCCGTATCCTGTTCGTCTGCAGCAAAAACGGCGGGAAGTCCCAACTTGCGGCCGGTCTCATGCGGGACCTTGCCGGGGATGAGGTCACCGTTTACTCGGCAGGCACTAAACCGGGCAGCCGCCTGAACAACGAGGCCGTGGAATCCCTGAACGAACTCGGCATCGACATCACCGGGGAACACCCTAAGCCCGTCACCGACGAGGTGCTTGACGCCGTCGACGTCGTGATCGTCCTGGGCACCGAAGCCAAGCTCGAAGCCCGCGAAGGCACCCGCTTCGAAATTTGGGAAACCGACGAACCTTCCACCCGGGGCATCGAAGGCACGGAGCGCATGCGCCTCGTCCGCGACGACATCAACGCCCGCGTCCGAAAGCTCCATGCGGAACTCACAGGGAACTAAGCCTGTCCAAACCAGTGATTGAGCTTGTCGAAACCTGGGTCTCGACAGGCTCGACCACCGGCGCTGGCCGGTCGTATCTGTATTGTTCGGCACGTCCGGCGCCATGGCTTAGCGCTGGCAGTGCCCGGGCAGATACGGTAGTAGCATGACGTCACCCACCGCCACCGAGACATTACGCCCCAAGCGCAACATCCCAGCAGAAATCGCCCGTTCGTGGCTTCTGGTCAACGCGATGAAAACCGACCTGTTTGACCAGTCGGCTGTTTCGCGCGCTGACTCGATCATCCTGGACATCGAGGATGCCGTGGACCCGTCGCAAAAGGACGAAGCGCGAGGTCACGTGATTGACTGGCTCAGCGGTGGCGGCCAGGCCTGGGTCCGCATCAACGATGCCACCAGCCCGTTCTGGGCCGATGACCTTGCAGGGCTGCGCGGTACGCCCGGCCTGCTCGGCGTGATGCTCGCCAAGACCGAATCAGCTGACCAGGTGACCGAAAGTTTCCACCGGATGGACGGCAAGACGCCGGTCATCCCGCTCGTCGAATCGGCGCTCGGCATCGAGGAAGCCAACAACATCGCCAAGGCCCAGGGTGCTTTCCGCCTGGCGTTCGGCTCCGGCGACTTTCGCCGCGACACCGGCATGGCGGCCACCCCGGAGGCCATGGCCTACCCGCGCGCCAAGCTGGTGGTCGCTAGCCGCGTGGGCAACCTCCCGGGCCCCATCGACGGCCCCACCGTCGGCACCAACCACCCCATCCTGCGCGAGCAGACCGGCATCACCGTGATGATGGGCATGACCGGCAAGCTGTGCCTGGCCATCGACCAGACGAACGTCATCAACGAGGTCATCAGCCCCACCCCGTCGGACGTCGCCTGGGCCACGGACTTTATGGCCGACTTCGAGGCCAACGGCCGCGTCATCCGTGACGGCTCGGACCTGCCCCGCCTGGGTCGCGCCGAAAAGATCATGAAGCTCGCCATAGCGTTCGGCGTGCAGCCGGCGCTGTAGCGCCACCCGTACACCCAAGCACTGGAGACCCCGTGACCCATACCCGCTATCTGGTTCACGGGGTCTTTTGGGACGGCGCCCCGGCGCAGTCTGTAGGGCACGACGGCGGCGGCCCGGCTCTGCGCCTCCAGTCACCGTCCGGGGATCTCCGCGAGGTCAGCCTCGAGGCGGGCGCCAGGCTCGGTTTCGCGGTGGCCGATCACGGCAGGTTCTGCCTGGGGCACCACAAGGTCCACTCAGCCAGCAGCCGCGACCACATCCTGTGCCCGGCCAGCGCTCCCGCTGTGAAGGGCAAGCAGTGCGAACGCTGCTTTGTGCTGGACGATTCCCGCCTCATCCACGATTTCCACCGGGGTGGCCGCGTTCCGGACGGGCTGCTCACTTATCTTCTGCAGGATCACTGGCTCTACGTGGCCACGTTCGCCGGCGGCGCCAGCAAGGTGGGCACGGCGTCCCACCTGAGGAAATGGAACCGGCTCGCGGAACAGGGAGCGGTGGTGGCACGGTACGTTGCCAGGGCGGAGGACGGCCGGGTGGTGCGGATCCTTGAGGACATGGTGACGCGCGAGGCCGGGCTGGCGCAGCAGGTCCGCTCCGCCGCCAAAGCCGAGGCGCTGGCGGGGCCATTGCCAGCGGCCGCCCTGGACGGCATCAATGAGCGGCACGCGGCCGCGGTCCGCACGCTGCTGGGCCAGGCCGCCGTCGACGGTTTCAGCCCAGAAGGTTGCAGCGCAGAAGGTTTCAGCATTGTGGACGAACTCTGGGTGCGGCCGGCGCAGGCGGCAGGGCTCTGTGCCCCAACGCCGCGCCACGCCTACCCGCATCCGTTGGAGCAGGGAAAGCACGGCTTCGGAATCACCGCGCTGAGCGGGACAAACGCCCTCGCCAGCCTGGCCGGAACGGACGCGGCGTTTGTGGTGAACCTTGGCCGGCTGGCTGCCCGGACCATCGTCCTGGGGGGCTTCGCCTCGGAGGTCCCGGCCGTGCAGGAATCGCTGTTCTGAACGTGCTCGGTAGACTGTCACGGTGCTCAAAGAATTCTGGGAGTCAGCGCCCACCTCGTACAAAGTCCTGGTCTTCGGCGCCATGGGCCTCATCGGCGTCGGGATCATCCTGAACCTGATCGGCAACACGTCCGGAAACCAGGGCCTGGCCACGGCTTCCCTGCCGCTGATCGGTCTCGGCCTCCTCCTGCACATCGCCGGGATCGTGGTGCGCGGCCAGACCATCCGGAAGAACCTCCGCAAGTAGCCGGAATTCCGGGTGTCCCGGGGCAGACCGATAGGCTGGAGGCCATGACTATCAATCCGGACCTGCAGGGCCGCAGCTACCCTGCCGCAGAGGTTTACGACGTCGGCCGCGAGAAGATCCGCGAGTTCGCCCGCGCCGTCAAGGCCACGCACCCAGCCCACTTCGACGTCGAGGCCGCCAAGGCCCTGGGGCACAAAGACCTGGTGGCACCACCCACGTTCGCCATCATCATCGCCCAGCGCGCCGATGCCCAGCTGATCGAGGACCCGGATGCCGGCATCGACTTCTCCCGCGTGGTCCACGCCGACCAGCGCTTCATCCACCACCGCCCCATCTTTGCCGGCGACCGCCTGGTTGCCGAACTGCACGTTGACGGTGTCCGTGCCATGGGCGGCGGGGCCATGATCACCACCCGCCAGGAAATTTTTGCCCTGACCGACGGCGGCAACGGGTCGCGCGAGGCAGTCGCCACCACCACGTCATCCATCCTCGTCCGCGGAGAGGGACAGTAACCATGAGCCCCAGCTTCCACGAACTCAGCGCCGGGCAGGATATCGGCAGCCGCACCATCGAGGTCACCCGCACCGACCTGGTCAAGTACGCCGGCGCCTCCGGCGACTTCAACCCCATCCATTGGAACGAAGCCTTCGCCACCGGCGTGGAACTGCCCGGCGTCATCGCCCACGGCATGTTCACCATGGGTGCCGCAGTGCAGCTGGTGACCGACTGGGCAGGCGACCCCGCCGCCGTCGTCGACTTCCAGACCCGTTTCACCAAGCCGGTCCTGGTCACGGACACCACCGGAACCACGGACGCCGGAGCCACCATCGAGGTCAGCGGCGCCATTGGAAAGCTCGACGCCGATGCCGGCACCGCCCGCGTTGACCTCACCGTGGTTGCTGCCGGCCAGAAAGTGCTGATGAAGGCCCAGGCTGTCGTCAGGCTTTCATGATCCTTTGACCGTCAACACAACTGCCTCGGCCGAGGTCACTGCCTGGCGCAATGCCGTGGTGGTTGCCTACGCCGGCAGCGGACTGGCCTTCGCGTCCTGGGTGTCCCGGCTTCCGGCGATCCGCGACGGGCTGGACCTGACCCCCGGCACTGTCGGTTTGCTGCTGCTGTGTATGACGCTGGGATCGTTCATCTCGGTGTCCGCGTCGGGGCTGATCGTGCTCCGCCTGGGTTCCAAACGGACCATCCGCGCCGGCGCCATCATGGTGGGCTGCGGCATGGCCATCACCGGATTTGGCACGTCGGTGCTGGCCACCCCGGGCGCGGTGGCCGTAGGTCTCGCCGTCATCGGATTGGGTTCCGCCAGCTGGAGTACCGCCTCCAACGTCGAGGGCGCCTCGGTGGAACGCGCGGTTGGCCGGCACATCATGCCCAGGCTCCATGGCGCGTTCAGCCTCGGCACCGTCGCAGGTGCAGGCCTTGGCGCGTGGGCCGCAGCCGCCTCCGTCCCGGTGTTTTGGCACCTGGCCGCGGCCGGCGTCGTGGTTGCCGTCTCGGTGACGACGGCGGCAGCCTGGTTCCGTGCGGATGTCACCCCCGTCGCGGGGGAACGGACCTATGTACCGGACAACTTCGAGGACCCGTTCACCGGCCCGATCCCCATTGTCACCGCCGGGGCGCCCGCTGACAGTGCCGGTGTCCCGCTGGACAACAAGCGCAAAATCGCGGAGGCCTGGCGCGACCGGCGCACCCTGCTTCTCGGAGTCATGGTCCTGGGGCTTGCCTTGGCCGAAGGTGCAGCAGGGGACTGGGTGGCACTGGCCCTCGCCGACGGGCACGGCCAGACCGACGCCGCCGGAGCCGCCGGTTACGGGCTCTTCGTGACCTTCATGACCATCGGACGGTTCGCCGGCACTGTGGTCCTGGACCGTTTCGGCCGCGTTCCGGTGATGCGCTGGTGCGCCGCGCTGGCAGTGTCCGGACTCGGACTGTTTGTGTTTGCCCCCGTTCCCTGGCTCGCCTTTGTGGCACTGGCCATCTGGGGACTCGGCGCCTCGCTGGGCTTCCCGGTGGGCATGTCCGCCGCCGCCGACGATCCCGCCAAGGCTGCGGCCCGCGTCTCCGTGGTCTCCACCATCGGCTACGGCGCGTTCCTGTGCGGGCCGCCGCTGTTGGGACTGCTGGCTGAACACGTAGGCATCCTGCACTCGCTGCTGGGCGTGATGGTGATGCTGGTAGCCACGTTCCTGCTCTCACCGGTGGCCCGGAAGATTCCCTAGCTCAGTTTGATGGCGTTTGATTCGGTTTGGTCTTGTTACGCTGGTTTGGTGACCCAGACAATGCTTTCTGCCCTGACCACGGCCGCCGTCGGGGGCCCCGCCGGCAAATATGTTGAGGCCAGCACCGAAGCGGAGATCATCGACGCCGTCCGCGCGGCGGACGTCGCGGGGGAGCAGGTCCTCATTATCGGCGGTGGCTCCAACCTCTTGATTTCCGACGACGGGTTCCCCGGCACCGTGATCAGGATCGCCTCGGAAGGGTTCACCGTCAACGCCGAGGACTCCTGCGGCGGCGTGGCCGTAGTGGTCCAGGCCGGCCACAATTGGGATGCCCTGGTGGAGCACGCCGTGCTGCATGCGTGGTCCGGCATTGAAGCACTTTCCGGCATCCCGGGGGCCACGGGCGCCACGCCCGTGCAGAACGTCGGGGCCTACGGCTCTGACGTGTCCCAGACCATCGCGGCGGTCCGCACCTGGGACCGGACCCGGAACGCGGTCCAGACGTTCACCAACTCCGAGCTGAAGTTCGGCTACCGCGATTCCATCCTGAAACAGACCACCGTCGAGGGCTCACCCCGCTACATCGTGCTGACCGTGGAATTCCAGCTGCCGCTGGGCCGGATGAGCGCGCCTATCCGCTACGCCGAACTGACCCGCTCCCTGGGCGTTGAAGCAGGCAAACGGGCGTACTCCAACGATGTCCGCCGGGAGGTCCTGCGGTTGCGGGGTTCCAAGGGCATGGTGCTGGACCCGGCCGACCGGGACACGTATTCCACCGGCTCCTTCTTCACCAACCCGGTTGTGCCCGTGGACGTGGCGGCAACGCTGCCGGAGTCCGCACCGCAGTACCCCGCGGGGGCGGACGGGCTGGTGAAGCTGTCCGCAGCTTGGCTGATCGACCAGGCCGGATTCGGCAAGGGCTATGGCCTGGAGGAGGGCAGCGCCTCCGGCGGGCGGGCGTCACTGTCCACAAAACACACGCTGGCCATCACCAACCGCGGCTCCGCCAGCGCGAAGGACATGCTGGCCATCGCGCGCGAGGTGCGTGCCGGCGTCGTCGAACGCTTTGGCATTGAACTCCACCCGGAACCGTTGCTCATCGGCCTGACGCTCTAGCGTTCAGCCCGTTGAAGGCATCAGCCTGCTTGCGTGACCGGCGCCAGGCGCCCGTCAACGGTGCCGATCAGCCGGACGTTCGTGGCCATGCCCAGCAGGGCGGCGGCCCAACCGGTCAGCGCCAAATATGGCCCCATAAACAGCCAGACCATAAGGCCCGGAACCGCCGGGTGGGTCGCGGCTGCAAGAATGCAGACCACCAAACCGATCACGGCGGTGGCATGGGCGAGGATCCAGAGCAGCCGGCCGCTGACGGGATAGAGCTTCCAGTCACGGACAATGCGGACCTTGCCGCGGCCCACCCGGATACCGGGAAAAAGCACGACGTACCCTCCGCCCAGCGACAGGAACAGGGAAGGCAAGAGGAGTTCCAGGGGTGCCTCGCCGCCGCCTCCCGGGAATCCCAGGGGCTGGAAACCAATGGCCGGGGCCAGCCCGATGGCCACGCCGGCCAGGACCGATACGGTCCCTGCCACCAGCCATGCCTGTGTTCCGCGCGCGAACAATTGCCACAAACTCCCCAAAGTCATGCTTACACCCTATCGGGCCAGGTCCTACGATGAGGACATGGCAGTGAACCGCGTAAGCCCCAAGGTGCTGGGCAGGTTACGCCTGGCCTCTCAAGGACTGCTTGGCCCCGGACTCGGCTCCGTAGAGGGCGCGGTCCGCTGGATGACGGCCACGCAGGCTCAGGACCTGCAGGCCGCGCTCTGGGCCATCGGCCTCCGCGTTCCGGGCGCAGGTTTGACTGAAGTGCGCGCCGCGCTGGACAGCGGAAGGGTGGTCCGGTCCTGGCCGATGCGCGGCACCCTGCACCTGGTGGCTCCCGGGGATCTGCGCTGGATGCTGGACCTCACCACCGAGCGTCTTAGCCGCATCATTGCCGGCCGGCACCGGGAACTGGACATCACCTGGGCGGACATCGAGAAGTGCCGCGACGTTGCCTTGGAGCGGATTGCGGCCGGCGGTCCCGTGAGCCGGACCGAACTCTTCGAGGTGTTTGAGGCGGCCGGGCAGCCCACCACCGGCCAGCGGGGGATCCATATCCTGGGGACGCTGTGCCGGCACGCCTGGCTGGTTCAAGGGCCATTGGCCGGGAACCAGCAGCTGCTGGTGGCGTTCGATGACTGGATCCAGGTTTCGCGGGGCCTTGAGCGTCAGGAAGCGATCGCCGAGTTCATGCTGCGCTACTTCCGCAGCCACGGCCCTGCCACGGTCCGCGACTTCGCCTGGTGGACGCAGATTCCCCTGACCGACGTGCGGGCGGCGTTTGAGCTGGTCAGCGGCCAACTGGTGGAGCTGGAGTTCGCGGGCGTCCACTACTGGATGTCACCGGAGACTGCATCAATGCTCGACGACGGTGTGCCCGGGCAGCGGTCCGTCCTCCTCTTGCCGGGCTTCGACGAGTTTGTGCTGGGCTACATGGACCGGAGCCTTGTGCTGGCCCCTGAGCACGCCAACAAGATCGTCCCGGGCGGCAACGGAGTGTTCAAGAAGACCGTCGTGGCAGGGGGAGAGGTGATCGGCACGTGGGCGCGGGCCGGCACCGGCCGCAGTTCCGCCGTCGTGCCTGAACTCTTTGACGAATCCAAACCGCTTGGACCCGCTGCGCAGGCGGCGTTCAGCAAGGCCGCCGTACAGTGCCTCGCATTCCTGGACAGCTAAGCCAGGCCCCAATCGCCGCCCTGCCGAACACGGGCGGCCCTGCCCCGCAAAAGCGGTGCGGGGCAGCACCGTTCCTGCGGGGCAGGGCCGTTCAAGCGGCGGGTGGCAAGCGGGGAGGCAGCGCAGGATGCCGGAAGAAGCGGATGCGGGTATTGCTGCCGGGGTTGTCCACATAACGTGGCTGCGATCTACCCGGGCCAGCACTCGTCCGAGAACCTTGGACCATGAATGGCGACAAAATCCGTGTGCTCCTGGATGTGCGCTGGCCGGCCTTCCCCGTTGCCTCCACGCAACAGTTGGACGCGGCAGGGCTGGACGAGCGGGTCCTGACGGCGGCAGTCCGCCCCGGAACCATCCTGCGCCTTCGACGCGGAGCTTACGTCCGGAACGCTGACTGGAAGAGAGCGGAGCCGTGGACCAGGGACGCCCTGCGGATCCAGGCGCACTTCCTGTCCACCGGCGGGGCCTGCCGCTACAGCCATATCAGTGCCGCCAGGCTGCACGAGTGTCACGTCTGGGATGCCGGGCCCATGATCCACGTCACCACGGACTACGCCAACTCGACGAATAGTGCCGGCACGGACGTCCGCACCCACCGGATGGACCTGCAACCCGTAGATGTGACAACGCTGTGGAGCATGGGTGGCAAAGAGATTCTGACCACCGGCATTGAACGGACCGTCCTGGACTGCGCCCGTATCCTGCCACTGGAGCAGGCAGCCGTGATCGGCGACCACGCGCTGCGCAAGGGAGCCGGGATCGACAGCATGCGGCAACTTCTGGACGTGGGACCGGTCAAACGCGGGAACCGGCGGGCGCTGGATCTGCTGGCGGCCCTGGATGGGCGGTCGGAATCGGTGGGGGAGACCCGGACCAGGCTGCTGCGATCATTCGATCTGCACATGTTCATTCCGCAGTTCGAGATTCAGACGCCAAGTGGTCAATTCCGGGCAGACTTCGCGGATCCGCTAACCCGCATAGTGATTGAGTTTGATGGCAGCGGCAAATACACCGACTACGGGCCCACGGAGGACGTGCTGCTCGCAGAGCGTCGCCGGGAGAACGCACTGATCGAAGAAGGCTGGCTGGTCCTTCGACTTGAGTGGAAGCACTTGGCGTATCCCGCAGAAGTGCGGCGCCGGAGCCGCGGGAGGTTACAGGTTCCCGGTGGCGATGTTGAGCATGCGGCGCAGCGGCTCGGCGGCGCCCCAGAGCAGCTGGTCGCCCACGGTGAAGGCGCTGATGTACTCCGGGCCCATTTCCATCTTGCGGATGCGGCCCACGGGGATGTCCAGGGTGCCGGACGCAGCCACGGGGGTCAGGCCCGCCATGGAGTCTTCCTTGGTGTTCGGGATGACCTTGGCCCACTCGTTGTCCTCGGCGAGTAGCTTCTCGATCTCGGACACGGAGAGGTCCTCGCGGAGCTTGAGGGTCAGCGCCTGCGAGTGCGAACGCATGGCCCCGATCCGGATGCACAGGCCGTCCATCATGATCCGGTTTTCGTCCGAGGTGCCCAGGATCTTGTTGGTTTCAACCCCGGCCTTCCACTCTTCCTTGGACTGGCCGTTCCCAAGGTCCGCGTCGATCCACGGGATCAGGGAACCGGCCAGCGGCACGCCGAACTGGGTGGCGTCGATGTCGGTGCGCTGGTGGGCGAGGACCTTGCGGTCAATTTCCAGGATGGCCGACGCCGGGTCGTCCAGTTCCGAGCTGACCTCGGCATTGAGTGTGCCGAACTGGCTGAGCAGTTCGCGCATGTGCCGGGCGCCGCCGCCGGAAGCAGCCTGGTATGTCATGGACGTGCCCCATTCAACGAGGCCGTTCTTGAACAGCCCGCCGAGGCCCATGAGCATGCAGGAAACGGTGCAGTTCCCGCCGATGAAGTCCTTGGTCCCGTTGACCAGGCCCTTGTCGATGACGTCGCGGTTGATCGGGTCCAGCACGATGATCGAGTCGTCGTTCATGCGCAGCGTGGAGGCGGCGTCGATCCAGAGGCCGTCCCAGCCGCGGCCACGCAGCTCGGTGTGCACGCGCTTGGTGTAGTCCCCGCCCTGGGCGGTGACAATAATGGGCAGCTTAGCCAGCGTGTCGACGTCGAACGCGTCCTCAAGCTTGCCGGCGGCGCCAGCGGCAGCACCGGCAATCGACGGGGCGGCACCTCCCGCGTTTGACGTGGAGAAGAACACCGGGTTGATGTTGGCGAAGTCGCCCTCGTCCTGCATGCGCTGCATCAGGACGGAGCCGACCATGCCGCGCCATCCGACCAGGCCGACGGAGGGGGTAGCTGCTGTAGTCATTCGTCCAGTTTAGACGCCGGATCGCGCAGGGCGCAGTCGGTTACGTCACCCGCGCGGGGATGCGTACGAGCGGCGTGCGGGGGAAACAGGCGTCAGCTGCGGTTGGTTTCCTCCAGCACCGCGGCTTTGCGGAGTCGCAACGCGTAGAAGGCGCCGAAGGCAAACACCTGCGTCACCACCACCAGCACGATGGCGCCGGGGATCTTGTTGCCGCCCAGGATCATGGTCAGGCCAACGATCGCAGACAGCAGCGCGAGCAGCGGCAGCAGCATGTAGCCCAGCACAAACAGTGTTTCCGGTTTTTTCAACATCTCAGCCCTGCGTCCTAATCCATTTGGTAAACCTGTAGCGCGTTCCGTTGGCCGCCGTCAGCCACCCGTCTGGCGGGACGGACGCCGCCGCCTCCCAGGTCTCATCGAGCTCGGGGGCGAACGTGTCGCCGTCCGCCTCCACGTCGATGGTGGTGACCACCGCGACGTTGGCGAGTTCGGTGGACTGGCGGAAGACTTCCCCGCCGCCCAGGATCCAGACGGTCCCGCCGCCGTCGACGAACTGCGACTCAAGGAGGGCATCATCCAGGGAGGGGACCACGACGGCGCCCTCCGCCTCGGGCGATTCGCCCCAGTTTTTCTGCCGGGTGATCACAATGTTCGTCCGGCCGGGCAGGGGACGGTACTTGTCCGCGAAGGACAGCCACGTCTTGCGCCCCATGATCACGGGGTGCCCCATGGTGAGCCGGTTGAAGTGCTTCAGATCCTCAGGGAGGTGCCAGGGCATGTCGCCGTCCTTGCCGATCACGCCGCCGGACGTCTGCGCCCACACAAGGCCGACGCCGGTCACGGAACCGGCGAGTTCCTGCGTGAAGTCCTGGGGGTCTGCTGCGTTCTCGGTGCTCATACGGCGATCGGGGCTTTGATCGTGGGGTGGTGCTGGTAGCCCACCACTTCGAAGTCCTCGAGCGTGTAGTCGAAGATCGAGGCCGGCTTCCGGGTGATCCTCAGCTGCGGGTATTCATAGGGTTCCCGGTCCAGCTGCTTCAGGACCTGGTCCATGTGGTTCTCGTAGATGTGGACGTCGCCGCCTGTCCATACAAACTCGCCAGGCTCCAGCCCCACCTGCTGCGCAATCATGCACGTGAGCAGGGCGTAGGAGGCGATGTTGAAGGGCACGCCCAGGAACATGTCCGCCGAGCGCTGGTACAGCTGGCAGGACAGTTTGCCGTCGGCCACGTAGAACTGGAAGAACGCGTGGCACGGGGGCAGTGCCATGTCCTTGAGCTCGGAGACGTTCCAGGCAGACACGATGTGCCGGCGCGAGTCCGGGTTGGTCCTGAGGTTCCCCACCAGCTCGGCGATCTGGTCAACATGGCCGCCGTCAGGGGTGGGCCAGCTGCGCCACTGGACGCCGTAGACGGGACCCAGTTCGCCTTCCGCGTCGGCCCACTCGTTCCAGATGCTCACGCCCTGGTCCTGCATCCATTTGACGTTCGATTCACCGCGCAGGAACCACAGCAGCTCCACTGCCACGGACTTGAAATGCACGCGTTTGGTGGTGATCAGCGGGAAGCTCCGGCCAAGGTCAAAGCGCAGTTGACGGCCGAAAACGCTGGTGGTTCCGGTGCCCGTGCGGTCGGATTTGTGCGTGCCATGGGCCAGGACATCGCGCAGGAGGTCTTCATAAGGCGTCGGGATGCTCACGGCTAAAGTCTACCGGGCGAAGCCCCGCCGACCCCGCAAGGGTCCCGCGGCCGGCCCCAGCGTTGGCCGCCGGCCGCGCATCGGATCAGCCCTTCCTCAGTTTGCCGCGGACCAGATCGAGCAGCAGTTCATCGGTGAGCCGGGCGGCGCGGCCGGGCGTGCCGAAAACTCAGTCGTCGAAGGGCTTGAACTGCTCCACTGCCACGATGCGGCGCCTGTTGTCGATGGCCACGTGGCACACCACCAGCTCACCGGGGGACAGGTAAGGGTCGGCGTCCGGCAGGAGCGCGCGCACGCGGCCAGGCATGTGCTTGGCCAGCTGGCCCAGGATGGTGGGCAGTGCGGGACGGTGCGTGCAGACGGCGACGGGCCGTGCCTTCTCCAGGAGCGACTCAATGGCGGCAGCGGTTTTTTTGGGGGTCCGGGCGTGCCGGTGTTCCGTCAGCGATTCCACCAGTTTGACCTTGGCCCCTGTTGCCCTCAGGTATGGCGCCACGGTTGACACGCAGCGCCGCCAGGGACTCGTCACCACGCGCGGCGGCTTCCAGGCCTGCAGCAGCCGGCTGACGGCCTGCGCCTGCCTGATTCCCGTCGCGGCCAGGGGCCGTTCGCCCTCGGCTTTGGACCAGGACGAGCGGGGCTTGGCCTTTGCATGCCGCACCACAATCAGCGGCCATGTGTTGAGGTCACCCCGGCCATGGGCTGCCCGCAGGTACTCCAAGGGAACGACGTCGGTCGGATTGGACAGCAGCCCCGCGGCCGTTTCAGGGGCGCACCACACCACGCGGTCCACCTCCTTGCCGTCGGGAACGAGGCGGGCCCCGTTGACGTGGACCGCCCAATAGTGGACCACCTTCAGTCCAGTCGCCACCCGGTAGTGGATCGGCGGCAGCGGAATGCCCAGGGGCGCATCAAGTCCGATCTCCTCGTGCACCTCACGGGCCGCGCATTCGGGAAGGGTCTCACCGGCGTCGATCTTGCCCTTGGGCCAGGACCAGTCGTCATACCGCGGACGATGGATCAGCAGGACTTCGAGACCTTCGGAGTTGATACGCCAAGGCAGTGCCCCGGCTGCGACGACGGCGATTGCCTCGCCGGGATGTTCTGTTTGGTCTGCTACGAGGATGTCGCCCGCCAACGCCGTAGCCCTACCGACGGCTCAGGCTGCGCTGGCGGGTGCGCGAGGCCAGCAGCCAGGACTGGATGTCGTCGAGGTGGCTGCCGTCGTCGGCAATGTGGTGCCGGTTCCACAGGCCCTGGTTATCCAGATGCCAGCTGGCTGTCTCCGGATCCATGTAGCGGCGCAGCAGGTTAAGGACGTAGCTGATGTCGTCGGGATTGGACAGCTGGACCAGGGCCTCGACCCTGCGGTCCAGGTTCCGGTGCATCATGTCCGCCGAGCCGATGTAAACCACAGGATCGCCGCCGTTGGCAAAGGCGAACACCCGGGAGTGTTCCAGGAATCGGCCCAGCACGGAGCGCACCGTGATGTTGTCGCTGAGGCCCGGAACGCCGGGACGCAGCGAGCAGATGCCGCGCACAACGACGTCAACCATCACGCCGGCCTGGGACGCGCGGTAAAGGGAGTCGATGATGGCTTCATCCACCATGGAGTTGACCTTGATCTGCACCCTTGCGGCCAGCCCGGCCCTGGCGTTGCGGATCTCGGTCTCGATGCGGTCGATCAGCCCGGAGCGGACGGAGCGCGGAGCCACCAGGAGCCGCTTGAACGTTGACTTCGGAGCATAGCCGGAGAGCTGGTTGAACAGTTTGGAAAGGTCCTCGCCTACCTGGTCATTGGCGGTCAGCAGGCCAAGGTCCTCGTAGTAGCGGGCCGTGCGGGGATGGTAGTTGCCGGTGCCGATGTGGCAGTAGCGGCGCAGCCCGTCCACTTCCTGGCGGACCACCAGCGACAGCTTGCAGTGGGTTTTCAGGCCCACGATGCCGTAGACCACATGCACGCCCGCCTGTTCCAGCTTGCGGGCCCAGGAGATGTTGGCCTGCTCGTCGAACCGGGCCTTGATCTCCACGAGGGCCAGCACCTGCTTGCCGGCCTCTGCGGCATCGATCAGGGCGTCAACGATGGGGGAGTCGCCCGAGGTCCGGTACAGGGTCTGCTTGATGGCCTGGACCTTGGGGTCCGCGGCCGCCTGTTCCAGGAACGCCTGCACGGAGGTGGAGAAGGAGTCGTACGGGTGGTGGAGCAGGATGTCGCGGCGGCGCATGGCCGAGAAAACGTTGGCGGCCTTGGACGTCTCGGACTCGTTGAGGAATCGGGACGTGTGCGGCATGTGCTTGGGGTAATGAAGGTCGGCACGGTCAATTCCGGCAATGACGGACAGGCCGCGGAGGTCCAACGGAGCCGGGAGCGAGTACACCTCGGACTCTTCCACTCCGAGCTCACGGATGAGCAGGGCCCGGATGTTCGGGTTGATGTCGTGGGTGACTTCGAGGCGGACGGGAGGGCCGAACCGGCGGCGCAGCAGTTCCTTCTCCAGCGCCTGCAGGAGGTTCTCGGCGTCGTCCTCTTCCACTTCGAGGTCCTCGTTGCGCGTGACGCGGAAGATGTGGTGTTCCAGGACTTCCATGCCGGCGAAGAGCTTGTCCAGGTGGACGGCGATGACTTCCTCAAGCGCGATGAAACGCGCCACGCGTCCCGCCACGGCCCCGGCCCGCGGACCGTCGATGGAGATCAGGCGGGGAAGCTGGTCCGGAACCTTGAGGCGGGCGAACAGTTCCTTGTCGCTCACGGGGTTGCGGACCACGACGGCCAGGTTGAGGGAGAGCCCCGAAATGTAGGGGAACGGGTGTGCCGGGTCCACGGCCAGCGGCGTCAGGATCGGGAAGACCTTTTCGGCGAACATGGCACTGAGCTGCTGCTTGGCGGCGTCATCCAGTTCGTCCCAGTGCATCAGGTGGATGTGCTCATAGGCCAGGGCGGGGCGGATCTGTTCGGCGTAGACCTGGGCATGGCGCTGTTGGAGGCGGTGGGCTTCGTCGCCGATCTTCTCCAGTACCTCCACAGGGCTGAGGCCGGCAGGGGAGGGCACGGCGAGGTTGGTGGCGATGCGCCGCTTCAGGCCGGCCACCCGGACCATAAAGAACTCGTCCAGGTTGGACGCGAAGATGGACAGGAAAGCCACGCGTTCCAGGAGGTGGAGCGAGGGATCTTCGGCGAGTTCCAGGACGCGGGAGTTGAAAGCCAGCCAGCTGAGCTCGCGGTCCAGGAAACGGTCAGGCCGGATGTCCCCTTCGGGCACAAGGTTGGGCGCAAACTCGGGGATGTCGATCCGGTCCTGCGTTGCACGCGAGGCAGGGACTTCGGATGAGCCGAAGCGCGCGCGCACCGGCACTGAAGCGCCCTCGGACGTGACTGTTCCGGCGGGTTCCGGTTTCATGGTCTCTCCTCTTACCTGGCGCTTGATGCTGGCCCTCGGCCGGCGCGGTTCTTTACCAACCTTACAATCAATCAGCGTCCACAAGCCCTAGATTTCGGGCCATCCGAAGTCGTTAGTCACACGAGAGGGATAACTCACCCGGGCGGCACTAAACAGAGGCCAGCGGTCCGTACATCACGTCCATATCCCAGCGTGTGAAGCCCAGGCCCCGGTAAAGGGAAACGGCAGCGGTGTTGTCGGCATCCGTGTAGAGCATGACGGCGTGAAGCCCCAGGCCCTGCAGATGCCTGATGCCAGCCACAGTGAGTGCTTTTCCCAGGCCCATACCCTGCGCGGCCGGTGTGACGCCCACCGCGTAGACCTCGCCGATCGCAGGGTGGGCGCCGTGGCGCGGATGCACCTTGGTCCAGTGGAATCCCAGCAACCGGTCCTCGGCGTCCACGGCCAACAGGAAGCCGGCGGGATCAAACCAGTCCTCGGCCATGCGGGCATCCAGGTCCGCGCGGGACATCGAGCCCTGCTCGGGGTGGTGGGCAAATGCGGCGCGGTTCGCAGCCAGCCAGCGGTCCTCGTCCCTGCCCGGCGCAAAGGCGCGGAGCGTGACGCCATCCGGCAGGCCGACGTCGGGCAGTTCTGCCGTGGCGGTGGTCAGCCTCATCTTCCAGAGTTCGCGCACCGGACCGTAGCCGTAGCGGGCGGCGAGGTCCGCGGCTGCCTCGTGGTTGCCGTGGGACCAAGCCTTCAGCCCATCCAGGCCTCGCCCGGACTGAAGTGCGCCGACAAGCCTGTCCGCCACGCCCTGGTTGCGGTAGCTGGGGTGGACGGCAATTTCCAGCACTCCGCTGCCGTCCGGCTCCTCCACAACAACGGCAAACCCGGCCAGGTCCTGGCCGGAGGAGGGATCGGAGTCCTCGTCCGGCGCGTAGAGCGCCAGGGTCAGGAGGGAATGCTCTGCAGAGTCCCCGGCGCGGAGCGTCACCACCGTTTGCTCGGAAAGCGAGGGGTTGCCGTCAGACTCCTCGGCAGCTGCGAGGAGCGCCACGCAGTCCTTCAGCAGCTGTTCTTCCAGACCGCCGTGGATAATAAGGACGGGCCATTTTTCCGGGTGCGCAGGACTCATGAGGCTAGGCTATACGCCCCGGCCGGACGGCGCTCCGATTTGATGGCCCCGGGGCAGGCACGTATAGTCGATATCTCACCCGCCGGTAACGGTGGGAAACGAGGGGGATCCACCAGTGGGGTGGCCTCGATACGTTCGACCCGTATGTCCTCCACAAATACAGCATCACTACGACAGCAACAGCCCCGGACCAGCGGTCCGGGGCTGTTGCTGTCTGAACGGTGTCAGGCTTCCGTCAGTTCGTCTTCCTGCTGCCGCACCAGGGTCAGGCGATAGCCGACGTTCCGGACCGTGCTGATCAGGTTTTCGTGGTCTGCACCGAGTTTGGCACGCAGCCGCCGGACGTGGACATCCACGGTGCGCGTGCCGCCGTAGTAGTCATAGCCCCACACCTCGGTGAGCAGTTGCTGGCGGGTGAAGACGCGGCCGGGGTGCTGGGCCAGGTATTTGAGGAGCTCGAATTCCTTGAACGTCAGGTTCAGCGGGGCGCCGTTGACACGGGCAGTGTAGCTCGCTTCATCGATGACCACGCCTGCCGCCCGGATCTCCGTGGGGGCGTCATCCTTGTCCGGAACTGCCCGCGCCACGGAGAGCCTGATGCGGGCTTCCACTTCGGCGGGACCGGCTGAATCGAGCACGATGTCATCCACGGCCCAGGCCGAAGAAACAGCGGCCATGCCGCCCTCGGTCAGGATCAGGACCAGGGGTGCGCTCAGACCTGTGGCCTTGAGCAGCTGGGTGAGGGAGCGGGCGCCCACCAGGTCCTTGCGGGCGTCGAGGAGCACAATGTCGCAGGGATCGGTCTCCAGCAGGGCTGTGGGTTCCGCGGCGAGGATGTGCACGCGGTGGTTCAGCAATTCCAGGGCAGGCAGAATGTCTACCGAAGAACCGGTGCTGTTCGTCAATAGCAGGATGTGCGACATTGTTCCTCCAAGGGGCGTCCGCGCATCTTCGGGCGACTGAACCGGGTTTTCACCGGCCGGTACTATCTCACTGCAGCGGACTTGGCCGACTAAGTATCTATCCGGCCGGCATCCGTAGCAGGAAGCGTAGCTGAACTCTGAGTATACCCACCGGCCTGCACGACAGCACGGATTCCGCCCCCTCAAACCTTCGTTTTGCGACATATCCGGGTCACATAAGGCAGGATTGAACCGTCGGGCAGAACGCCCTGACACCGAAGGCCGAGCCGCCGGGTCCACAGCCAGAATGGGATGCCACGAATTGAGTGCAGAGTCGAAGCCGAAGCGAACTGGCCGGCCGGGTTTCCGATGACCGCCGACGTGCAGGCCCCGGCAAAGTCACTGGACTCGTGGGTCATCGGTGTTGTCGGAGTGGCGGGACTCGTAGCGATCATCGCCGGCGTCTACATCTCACGTGAGGTACTCATCGGCGTCGCTGTGGCGATCGCTGTGGCAGTAGGCATCGGCTGGCCCCATTTCCTGCGCATCCCCGCGAAAAAGACCCTTGCAGCCGTCATTGCGCTGCCGGGCGTCGGATCGGCGCTCGCTGCCGGTTTTGTCCCCGCCCCGGGTTTCCTGGACTGGACGCCGGCGTTCATGGCGTTGGGAATGATGGCTGTGTTTGTGGTGCAGCTCATCCGAGGCACGGGCCAGGCCCAACGGCTTGAGTCCACGCTGGGCTGCTGCGCCGGGGTACTCCTCTCGTGCCTGGGGGCAGGCTGGATTGCCGGCGCGCGCTTCAACGGCGTGCGGGAGATGCTCCTGGTGGCAGCCATCAGCGCTGCCGTGGCTCTGCTGGCCGGCCTGATCCGCTGGCCGGACAGCATCGTGGCCCCCCTCGGCATTGTGATGGCAGGACTTGCCGGGCCGCTCGCCGGACTGGTCTTTTCCGATATTGCTGTTCTGCCGGCGGCGATCTTCGGTGTTGTGGTGGGCGCCGTGCTGGTCAGCTTCCGCCGACTCGTAACACTCCGCGGCGGTCCGCTGAATCCTTTGGCTGCGGTTAGCATGGGCCTTGCGCCGGTTTCGGCCGTGGGCTCCCTGGCTTACTTCATAGACAAACTACTCATCTACTAACCGGTTAGGATGGCATCATGTCCGTACTTGCATTTGAAATCTTCTTCCTCGTCCTGCTCGGCATCGCCAGCCTGTCCATGGCCTGGTTCGCCGGCTTTGTGGTTTACCGCCTCTTCAAAGGCCAGAAGTAAACCCGTTCAACGAGCTAGCATTTTCCTGAGGTAATTGCCGTGCCGATAGAAATTCCTACAGACCTGACACCGGAACTTGTTCCGCTTTCCTGGCTCATTGGTGAGTGGGAAGGCAGCGGCCGGCTCGGCAGCGGGGACGAGGACTCGGAGCACTTCCTCCAGCATGTCTCCTTCACGCACAACGGCCTGCCGTATCTTCAGTACCGCGCGGAGAGCTGGTTAACCGACGACGACGGCACGCGCCTGCGGCCGCTGACGGTTGAGACCGGTTTTTGGGCGCTGGAGCGCAAACAGCTTGATGCCGACGGCGGACCGGGCCTGATTCCGGCCGATATTGTTCCCGCTCTCAAGAGCGCCGATGAAGTCGAAGCGCTCCGCAATAAAGACGGCGGGTTCGATATCTCGGTGTCCATCTCACATCCCGGCGGGATCTCCGAGCTCTACTACGGGCAGATCAAGGGCCCTCAGATCCAGCTGACCACCGATATGGTGATGCGCGGAAGCCATTCCAAGGACTACAGCGCGGCCACCCGGATCTTCGGACTGGTGGACGGCAACCTGCTCTGGCGCTGGGACGTGGCCACCGGCGGAACATCGCAGCCCGGCAAGGGCCTCGAAGCGCACGCCTCTGCCTTCCTGAAAAAGGTTTCCTGACGCCCTGCCGTGTCACCGGTCATCGGTAGACTTGGCATCCTGGGCTTCACCCACGAGTGAATCAAGGGAGCATCATGGCTACACAGAAGGACTCCACGGATTACAGCGACCTGAAGGCTGTGTTCTTCAACGGCACTCTGAAACGGTCGCCCGAGACCAGCAACACCGAGGGCCTGATCAATGTCAGCCGCCTCATCATGGAGAAACAGGGCGTGAGCACCCGCGTGATCAGGACTGTCGATCACGACATCGCGAGCGGTGTTTACCCGGACATGACCGAGCACGGCTGGCCGTCCGATGAGTGGCCGGAACTGTACCCTGCTGTTGAGGAGGCCGACATTGTGGTGGTGGCCGGTCCCATCTGGCTGGGCGACAACTCCTCCCAGACCAAGAAGCTGATCGAACGGCTTTACGCGCATTCGGGGGAACTCAACCACAAGGGCCAATGGGTGTTTTACCCCAAAGTTGGCGGGTGCCTGATCACCGGCAACGAGGACGGCATCAAGCACTGTTCCATGAACGTGCTGTACAGCCTGCAGCACATCGGCTTCACCATCCCACCCCAGGCCGACGCCGGCTGGATCGGCCCGGTTGGCCCCGGCCCGAGCTATCTTGACGAAGGCTCCGGCGGCCCCGAATCCGACTTCACCAACCGCAACACCACGTTTATGACATGGAACCTGCTGCATTTCGCCCGGATGCTTAAGGACGCCGGCGGGATTCCCGCCTACGGCAATCTTCCTGAAGAATGGAAAGCCGGAACACGCTTCGACTTCGAAAACCCGGAATACCGCTAACGCCGCGGCGCGGTGGTTGACCCACCGGTGGTCGAGCCTGTCAGGACCCGCTGCCCGAGACCGGAATACCCACCGACCTAAGGACGTTCCCCCAGTATGACTACTCCCAGCCCCCTACTGTCGCGCCCCGGCGCCGTCGAGGCCACCGGCGCGGACACCGGCGTCGCATCCCACTACGGTGAGCCGCTGCGTGAGCAGCGCGCCCTCGCGGCCGGTACCGCCGTCGTCGACCTCTCCCACCGCGGCGTGGTGACGGTCAGCGGTCCGGACCGGCTGACCTGGCTGAACACCCTGTCTTCCCAGCAGGTCACAGGCCTGCAGCCGGACGAGTCAAGTGAGTTGCTGCTGTTGAGTATCCAAGGCCGGATCGAGTTTGACGCCCGTGTAGTGGACGACGGCGGGACCACCTGGCTGATTGTTGAAGCCGCCGAGGCTGCACCGCTGGCTGAGTGGCTGAACAAAATGAAGTTCATGCTGCGCGTCGAGGTCACCGACGTCTCCGCCGACTGGGCAGTTCTCGGGTCCACCAAGACTGTGGAGGAATGGTCCGCACTGCTGGCCTGGCGGGATCCGTGGCCGCACGTCGGCGCCGGCGGCTACTCCTACGCTGTGGTTCCGGAGGAAGGGCACCCAGGGCTGGAGCGGCCCTGGATCGAGTACCTCGTCCCGGCCGCAGCACTTGAGGACACTTTGGCAGACCGCCCGCTCGCCGGCGTAATGGCGGCCGAAGCCCTCCGCATCGCTGCGTGGCGCCCCAGGCTGGGCGCCGAAACCGACGACAAAACCATTCCGCACGAACTGGACCTCCTCCGCACCGCCGTGCACCTGTCCAAGGGCTGCTACAAAGGCCAGGAGACCATCGCCCGCGTGCACAACCTGGGCCATCCGCCGCGGCGCCTGGTGTTCCTCCAGTTGGACGGATCGCAGCACACCATGCCCGCGCCCGGCAGCCAGGTCATGCTCGGCGAACGGAAGGTCGGAACAGTGACCTCCGTTGCGCAGCACTACGAAATGGGCCCGGTGGCGTTGGCCGTCATCAAACGGTCCGTCGCACCGGACGAAATGCTGACCGTGCTGGACGGCGACGAGCCTTACATCGCTGCCCAGGAAGTAATTGTTGCTCCCGACGCCGGCCAGGTAGTGGGACGCCAGACTGGATTCCTGAGGGGGACCCGCTCATGACCGAGAACACCGCACCCGACGCCGCTACGCCCGGCGCCGCCAAACCCGAGGCCACGACCGACGACGAAGCGGTGGCGTTGGCGCACCGGCTCTTCCAGGCTGCCCGGGAGGGGGACACCGGTCTGCTGCGGAGTTATCTCGAGGCCGGAGCGCCCGCCACCATGACCAACACCGCGGGCGATTCGCTTCTGATGCTGGCCGCATACCACGGCCACGCTGAGACGGTACAGCTGATCCTGGAGCACGGCGGAGAGGCCAACACGGCCAACGACCGCGGCCAGACCCCCTTGGCCGGTGCAGCATTCAAGGGGTACACGGACGTGTCCCGCGTGTTGCTCGACGCCGGAGCAGATCCCGACGCCGGCAGCCCCTCCGCCCGGGCTGCCGCGCAGATGTTCGCCCGTACCGACATCCTCGATCTGTTGGGCAACTGAGGCTTGGAAAATGTAGCGCGGCCTTGGCACTGGCCGGCTCGGCGACCGCTTCGGACCCAAGAAGCTCTACCTCTCCGGCCTCGTGGTCTTCACGCTCGCCTCCCTCTGGTGCGGGCTGGCCGGTGACGTCCAGACGCTGATCACGGCCCGGATCTTCCAGGGCCTGGGCGCCGCCATCATGACGCCGCAGACCATGGCGGTGATCACCAGGATCTTCCCGCCGGACCGAAGGGGCGCCGCCATGGGCCTGTGGGGCGCCACCGCGGGCCTGGCAACGCTGGGGGGACCAATCCTGGGCAGCCTGATCGTGGACAGCCTCGGCTGGGAATGGATCTTCTTCATCAACGTGCCGGTCGGCATCGTTGGATTTATCCTCGCCTGGCGGTTCGTCCCCACCCTCAGCACGGACCCCCATAAGTTCGACATCCCGGGCGTGCTGCTCAGCGCCGCCGGGCTGTTCCTCCTGGTGTTCGGCATCCAGGAAGGCGAGACGTACAACTGGGGGACCATCGTTGGCCCCGTCAGCGTCTGGGGTCTCATCATCTCCGGCCTGCTGGTCCTTGGGGCGTTCATACTCTGGCAGCGCTTCAACAAGGGCGAGCCGCTCCTGCCGCTGGGCCTGTTCCGGGACCGCAATTTCTCCTTGGCAAACATCGGCATCACCACCGTTGGCTTCACCTGATGCACCCGGATACCCCCATCCTGCTCTTTCTCCTGCCCAGTGCTGTCCTGGGGTTCGCGAATGCCGGCATCTGGGCGCCCCTGAGCTCCACGGCCACGCGCAATCTGCCCCCGCGTCAGGCCGGGGCAGGTTCCGGGGTCTACAACACCACCCGTCAGATCGGCGCGGTACTGGGCAGCGCGGCCCTCGCCGTGCTCATCCAGGCGCGCCTGGCCGCGGAGCTTCCCGCGCAAGGTTCCGGGTCCGGCGGAATGGAATTCTCCGGACTGTTGCCTGAGGCGCTCCATGAGGGATTCTCGACGGCGATGGGACAGTCCATCCTGCTTCCTGCCGGTGTGATCCTGGTGGGCGCAGCCGTGGCACTGTTCTTCGCCAAGCCCAAGGTAGCAGCGGGCTGGGGCGGTCAGCCGGCGGCTCCGGCCGTAGAGGGTGCCACCCGGGCGTCCTAGGCGGCGTCCCAAAAGTAGGCAGCCGTCCCAGGCGGCGTCAGCCCAGGTGCACGCTGGTCTGGATGCCGCCGGTGGACAGGCCCAGCTGCCGCGCCAGGGCCACGGCGCCGGTGTTGCTGACCTCGGCGCGCCACTGGACGGTGAGGCCCGCCGCGAGGGCCGCGTGGGCGGCGATCGATGCGGCCACCGATCCGAGCCCGCGTCGCCGCCACTCGGGGTCCACCAGGACTCCCATCTGCGCGAGAAGTCCTTCCCATTCCCCGTAGGCGCCGCAGGCCACCGGGAAGCGCCGCCCGTCCACCTCGTGGAGAATCGTGTAGCGGTGCCCAAGTTCTGACAGGTGCACTTCGTTGACGTCGTCCGGCGGGCACAGGCCTTCCAGCTCGATCGCCTCCGGGTTTCCGTGGGACACGGTCAGCTCTTCGGAGGGCTGGCGAAGGGGCAGGTCGTCGGCGAAGAACAATGCCGCGGCGCCGAGGCCGTGGCCTCCGTGGGACCGGGTCAGGGTCAGGAGGGTCACATGCTGGGCCATCTCCTCATCCGGAATTCCGGCGGCGGCGTCAATGACCCATTGGGGTCCCACCAGTGCCGAGCTGCCGAACAGCCTGACGAACTCCACAGTCCCTGCAGCGTCGTCGGCCCTGACCAAACGCTCGCCGGAAGTCAGCGACGCAGCGAAAGCGCCGTCGTCGAGCCCCAAATGCCGGGCCCAAGCGAGCTGGATGATGGCGGCGGAACCGGGGTCAAGAGTCATATCCCCAGCCTACCCAGCACAGGGAAGCGCGAACGGACACTTGAGGCCCCACAGCGGAGGGCCTCAAGTGTCCGTTCGCGCTGATCAGGCTTAGCCGAACAGGACCGCAGCCTCGTCGTAGCGGTTCTGCGGTACGGTCTTCAGCTGGCCCAGGGCCTTGTCGAAGCTCACGTGTACAATGTCGGTGCCCTTGAGGGCCACCATGGTGCCCCAGTAGCCCTCCACCACGGAGTCGATTGCGGCCATGCCCAGCCGGGTGGCGAGCACACGGTCGAACGCGGACGGGACGCCGCCGCGCTGGATGTGCCCCAGGATCGTGGCACGGGTCTCGATGCCGGTGCGGGCTTCGATCTCGGGGGCGAGCTGGTCCGCGATGCCGCCCAGACGGGGCCGGCCGAACGTGTCCAGGCCGCGCTCGGAGTGCGGGGATTCCATGTGGTCCGGAACAAAGCCCTCGGCAACAACAATCAACGGGGCGCGGCCACGGTCATGGGCTTCCTGGACCCATTCGGTGATCTGCTCGATGCTGACCTTCTGCTCGGGGATCAGGATGGCGTGGGCGCCGGCGGCCATGCCGGCGTGCAGGGCAATCCAACCAACGTGGCGGCCCATGACCTCGGCGATCATGCAGCGGTGGTGGGACTCGCCCGTGGTCCGGAGCCGGTCGATGGCCTCGGTGGCGATCTGGACGGCCGTATCAAAACCGAACGTGTAGTCGGTGGCGTCAAGATCGTTGTCCACGGTCTTGGGGACACCCACGATCTTGAGACCGACGTCGGTAAGGCGTTTCGCGGCCGCGAGGGTCCCTTCGCCGCCTATAGCGATGATGGCGTCGATGCCGAGGCGGTCCATGTGGGCCTTGATGACCTCCGGCCCGCCGCCGTTTTCAAAGGGGTTGGTGCGGGAGGTGCCCAGGATGGTGCCACCCTGCTTGGCGATGCCGCGGACCATGCTGCGGGGGATGTCGATGATGTCGCCTTCGACGACACCCCGCCAGCCGTCCAGGAACCCCACGAATTCGTGGCCGTGGATGGCGATGCCCTTGAGGACGGCTCCGCGGATGACAGCGTTCAGTCCGGGGCAGTCGCCGCCGCTGGTAAGAATTCCAATTTTCATGTCTCGGCTCAAATCCTGGTGTGAAGGTTTACAGGCAGAGCGCCACGCTGAGCTCACCTAGATTGTAGTCGGCGGTGTGCGTTACGACACAAACCGGTTACAAAACGCCCCGCTCCATGGCAAGGACCACGGCACGGGTCCTGTCGTCCACGTCCAGCTTGTTGAAGATCCGCAGCAGGTGGGTCTTGACCGTCGCCTCGGCGATATGGAGCGCGGTGGCCACCTCGGGATTGCTCAGATGGCATCAGGCGATTGCCGCTGCCCGGGGATGAGGGAAGTGTTCATGCTTCCAGCGTTGCAGTCCCGGGGTGCCGGTCAACAGGCCCGGCCGGTTGAATCTGTTGTCCACCGGCCGGTGGACAAGGACAGCAGAAAGGCCCCCGCTCCTGGAAGGAATTCTCCGGGGAGCGGGGGCCTTGCGGTTCTGACCTGAGGTCAGCTGATGGAGCGGCGGTCCAGGAATTTCTGCAGCGGGATGGAGTTCTGCTGGTCAGGAAGGACCAGCCACGCTGCGATGTAGAGGACGACGGCGGGGCCGGGGAGGAGGCAGAAGACCAGGAAAGCGATCCGGACGAATGCCACATCCACGTTGAGCTTTGCTGCAATGCCGCCGCACACACCTCCCAGCCAGCGTTGGGGTCCACGTTTCAGGCCGAAGCCCCTGACGATGCTGAAGAACTTGTCCATGGTTCAAGACTTCCCTGTTGTGGGTTCATTGTCACGCTTTCGGGCCGAAAGCAGCCCGCCGATCACCAGCGCGGCGCCGGCGCCGATCATAAGGCCGATCAGTACGTAGGTGCCGTTCAGGGTTACCACGCCCAACTGGGCGATGATGATCAGGGCGGCCAGCGCCATCACGATCAGGCCCCAGACTATCGTGCCCACCCGTGTGGGTGAGGGTCCGGCCGCGTCGGTGTGCACCGTCGTCGGGGTTTGCGGGGTAGACGAATCCGGTGCCGGATCGAAGCTGCTCATGTCAGTTTCCTTCCTGGATGGTGACGTTGCTGAGGGTGCCGTCGATCCGGATGATCAGGTGGCCGCCTGGCTTGTCGGTGTTGTAGCTGGTTTCCTGGGAGGTAATGCCGCCCCGGTGGTTGGTGCCTTCGTTGAGGTTCCCCAGCGTCATGTCTGCCCTCACGTCCACGGGAATGTTGCTGGGGAGGATCACGGTGACGTTGCTCGCCGTGATGTCCAGGGGAACCACGACTTCTGAGTCCAGCGGGGCTTGCGCGCCCAATTGGGTGAGGTCAACGGTTCCCCTGCCGCCGGTGACGCTGAAGCCATCGGCCGCCTGCTGCTGGCTCGTCGGTGCCCAGTCGACCTGGGTGAAGCGGACCCTGTCGCCGTTGCCCACAACGTTGAAGATGCTGCCAATCACCAGGGCAACAACGGCGAAGAATCCGAGGATTCCGGACGTCCTGCCGCGCAGGCCCGCGACCAGGATGCCCAGGCCCAGGACGGCTGCACCGCTGGCCCAGACGATCGCGTTGGCGGCGTCGCCGAGGTTGATCACGTTGCCGGCGTCCAGGGCTTTGAGCCCGCCACCCACCAGGAGCGCTGTTCCGGCTGTAATGGCTACTGCCGGGGCGCCGGGGCCGGACGGGCGGACCTTGGGTGCGCGTGCCGGGCCCTGTGGAGGCTGGTAGCCGCCGTAGGCACCGCCGTCGCTGCCGCCCCCGCCGTAGCTGCCGCCGCCGTAGCTGCCCCCACCGTAAGGCGGGTTGACGCTCGACGGCGGGACCGGAAGGTAAGGCGCGCTGCCGGTCGCGCCGGACGTGCTCGACGTGCGGGCAGAGGCGGAATCCGTGGCCGCAAACGGCGAGGCATAGGGGGCGGTGGGGTCGGCCGAGTAACCGGAGTTTGCGCCGGCCGGCTGCGGTGCGGCGTTCATGGGAGCTCCATTCCGGGCCTTGTTGCGTTGGGTCAGGTAGTAGATGAAGTAGATGGCGCCGCCCACCCAGAAGACGGTCCAGAGGAATCCGCCGAAGCCGTTGCGGCTCCAGCCCCAGAATCCGCCGCCCAGCCCGGTGAGCCCCACCACAGTGGTGATCAGGGCGCCTGTCATGCCGCTGGACCAGCGGCCGGCGCCGGCTTCCTGGACGTGGATGCGCCCGTCGGGTTCGGGAAGGACTGCCCAGGCCAGGCCGTAGAGCAGGACGCCGATTCCGGCGAAGAGGGTGAGGACAATGAAGATGCCGCGGACAATCAGCGGATCGATGCCCATCCGGTGCGCGATGCCGCTGGAGACACCGCCGATCCACCGGTCGCGTCCGCGCTGGATACCGTGGCTCCGGACCCAGGTGAAGAAGTCACCGGACTGCCCCGGCGCTTTGGCGCTGGAGTACGGGCCGGAATACGGGCCGGCATGCGGGCTTGCGTACGGGCCGGCATAGGGACCGGCGGTCGGGGGTGTGTCCTGCGAAGCAGCCGGGGGTGGCAGCAGGGGTTCGGTCGGCTGGTCCGGGTCGCTTGGGGGGAGCGGTTCGGTGGGCTGGCCGTCATCGGGGGTGGGGGTCTGGGAGTTCATACTTCGATCCTGCCGTCCGGGGCGGCGCAGCTCTACTGGGGAACACCCTGACTCGCCCCTGAGTTACCCCCGGTTCAGGCCGGAATCGGGTCCGGGGAACCCTGATCCGTGCTTGGATTGACACATGACCACCGCCCTCACCCGCCCACCGCTTGTCCGCAGCAGCGACCGCGTCATCGCGGGCGTCTGTGCCGGCCTCGCGGCGCATCTGGGCTGGCCGGTGAAAAGCGTGCGGATCGGCATGGCACTCGCGACGCTCGCCGGTGGCGCCGGGTTGGCCTTCTATGCGTGGCTGTGGATCATGGTCCCCACCGCCGACGAAAGTGCCCGGCGCAATGCCAGGCGTCCGGCGTCGCCCATTGCCCCGGCCGTCAGCCTTGACCCGGCATTCAGCGCCGGGCCGCACTCGGCGGCGCCGTCGCAGGGCTCGCCCGCGGCCGCTCCCTGGTGGGGAAATCCCGACGCCGGTGCTTTCGCCCCGGGGGGTGTTTCCGGCGGGCCCGCTGCCGGCTACGGTTCGAGCTACGGGGCCCCCGTGCGGCCGCCGTGGTTCCGGGTCCGCAGCATGCGTTATGGCAAGGAGATTCTGCTGGGCGCCGGACTCCTCCTCGTGGCGGGCATCATGATTGCCCGGCTCCTGGGCGTGGACGTGCCCCTGGAGACCCTTATCCCCGCGGCTGCCGTGCTGGGCGGTGCAGCCATCGCCTGGATGCAGCTCGACGAAACCCGCCGCGCGGGGCTCGTGGACAAAACCAAGGCCGATCAGGCAGGCGGCTGGGCGCGCCTGGCCGCCGGTCTGGCGCTGGTGGTTGCCGGCGTGCTGGTGATGGTGTCCGGTTCCGGATCCTGGGAACAGACCTGGCTGGCGCTGCTGGCGTCGGTGTCGGTGCTGGGCGGCGTGGTGCTGGTACTTCTTCCGTGGGCCCTCAAATTCTGGCGGGACCTGGAAACTGAGCGGGCGGGCCGTATCCGTGAAACGGAGCGGGCCGAGATCGCTGCCCACCTGCACGATTCCGTCCTCCAGACCCTCGCCCTGATCCAGCGGCGGGCGGGAAACGAGCACGACGTTGTCCGGCTCGCCCGGGCGCAGGAACGTGAGCTCAGGAGCTGGCTGTTCCAGGACCCGGGTAAGGAGGCGGGCCAGCTTTCGGACCGCATCAAGGCCGTGGGTGCCGAAGTGGAAGACTCGCTCGGCAACGCTGTGGAGGTGGTGAGCGTCGGGGACACAGCCATGACCGAATCCCATGAAGCCCTGGTCCAGGCCAGCCGTGAGGCGATGCTCAATGCCTCCCGGCACGGCGGCGGGACCGTCTCTGTCTACCTCGAAGTTTCCGATGGTCGGACGGAAATCTTCATCAAGGACAGGGGGCCGGGCTTCGACCTGCAGGAGGTGCCCGAAGACCGTCTCGGTGTCCGCGAATCGATCATCGGACGCATGAAACGCCACGGCGGGTCCGCCTCCATCACCAGCACGCCCAACGGCACTGAGGTGCGGCTGGGAATGCCGGCACTCCAACCGGAAAACGCGGAAGGGAAATCATGAACAACGTACAGGGGACCGGCATACAGGGGACCGGGCCCATCCGCCCCGCAACGCCGGTCAGGGTGGTCATCGTGGACGATCACGCCATCTTCCGCTCGGGACTCAAGGCCGACCTCTCTGAGAGCATCCAAGTAGTGGGGGAAGCGGCAACGGTTGAGCAGGCCATCGCGGTGATCGCGCAGGAGCGTCCGGAGGTGGTGCTCCTGGACGTGCACCTGCCCGGTGGTCTGGGTGGCGGCGGCCGGGAAGTCATCGCGGGTTCCGCGTCGCTCCTGGCCACCACCAAGTTCCTGGCCCTGAGCGTCTCCGACGCCGCCGAGGACGTGGTGTCAGTCATCCGCGCCGGTGCCCGGGGGTATGTCACCAAGACGATTTCCGGGGCCGAGATCACCGACGCCGTGTTCCGAGTCGCCGGTGGCGACGCTGTGTTCTCGCCCCGGCTGGCCGGCTTCGTGCTGGACGCCTTCGGCACCGCTCCGGCCGATATTGCCGACGACGAGCTGGACAGGCTGTCTGCCCGCGAGCTTGAAGTGATGCGTCTGATCGCCCGGGGCTACAGCTACAAGGAGGTGGCCAAGGAGCTGTTCATCAGCATCAAAACCGTGGAAACCCACGTCTCAGCGGTGCTGCGCAAACTCCAGCTCTCCAGCCGACACGAGCTGACCAAGTGGGCCGCCGAACGCCGCCTCCTCTAGCCCACCCCGGACGCTCTCTCACATAATGTGCCTTTTCCCCCAACGCTCTCTCACTTGATGCGGCTTAAGCGCAAACGCTCTATCACTCCTAAAGAAAGTGATAGAGCGTTTGAGTATTTCCTGCAGGAAGTGAGAGAGCGTCCCTACTTGGCCTGGCCCAGGAAGTCCTGGAGCCGGGCGACGCCGGTGGCGAGGTCATCGTCGCCCAGGGCGTAGGAGAGCCGCAGGTAGCCTGAAGGGCCGAACGCCTCACCCGGTACCACGGCAACTTCAACCTCATCCAGGATCAAAGCAGCCAGTTCGGCGGAGGTCGACGGCGTTGCGGTGCCTGCCGCCGTCGGGAATTCCTTCCCCAGCAGCGCACGGACGTCCGCGTAGACGTAGAACGCACCCTTCGGCGTCGGGCATTCAACACCGTCGATCGCGTTCAGGCCGGCAACGATCGCCTTGCGGCGGCGATCAAATGCCACCTTCATCTCGTCGACGGCGGTGAGCGGTCCGGAGACCGCGGCGAGGGCTGCGATCTGCATGATGTTAGAAACGTTGGAGGTGGCGTGCGACTGCAGGTTGGTGGCTGCCTTGATGACGTCGGCCGGGCCGATCATCCAGCCGACGCGCCAGCCGGTCATCGCATAGGTCTTTGCGACGCCGTTGAGGATGACCACTTTGTCGCCCAGTTCCGGGGCTGCGGTGGCGATGGAGGTGAACGGGACGCCGTCGTACGTCAGGTGCTCGTAGATCTCGTCGGTGACCACCCAGAGCCCCTTGGCGGCGGCCCACTTGCCGATTTCGGCGACCTGCTCGGGGCTGTAGACGGAGCCGGTGGGGTTGGACGGCGAGACAAACAGCAGGATCTTGCTCTTGTCCGTCACCGCGGCCTCAAGCTGCTCAACGGTGACCAGGTAGTCCTGCTCAGGTCCGGCGAACACCTCAACGGGGACACCGCCGGCGAGCCTGATGGCCTCCGGGTAGGTGGTCCAGAACGGCGTGGGGACAATCACTTCGTCGCCCGGATCCAACAGCGTGGCGAAGGTGTTGTACACGGCCTGCTTGCCGCCGTTCGTCACCAGCACCCGGGACGGATCCACGGCGTAGCCGGAGTCGCGGAGAGTCTTCTCGGCGATGGCTTTTTTGAGCTCCGGCAGGCCGGCGGCGGGGGAGTAGCGGTGGTACTTGGGCTGGCCGGCGGCCTCAATGGACGCCTTGACGATGTAGTCCGGGGTGGGGAAGTCCGGTTCCCCTGCCCCGAAGCCAATAACGGGCCGGCCAGCTGCCTTCAGCGCCTTGGCCTTGGCATCAACGGCCAGGGTTGCGGATTCGGCAATAGCGGAAATGCGCTTGGAAACGCGGGCGGCAGACATGGCGGGGTCCGTTCTTCGCTTGCAGCCCGGAGGCTGAATGGTGGAATTCGACGTGATCTACTCTATGCTGTTCAGCGGATCGTTCGGGCTGCCGGCGTGGATGTGACTGCAGGTCAAGTCACCCACCAGGGCGGATTGGACGGTCCGGAATGAGGCTGGTTCGACGTAGACGAAGTTGTTGCGTAGACTGGTTTTCCGGTGTTGAAAACACGGATGATGACGTGCGCCCCAGTGCAAACTGCGGAAGTTTGTCAGGATGCTGTTTTCGATCCATAGGGTAGTGGCGCAATTGGTAGCGCAGCGGTCTCCAAAACCGCAGGTTGCAGGTTCGAGTCCTGTCTGCCCTGCGCAAGCTGTTCCGGCGGAATGCCGGAGCAAGCGCAGCAACCATGGTTCTGATCAGAACCGGGTAATCCAACATTGCAAAGATGAGCGAGGACCAGGTGACCGAAACAGCTGCCAGCAGCTCCAAGGGCCGCCCAGCTAAGAAGGACGCCAAGGCAAACTTCTTCGCTCGTATTGCACTCTTCATTCGCCAGGTCATCGGCGAACTGAAGAAGGTTGTTGCACCAACCCGCAAGGAACTGATCAACTACACGCTCGTGGTGCTGGTGTTCGTGGCCATCATGATGGTGATCGTCAGCCTGCTGGACATCGGTTTTGGAACCGCGGTCAGCTGGGTCTTCGGCGGGATAGCTCCCGGGGACCGCTAAGGCATATCGTCCGCAGGCCGCGTGGCCTTGTCCGGGTAAACCGGAAGAATCCACGCGGTGTGCGGAATTGAGCCATTTAAATAGGCATGTTAGGCAATGAGGAAGCAGGAGACCAAGTGTCTGAGCAGGAGCTCGAGGTAACCGAGACTGAGCTGGAAGAGTCCACGGACAAGACGGCGGCCCCCACGGCTGAAGCCGGTGAAGAGTCCGAGGTTGAGTCCGCTGCGCCCGAATCCGCCGACGCCGATTCCGCCGACGATTCAGACGATTCAGAGGGTGCCGATTCAGAGGGTGACGCCGTAGAAGGCGAACCTGCTGAGGGCGACTCGGAGGGCGACGACGCTGATGCAGACGCCCTGGCAGCCGCGGCCGCCAAGGCCGAGGTTGACCCCGCCGACGAATTCAAAGCCAAGCTGCGCCGCCAGGAGGGTGACTGGTACGTCATCCACTCCTACGCCGGCTACGAAAACCGCGTCAAGGCCAACCTTGAGACCCGCATCCAGACCCTGGACATGGAAGATTACATCTTCGAAATCCAGGTGCCCATGGAAGAGGTCGTTGAGATCAAGAACGCTCAGCGCAAGGTCATCAACCGCGTCCGGATCCCCGGCTACGTCCTGGTCCGCATGGACCTGACGGATGCCTCCTGGGGCGCCGTCCGCCACACTCCCGGTGTTACCGGCTTCGTGGGCAACGCCCACAACCCGGTGCCGCTGCGCCTCGACGAAGTCTTCTCCATGCTCGCGCCGGTCTTCGAAGAAGAGCAGGCCGAAAAGGGCAAGCCCGTCAAGCACGCTGCCGCCCAGATCGACGTCGACTTCGAGGTCGGCGAATCGGTCATCGTCAAGGAAGGTCCGTTCGAGACCCTCCCCGCCACGATCTCCGAGATCAAGGTGGAATCCCAGACCCTCGTGGTGCTCGTGTCGATCTTCGAACGCGAAACCCCGGTCACGCTGGCATTCAACCAGGTCAGCAAGATCTAGTTACCCGCACAGAATTCGTTCCGGACTGCCCGCTTAGCAGCCCCGGAACGGCCGGTCGCCTCGCCATGGCGGCCAACAACCTGAGGCACGCTCCTGTGTCCTAGGAAGATATTGAGAGAAGGACCTTACATTGGCTCCCAAGAAGAAGGTCACCGGCCTCATCAAGCTGCAGATCCAGGCAGGCGCCGCTAACCCGGCCCCGCCGATCGGTCCTGCGCTTGGCCAGCACGGTGTCAACATCATGGAATTCTGCAAGGCGTACAACGCTGCCACAGAAGCCCAGCGCGGAAACGTTATCCCCGTGGAAATCACGGTCTACGAAGACCGTTCCTTCACGTTCATCACCAAGACCCCGCCGGCTGCAGAGCTCATCAAGAAGGCTGCAGGCGTTGCCAAGGGTTCACCCACCCCGCACACCGTCAAGGTTGCCAAGCTGACTCAGGCCCAGGTCAACGAGATCGCCACCACCAAGATGGAAGATCTCAACGCCACCAGCCTCGAAGGCGCAGCGAAGATCATCGCCGGTACCGCCCGCTCCATGGGTATCACCGTAGAGGGCTAATAGCCTTCACCGTCGGGAAACCGGCACCACTGCCGGACAACCGGCACAAACCGTAATGCCGCAGGGTCCTCCCAGGATCCTCGGCTGTGGCAGGGCCCAGCGCGGTCCGCAGACCACAACTGCACAAGGAGAAATAAGCAGCATGGCAAAGCGCAGCAAAGCATATGAGGCAGCAGCCGCCAAGATCGACGCGGAGAACTTCTACGCGCCGTTCGAGGCAGTAACGCTCGCCAAGGACACCAACCCGTCCAAGTTCGACGCCACCGTTGAGGTTGCCTTCCGCCTGGGCGTTGACCCTCGCAAAGCTGACCAGATGGTCCGCGGCACCGTTATCCTGCCCCACGGCACCGGTAAGGTCTCCCGCGTCCTGGTCTTCGCAACGGGCGACAAGGCTGAGGCAGCAATCGCTGCCGGCGCCGACTTTGTTGGTTCCGATGACCTGATCGAAAAGATCGCAGCCGGCTGGACCGACTTCGATGCAGCCGTAGCCACCCCTGACCTCATGGGCAAGGTTGGCCGTCTTGGTAAGGTCCTGGGTCCCCGTAACCTGATGCCGAACCCGAAGACCGGCACCGTGACCGCAGACGTGGCCAAGGCTGTCAACGACATCAAGGGTGGCAAGATCGACTTCCGCGTCGACAAGCACTCGAACCTGCACTTCATCATCGGCAAGGTTTCCTTCGACGCCATCAAGCTGGCCGAGAACTACGCAGCAGCACTGGAAGAGGTGCTTCGTTTGAAGCCGTCCGCTTCCAAGGGCCGCTACATCCAGAAGGCCACCGTGGCCACCACGTTCGGTCCCGGCATCTCCGTCGACCCCAACGTCACGAAGGTCCTGACCGAGGTCTAGTCCTCAACAGCACTTCGGCCGGTTTATCCCGGCACACCTAAGGACCGTCCGGCACTGCGCCGGACGGTCCTTTTGCTTACCCAAGGACCCTGGACCAAACGGCCTCCGCCTGCCCTCGACCAAACCCAACGGATGGTTAGGATGGGGCATGACCGGTCAGCAGCTGATGATCACCGCAGGGGCCATTCCTTCAGCGCTCGACGCCGGGACAGACCACAGTGCCGGCGGCGCCGGCGGCGTGATGGATTTCTTCGAGTGCCACGCCCTGCGCGAGAAGCATGAACTGGAGAAATGGGGCGACCTGGACCGCTGCCCCACGGCCATGGAGAGCCTGGAATACTGGCGCGGCAATGAGTATGAGGAACGCCGCCTTTTCGTAGCACGGCTGGGCCAGGAAACCGTGGGTACCTGCTCCGTAACCCTGCCCCTGCGTGAGAACACGTCCACGGCAGGGATCATGGTGGACGTGGCGGCAGCCTTCCGGCGGCGGGGTTGGGGCCGCCGGCTGCTGGAGCACGCCGAGGCGGTGGCCGCGGACAGCGTCCGCACTTCCTTGGATGCGTACTGTGAGCTGCCCGCCGGGCCGGTGGAGAACGCGGCCCGGTTGATCCCCGCCAAATCCGGCGCGGTCGGGCTCCCCGCAGATGATCCTGCCGTGGCCTTTGCAGCCGGTGCGGGCTACGAACTTGAGCAGGTGGAGAGGTCTAGCCGGCTAACGCTGCCGGTCCCGGCGAACCAGCTGGACACGCTGGAGATGGATGCGTGTTCACGGGCAACCGGCTACGTCCTGGTGGGCTGGTCTGATACGTGTCCTCACGAACTCCTGGCTGAATGCGCAGTTCTCAAGAACCGGATGAGCAAGGATGTCCCCATTGCCGGACTGGACTGGGAAGCCGGGGACTGGGACCCTGCCAGGCACCGCGGCAAGAGGCTGGGACTGCTGATCAAGGCCGCGAACCTCCGCACCGCGCAGCATCGATGGCCGGCGGCGCGGTCGGTGCTGACATGGAACGCCGCGGAAAACCGGCATATGCTGGCGATAAATAATTTGTTTGGATTCAAACCTGCTGGTTATGAGGGCGAATGGCAGAAACGGCTGGGATGACGCACCTTATGGCAGAAGACGTACGGATAGAGCAGCTGTGGATCCCGGACACCCTGGACGCACCTGACGCGGTGGATTTCCTGGCTGCCGTAGAGGTGGGCCGCAAAGTCCGGATGCAGACCTGGGGCAGCGACGACCTCGCGTACACACCGCTGGAGAAGCTCCTGGAGCTGGCCGATCCCTATGAGCGCCAGGTCATCCTGGTAGCCAAGGCCGGGGAGCAGATCATCGGTACAGTTGACATTGCCTTGCCGCTGACCGACAACCTGGATATGGCGGAGTTCACCCTGGACATCCTGCCGGAATTCCAGCGCCAGGGAGTGGGCCGCAAGCTGCTCCTCGCGGCTGAACACCTTGCCCGCAGCGAGGGCCGCACGCTGATCCTCGTTGACACCAACCATCCCGGCGCGTCCCTGCACGAGTTCGAGACCGGCCAGCTGGTGCCGGGTTCAGGCCAGGGCTTTGTGCCGCTGGACAGCCGGGAAGTCGAATTCGCGCGCCGGACCGGCTACACACTTCAGCACATCGAACAGTTCAGCTCCTGTGCACTGCCGCTGGACACCAAACTCGTGGCCGACCTCCAGGCCGAGGCGGATGAAGCCAATAGCGGGCGGTACCGGCTCCATCACTGGACGGACCGCTGCCCGGATGAGTGGCTGGAAGCCGTGGCCGTGCTCGAGAACCAGGCGGGCGCCGACGTCGACCCTTCCCTCGAGACTCCCGTTGAGCAGGACATGGTGTTCGACGGCGGCATCCTCCGCGAGGCCGAAGAGGTCACCATCGCGCAGGGGCGGCGGACGGTGGTCACCGCCGTCGAGCATCTGGCCACCGGGGCCCTGGTGGGCCTGACCACCATCAGCGTCCTGGCCCACCGGCCCGATGTGGTGTTCCAGGACGACACCCTGGTCCTGCAGGAGCACCGGGGGAACAAGCTGGGGCTGCTGATCAAGGTGGCCAACATGGAGCGGCTCACCGAGCAGTTCCCCGATGCCCGTGTCATCTACACCTGGAACGCCCCCGAGAACAGGTACCTGCTGACTGTCAACCAGCAGCTCGGCTTCACCACCGCCGGCGTGACCGGCATCTGGCAGAAGGAACTCCCGTACCTGGGGACCAGCAAGAGCTAAGGCCGATTTGGTGGTCAGGCGGCCGGTCCCGTAAGCTTGCAGTACCAAAGACCGTCGGTTGTTGGAAATCCATTCTCCTGAACACAGCTCAACTCTGCAGTTGCGTGCGGGAGGCCAAATGTATTTCTGGACGAAGGACCCTGAACATAGGGCGGCCGGCGCAGGTGAACGAAGCAACGCTCCACAGTGAAAGCCGTGTTGAGCCAAGCCCCGTGCATCTGCGCGGGGCGTTTTTTAGTTTTAGCTCATCTGAGCGGGGACCGTCGCATACCGGCACTATCCCCGGAAGGAGGGTTATGGCAACGCCTACAAAGGTTTCAGCAGTAGCTGAGATCACTAACGATTTCAAGGAATCGAACGCCGCTGTCCTGACCGAATACCGCGGGCTCACCGTTGCACAGCTCAAGCAGCTGCGTGTTTCTCTCGGCCAGGACACCAAGTTCTCGGTCGTCAAGAACACCCTGACCGCCATTGCAGCCAAGGAAGCTGGTGTCGAAGCATTCAACGACCAGCTCTCCGGCCCCACTGCAATCGCGTTCATCAAGGGTGACGCAGTTGCCGCTGCCAAGAGCCTGACGGATTTTGCCAAGGCCAACAAGCAGCTGGTTATCAAGACCGGTTACTTCGAGGGCAAGGCACTGAACGCGAGCGAAGTCGCTGCCCTGGCAGCACTCGAGTCCCGTGAGCTGCAGCTCGCCAAGGTTGCAGGCATCCTCAAGGCTCCTGCTGCCGCCGCTGCACGCTCCATTGACGCACTGCGCCTCAAGCTCGAAGAAGCGAACGGTTCACCGGCAGTTGCCGAGGCTCCCGCCGCGGAAGAAGCTCCGGCCGCAGACGAAGCCCCCGAAGCAGCTGCAGAGGCTCCCGCCGAAGCACCCGCTGCCGAAGAGAACTAGTTTCTCTTCACCCACCAGACTCCGGTGTGAAGGCAATGGCCCAGGCCGCCAAGCACCACCTATAGGAAGGACGCCACACCATGGCGAAGCTCACCAACGAAGAGCTCATTGAAGCTTTCAAGGAACTGACCATCATCGAGCTCTCCGAGTTCGTCAAGCTCTTCGAAGAGACCTTCGAAGTTACTGCAGCTGCAGTTGCTGTTGCTGGCCCCGCCGGTGGCGGCGCAGCTGAAGAAGCTGAAGAGCAGACTGAATTCGACGTTATCCTCGAATCAGCTGGCGAAAAGAAGATCGCAGTGATCAAGGAAGTTCGCGCAATCACTTCCCTGGGTCTGAAGGAAGCTAAGGACGTTGTTGACAGCGCCCCCAAGGCTGTCCTCGAAGGCGTCACCAAGGAAGCTGCCGAAAAGGCAGTGGAGCAGCTCCAGGCTGCCGGCGCAACCGTTACCCTCAAGTAACTCACGCCGCTTCACGGAAAACCCCGTCCACTTCGGTGGGCGGGGTTTTCCTGCATTTAACCCAAGTAGGTCGCACTAACTGTCGTTATGAGCGCTCAAAACGACAGTTAGTGCGACCTACTTGCGTGTGGTGCCTAGTTCGGTTCGGAGATATCGGCGACGACGGCGCCCAGAGCTGCGGTGAGCGCATCGGCGTCCACAAACGCGCTGTAGCCGTGTTCGCCGGCGCCCATGGAGATCCGTCGGCCGGCGATGGTGGCGTCCGCGTACACCGGCCAGGCGGTGGTGCTGCCGAGCGGGGTGATGGTCCCGCGTTCGTAGCCGGTCGCATCCAGGGCCACGTCCGCGGGCGGCAACGAGAGCTTGTTGACGCCCATCAGGGTCCGCAGTTTTGGCCAGGAGATCTGCCGGTCACCCCGAATCAGCGCGAACAGGAACGTCCCGTCCTTGTGCTTGACCACCAGGGACTTCACGATGTCCGCGGGCGTGATGCCCAGGAACCCGGCAGCCTCCTCGAGGCTCCGCGCGGCCAGCCGCTCCACCAGCTGCACGTCCAGGCCGCGTGCGGCGGCGTCAGCAAGGAAGCGCTGACGTCCGACGGCGGCGCTCCCGTTGTCCGCCTGCCCCGCCATCAGTCCGTGCCCGCCATCAGTTCCTGCCCACCATTATTCCGTGCCCGCCATCAGTCCCGGTACAGCAGGAGCGCTTCGCCCTGACCGCCGCCGCCGCACAGGGAGACCGCGGCCCTGCCGCTGCCCCGCCGTTTGAGTTCATGGGCCGCGTGCAGCGCCAACCGCGCACCGGACGCCCCGATCGGGTGGCCCAGGGCAATGGCGCCCCCGTGGATGTTGCACTTCTCCAGCGGGTAGTCCAGGTCTTTCAGCGACTGCACCGCGACCGAACCGAACGCTTCGTTAATTTCGATGAAGTCAAGGTCGGCGGTGCTCCATTCCGCCCGCTGCAGTGCGTTCATGATGGCGTGGGACGGCTGCGAATGCAGGGAATTGTCCGGACCGGCAACCTGTCCGGGCTTTCCCACCACAGCCAGGTATTCCAGGCCGTTCTCCTCCGCGAATCGGCGCGATGCCAGCACCAGTGCGGAGGCGCCGTCGGACAGGGGAGAGGAGTTGCCGGCGGTGATGGTTCCGTCGCTGACAAAGGCGGCCCGGAGCCCGGCCAAGGACTCGATGGACGTGTTGGGCCGTACCCCTTCATCCGTGGAGACGACGATGGGATCTCCCTTGCGCTGCTTGACGCTGATGGGTGCGATCTCGTCGTCGAAGACGCCGTTCTTCGCCGCCAGCGCCGCACGCTGGTGCGAGTGGGCGGCCACGTTGTCCTGCGAGGTCCGGTCAATGCCCAGGGTCAGGTTCTTGGTTTCGGTGGACAGGCCCATGGACTGGCCGTCGAACGCATCCGTGAGGCCGTCGTGCGCCGCAACATCCAGCGCCTGGATGGCGCCATAGGTCCAGCCCTGGCGGGAACCCGGCAGCAGGTGAGGCGCACGGGTCATGGATTCCTGGCCGCCGGCCACGACGACGGTGGCGTCGCCGCTGCGGATCATCCTGGCGGCGTCGATCACCGCGGTCAGCCCGGACAGGCACACCTTGTTGATGGTGACGGTCGGAACGTTCCAGCCGATTCCCGCTCCGATGGCGCTCTGGCGTGCGGGGTTCTGCCCGGCGCCGGCCTGCAGTACCTGGCCCATGATGACGGCGTCCACCTGGCCGGCGTCCACGCCGCTCGCTGCAATCGCGGACCTGATCGCGTGCGCTCCCAGTTCGACGGCGGTGAAGCTCGCCAACTGCCCGTTGAGCCGGCCCTGCGGGGTGCGCGCACCGGCCAGGATGACCACGTCAGTGTTGTCGTTGGAGTTGCCCATTGTGATCTCTTCCGCTCTGAATCGATGTACTTCCAAGGCTACCGTGAGGCATGTCACCTATTTATCCAAACGCCGCAGGGGTGCCGATGATTCCAATCCTGCCGGCCGTGGCCACCAGGGGAGAACTACCCATCCGCCGGTTGTGCGCGAGGTCGCGGTGGTGCGTAGGGTGGACGGCGAAGACGAAAGCAACAGAGCGACGCAAGAACATCAGAGCAACGCAAAACAGGGAGCAGCAGCATCTTGAAGAAAATCCTCGCCGCGGCAGCCATGGCCAGCCTCGCCGGACTCACCGCCTGCAGCGTTGCCACTCCTGCGCCGGACAGCACTTCATCCACAGCAGCCCCCACTGCGTCCACGTCGGCACCTTCCACCGCATCGCCGTCGCGCTCTTCCATTCCGTCAGCAGCGCCCCAGGCCGGCGGTGTTAAGGGAGCCTGCGAGACGTTCAACTCGCTCTACGCCGACTACAAGGCCATCCAGGACGATTCCAACGCCTACGAGGACATCTACTTTGCCGCCCAGGACGCCAAGGACACGGTGTCGGGGAACCTGGTGGGACTGTTTACCTCGCTCAGCGTCCTCGCGCTTGACCACTCCACGGCCGCGAAAAGCGGCGGCGATCCCGAGCAGACTTCCAAGGATGGTGTGCGTGATGCTGTCTTCGCAAACGCCCAGGCCTGCACGGCTGAGGACGTTACGCTGCGGCTCTGATGCCGCTTCCGGTATCAAGAAATCAGTGCTTGCAATAAGTCCGGTTGTGGGGTAGACACGTAATTGGTTTTGCCGTATCGTAGATATTTGCGTCTTCCCTGTTTACCTTCAGCCTTCATATAGCGGTGGGCTTTGCCTGGCAGCTGACCATCAACGTGCCGTCAACAACGTCATTGTATGGAAAGCCCCGGCCCGGGTCATATAGCGGAACCGGATGGTAGCACTGCGGAGTCATTCCGCAGGGTGCACAGCGGGGGAGATCTGAAAACGCCTGAAGGTCTGTGGAAGGATCCCTCTTGGTCGCCTCGAGCACCTCTAATAACGAAACCGCTAACACCGCCGACAGCACTGATGGTGCCACTCGCCGGCTCTCATTCGCAAAGATTCACGAACCGCTGGACGTTCCGAATCTCCTTGCCCTGCAGACGGACAGCTTCGACTGGCTGGTCGGAAACGAACGCTGGCAGGCGCGCGTAGCGAAGGCCGTCGAAGAAAACGATCTCAGCGTCGCCACCTCGTCCGGACTGTCGGACATCTTTGAAGAGATCTCCCCGATCGAGGACTTCCAGGGCACCATGTCCCTGAGCTTCTCCGATCCGGAGTTCGCTGACCCGAAGTACACCATGGCCGAGTGCAAGGACCGGGACGCAACGTACTCGGCACCGCTGTACGTCAAGGCCGAGTTCATGAACAACAACACGGGCGAAATCAAGCAGCAGACCGTGTTCATGGGCGACTTCCCCCTCATGACGGAGAAGGGCACCTTCGTCGTCAACGGCACCGAGCGTGTGGTCGTCTCCCAGCTGGTCCGTTCACCGGGCGCCTACTTTGAGCGCACCGCCGACAAGACCAGTGACAAGGACATCTTCACTGCCAAGATCATCCCGTCCCGCGGTGCATGGTTTGAACTCGAAATCGACAAGCGCGACCAGGTCGGCGTTCGCCTCGACCGCAAGCGCAAGCAGTCCGTCACCGTTCTGCTGAAGGCCCTCGGCTGGACCGAAGGCCAGATCCTCGAAGAGTTCGGCCAGTACGACTCCATGCGTGCAACGCTGGAGAAGGACGCCACCGAGACCCGCGAAGACGCGTTGCTGGACATCTACCGGAAGCTGCGACCGGGCGAGCCGCCCACAGTCGAGGCTGCCCAGTCACTCCTGGACAACCTGTACTTCAACTCCAAGCGCTACGATCTGGCCAAGGTTGGCCGTTACAAGATCAACCGCAAGCTTGGCATCGACCGCTCCCTTGGCGACAAGGAAGCTTCTGTCCTGCACGTTGAAGACATCGTGGCCATGATCAAGTTCCTGGTTGCCCTGCACGCCGGCGAGAAGACCCTCACCGGCAAGCGCGACGGCCAGGACCACGAGCTGCGCGTTGAGATCGATGACATCGACCACTTCGGCAACCGTCGTATCCGCGCCGTCGGCGAGCTCATCGAGAACCAGGTCCGCACCGGCCTGTCCCGTATGGAGCGCGTTGTCCGCGAGCGGATGACCACCCAGGACGTCGAGGCCATCACGCCGCAGACACTGATCAACATCCGCCCTGTTGTTGCAGCCATCAAGGAGTTCTTCGGAACTTCCCAGCTGTCACAGTTCATGGACCAGAACAACCCGCTCTCGGGTCTGACCCACAAGCGCCGTCTGTCCGCGCTTGGCCCGGGTGGTCTGTCCCGTGACCGCGCAGGCATGGAAGTTCGAGACGTTCACCCGTCCCACTACGGACGTATGTGCCCCATCGAAACCCCTGAAGGCCCGAACATTGGTCTGATCGGTTCGCTGGCATCCTACGGCCGCATCAACCCGTTCGGCTTCATCGAGACTCCTTACCGTCTCGTCGCTGAAGGCGTTGTCTCCGACGAGGTCCAGTACCTCACGGCCGACGACGAGGCAGAGGTCCTGATCGCCCAGGCCAACGCTCCGCTGGATGAGAACAAGAAGTTCGCCGAAGAGACCGTCCTGGTCCGCGCCCGTGGTGGTGGAGGCGAGCCTGTGCTCGTTCCCGCCGGCGAGGTCGAGTTCATGGACGTTTCCCCGCGCCAGATGGTGTCCGTGGCTACCGCCCTGATCCCGTTCCTCGAGCATGACGATGCTAACCGCGCACTCATGGGTGCCAACATGCAGCGCCAGGCCGTGCCGCTGGTCCGTTCCGAGGCCCCGTTCGTGGGTACCGGCATGGAGCGCGCCGCAGCCGTCGACGCCGGTGATGTCACCATTGCGAAGAAGGCCGGTGTGGTTACCGAGGTCTCCGCTGAGCTCGTCATTATGCTCAACGACGACGGTACGGAAACCAACTACCGCATCAACAAGTTCGCACGCTCCAACCAGGGCAACTGCTACAACAACCGTGTCCTGGTGAACGAAGGCCAGCGCCTCGAGGTCGGCGGCATCATCGCCGACGGTCCGGCAACGGACCAGGGCGAACTCGCCCTCGGTAAGAACCTGCTCGTGGCATTCATGTCATGGGAAGGCCACAACTTCGAGGACGCCATCATCCTCTCGCAGCGCATTGTTGCCGAGGACGTTCTTTCCTCCATCCACATCGAGGAGCACGAGATCGATGCCCGCGACACCAAGCTTGGTGCCGAGGAAATCACCCGTGACATCCCCAACGTGTCCGAGGAAGTCCTGGCAGGCCTGGACGAGCGCGGTATCATCCACATCGGTGCCGAAGTTGAAGCCGGCGACATCCTGGTCGGAAAGGTCACCCCGAAGGGTGAAACCGAACTGACCCCGGAAGAACGCCTGCTGCGTGCCATCTTCGGTGAAAAGTCCCGCGAAGTGCGCGACACCTCCCTGAAGGTTCCGCACGGCGAGTCCGGCACCGTCATCGGCGTCCGCGTCTTCGACCGCGACAACGACGACGAACTGCCCCCGGGCGTGAACCAGCTGGTGCGCGTCTACGTGGCCGCCAAGCGCAAGATCACCGACGGCGACAAGCTCGCCGGCCGTCACGGCAACAAGGGCGTTATCTCCAAGATCCTCCCGATCGAGGACATGCCCTTCCTCGCCGACGGTACCCCCGTTGATATTGTCCTGAACCCGCTGGGTGTTCCGGGCCGTATGAACGTCGGCCAGGTGCTGGAAACGCACCTCGGCTGGGTTGCCAAGACCGGTTGGAAGATCGAAGGCGAGCCCGAGTGGATGAAGCAGCTGCCGAACCTGCCGCGCGAGAGTGGCCAGACCACTGTTGCAACGCCGGTGTTCGATGGCGCCCGTGAAGAGGAAATCACGGGTCTGCTGGACTCCACCAACGTCACCCGCGACGGCGACCGCCTGATCAACTCCTCAGGCAAGACCCGCCTCTTCGACGGCCGCTCCGGCGAGCCGTTCCCGGATCCGATCTCGGTCGGCTACATGTACATCCTGAAGCTCCACCACCTGGTGGACGACAAGATCCACGCCCGTTCCACTGGCCCGTACTCCATGATCACGCAGCAGCCGCTGGGTGGTAAGGCACAGTTCGGTGGCCAGCGCTTCGGTGAGATGGAAGTGTGGGCGCTGGAAGCTTATGGCGCCGCGTACACGCTCCAGGAACTCCTCACCATCAAGTCGGATGATATCCACGGTCGTGTCAAGGTCTACGAAGCAATCGTCAAGGGCGAGAACATCCCCGAGCCGGGCGTTCCTGAGTCCTTCAAGGTCTTGATCAAGGAAATGCAGTCGCTGTGCCTGAACGTGGAAGTACTCTCCACGGACGGAACCACAATTGAAATGCGTGACTCTGATGACGCAGTCTTCACGGCTGCGGAAGAACTGGGCATCGATCTGTCTCGTGCAGAGCCCAGTTCCGTAGAAGAGGTTTAGCAGGTTGATGTCTTGGGAAAAGCAGTCGGCCCGCCGGCTGTCTATTCCCAGGGCATGACCTCCCTCTTCCCGTAACCAAGACTTCAGAATTTAGAGAACAAGAGAGAACAGGGACCATATGTCCAGCGAATCCTCCTTCGGCCTCATGCAGATCGGCCTCGCCACCGCGGATGACATCCGTGGCTGGTCTTACGGCGAGGTTAAGAAGCCGGAAACCATCAACTACCGCACGCTCAAGCCCGAGAAGGACGGCCTCTTCTGCGAGAAGATCTTCGGCCCTTCCCGCGACTGGGAATGCTACTGCGGTAAGTACAAGCGTGTGCGCTTCAAGGGCATCATCTGCGAGCGGTGTGGCGTTGAAGTCACCCGTGCGAAGGTCCGCCGTGAGCGCATGGGCCACATCGAGCTGGCCGCCCCGGTCACGCACATCTGGTACTTCAAGGGTGTTCCGTCCCGCCTGGGCTACCTCCTTGACCTGGCACCGAAGGACCTCGAAAAGGTCATCTACTTCGCTGCCTACATGATCACCAGCGTCGACGCCGACAGCCGCCACGAGGAACTGCCCAACCTGCAGGTTGAGCACGACATCGAGAAGAAGCAGCTGATCGACAACCGCGACTCCGACATCGCCACGATCGCCCGTGACCTCGAAAACGAGATCGCGCGCCTCGAAGGTGAAGGTGCCAAGGCTGCCGACAAGAAGAAGGCCCGCGACTCCGCGGACCGTCAGATGGCCAACGTGCGTAAGCGTGCCGACGCCGAGATCGAGCGGCTCGAGCAGGTCTGGGACCGTTTCAAGAACCTGAAGGTCGCAGACCTCGAAGGCGACGAAGGCCTCTACCGCGAGCTGCGCGACCGCTACGGCATGTACTTCGAAGGCTCCATGGGTGCCGAAGCGATCAAGAAGCGTCTTGAGAACTTCGACATGCAGGCCGAGTCTGACCTGCTGCGCGACATCATCGCCAACGGCAAGGGCCAGCGCAAGACCCGCGCCCTGAAGCGCCTGAAGGTGGTCAACGCGTTCCTGACCACCAACAACAGCCCGCTCGGCATGGTGTTGGACGCCGTCCCGGTGATCCCGCCGGAACTGCGCCCGATGGTCCAGCTGGACGGTGGCCGCTTCGCGACCTCCGACCTCAACGACCTCTACCGTCGTGTGATCAACCGCAACAACCGCCTCAAGCGCCTGCTTGACCTCGGTGCCCCGGAGATCATCGTCAACAACGAGAAGCGCATGCTTCAGGAAGCTGTTGACAGCCTCTTCGACAACGGCCGTCGCGGCCGTCCGGTCACCGGTCCTGGCAACCGTCCGCTGAAGTCCCTGAGCGACATGCTCAAGGGCAAGCAGGGCCGTTTCCGCCAGAACCTCCTCGGCAAGCGCGTTGACTACTCCGGCCGTTCGGTCATCGTCGTCGGCCCGCAGCTGAAGCTGCACCAGTGTGGTCTGCCCAAGCAGATGGCACTGGAGCTCTTCAAGCCGTTCGTGATGAAGCGCCTGGTTGACCTCAACCACGCACAGAACATCAAGTCGGCCAAGCGCATGGTTGAGCGTTACCGTCCGCAGGTCTGGGACGTGCTGGAAGAGATCATCACCGAACACCCGGTGCTGCTCAACCGTGCACCCACCCTGCACCGCCTTGGCATCCAGGCTTTCGAACCGCAGCTTGTTGAAGGTAAGGCAATCCAGCTCCACCCGCTGGTTTGTGGCGCCTTCAACGCTGACTTCGACGGCGACCAGATGGCAGTCCACCTGCCGCTGAGCCCCGAGGCCCAGGCCGAGGCACGCATCCTGATGCTGTCCTCGAACAACATCCTGAAGCCGTCCGACGGCCGTCCGGTCACCCTGCCTTCGCAGGATATGATCATCGGTCTTTACCACCTGACCACCAAGCGTGTCGGTTCAGCTGGCGAAGGACGCGTCTTCTCCTCGGTTGCCGAAGCCATCATGGCCTACGACCTCCGCGAGCTGCACCTGAACTCGCAGGTCAGGATCCGTCTCGAAGGCTTCGTTCCGTACGCGGGCTGGGAAGCTCCGGAAGGCTGGGAAGCCGGCCAGCCGGTGATCGTCCAGACCTCCCTGGGACAGGTCATCTTCAACCAGACGCTGCCGGCGGATTACCCGTGGGTTGAGAACGTTGCGGACAAGGGCGAACTGTCCACGATCGTCAACGATCTCGCCGAGCGCTACCCGAAGGTGGTCACGGCGGCAACGCTGGACAACCTGAAGGATGCCGGTTTCTACTGGGCCACCCGCTCAGGCGTTACAGTCGCCATCTCGGACATCGAGGTACCCAAGGACAAGCCGCGGATCCTCGCCGGCTACGAAACCATGGCTGCCAAGATCCAGGGCCAGTACGACAAGGGCCTGATCGACGACGACGAGCGTCGCCAGGAACTGATCGAGATCTGGAACAAGGCAACCAACGAGATCGCCCAGGTGATGCGTGACAACCTGTCGCCGATGAACACCATCAACCGCATGGTGTCCTCCGGTGCACGTGGTAACTGGATGCAGGTCCGTCAGATCGCGGGTATCCGTGGCCTGGTGGCCAACCCTAAGGGTGAAATCATCCCGCGTCCCATCAAGTCCTCCTACCGCGAGGGCCTGTCGGTGCTGGAATACTTCATCGCCACGCACGGTGCCCGTAAGGGTCTGGCTGACACCGCGCTGCGTACCGCCAACTCGGGTTACCTGACCCGTCGTCTGGTGGACGTGTCGCAGGACGTCATCGTTCGCGAAGAGGACTGCGGCACCGAGCGCGGCCTGGTCACGGCAATCGCCGTGCCGGACGCCAACGGCGAGCTGGTCCTGGACGAGAACGTCGAGAACAGCGCCTACGCTCGTACGCTCGCTGTTGATGTTGTGGACTCCAAGGGCAATGTCCTTGCGGCCGGCGGCACCGACTGCGGCGACGTCGTTATCGCTGAGCTGTTCGCAGCCGGCATCACCGAGGTCAAGGTCCGCTCAGTACTCACCTGTGAGTCCAGCGTCGGCACCTGCGCCCTGTGCTACGGCCGTTCACTGGCCACCGGCAAGACCGTGGACATCGGCGAGGCCGTCGGCATCATCGCCGCACAGTCGATCGGTGAGCCCGGTACCCAGCTGACCATGCGTACGTTCCACACCGGTGGTGCTGTTTCCGCCAGCGGTGGCGACGACATCACCCAGGGTCTGCCCCGTATCCAGGAGCTCTTCGAAGCCCGTACTCCGAAGGGTGTCGCACCGATTGCTGAAGCAGCCGGCCGCATCGCCATCGAAGAGTCCGAGCGTCAGATGCGCCTGGTCATCACTCCGGATGACGGCTCTGAAGAGATCGCCTACCCGGTACTGCGCCGTTCACGCCTCCTCATTGAGGACGGCGAGCACGTCACAGTGGGCCAGAAGCTCATCAACGGTCCGGTGGATCCCAAGCAGGTTCTGCGCATCATGGGTCCCCGTGCTGCGCAGAAGTTCCTGGTGGACGAGGTCCAGGGCGTGTACCGCAGCCAGGGCATCGGTATTCACGACAAGCACGTCGAGGTTATCGTTCGCCAGATGCTGCGCCGCGTCACGGTCATCGAGTCCGGCGAATCGGATCTGCTCCCCGGCGAGCTCGCCGAGCGCAGCCGCTTCGAGGAGGCCAACCGCCGCGTTGTGTCCGAGGGCAAGACTCCGGCTTCCGGACGTCCTGAGCTCATGGGCATCACGAAGGCGTCCCTGGCCACCGAGTCCTGGCTGTCGGCAGCTTCCTTCCAGGAGACCACCCGCGTCCTGACGCAGGCGGCCATGGAAGGCAAGAGCGACCCGCTGCTCGGCCTCAAGGAGAACGTCATCATCGGTAAGCTGATCCCGGCCGGCACGGGTCTCCCGCGCTACACCGAGGTCACCGTGGAGCCCACTGAGGAAGCGAAGGCCAACCTGTTCACCGGCCCCAGCGCCTTCAGTGACTTCTCGTACGACTCCCTGGGCGGCGACGGAGCTCCTGAGTTCCACGCCATCCCGCTGGATGACTACGATCTCGGCAACGATTTCCGCTAGTCGATTGCATTGAAAGGCCCCGCTTCCACTCTGTGGAGGCGGGGCCTTTCGTCTACACCCGATTAAGGGCCCGGGTCCAGCCGTGCTAAACTTTGTGTAATTGTTCTGTGTGGCAGTGGATGAAGGCCGCCGCAGCATCATTTTGGTTTTGTTCTCATGATGCTGGGTGGAGCTTGTTTCCGGGTTGCGGGTAAGGTGCGCAACGAATGCCACGCTTTTGCACGCCTACGCAAGTTTCCAGAGGCCGCAGCTGCAAGGAGCAACGCCAAACCATTGTGTTCAGGCTGGCGCCTGAGCGTGAAGGTAGAGATCAAACCAACGGAGAACACGAGAGTGCCTACGATTAACCAGCTGGTCCGCAAGGGCCGCACGCCTAAGGTCAAAAAGACCAAGGCTCCCGCGCTTAACGGCAGCCCGATGCGCCGCGGTGTTTGCACCCGCGTTTACACCACCACCCCCAAGAAGCCGAACTCGGCTCTTCGTAAGGTTGCACGTGTGCGCCTCAACGGTGGCGTTGAAGTTACCGCTTACATCCCCGGTGTAGGCCACAACCTGCAGGAGCACTCCATTGTGCTCGTTCGCGGCGGTCGCGTGAAGGACCTCCCCGGCGTTCGTTACAAGATCGTCCGTGGCGCCCTCGATACCCAGGGTGTGAAGAACCGTAAGCAGGCACGCAGCCGTTACGGCGCAAAGATGGAGAAGAAGTAATATGCCTCGCAAGGGTCCGGCCCCCAAGCGGCCGCTCGTACTAGATCCCGTTTACGGCTCCCCGCTGGTTACCCAGCTGATCAACAAGGTGCTGGTTGACGGTAAGAAGTCCACCGCAGAGCGCATTGTTTACGGTGCCCTCGAAGGCGCCCGCGCCAAGTCCGGCGGCGACCCCGTAGCAGCCCTCAAGAAGGCCATGGAGAACGTCAAGCCTTCACTTGAGGTCCGCTCACGCCGCGTCGGTGGCGCTACCTACCAGGTTCCGGTTGAGGTCAAGCCGGGCCGCTCCACCGCCCTCGCCCTGCGTTGGCTGGTTGGCTACTCCAAGGCCCGCCGTGAAAAGACCATGACCGAGCGCCTCCAGAACGAAATCCTGGATGCCTCCAACGGTCTCGGTGCCGCTGTCAAGCGTCGCGAAGACACCCACAAGATGGCCGAGTCCAACAAGGCCTTCGCACACTACCGCTGGTAATACTTCCCGGACGCCGCCGGCTCGACTGAGCCGGCGGCGAACGCGTAGTCCATCCGAAAGGGAGACACCGTGGCACAGGACGTGCTTACAGACCTTAGTAAGGTCCGCAACATCGGCATCATGGCCCACATCGATGCTGGCAAGACCACCACCACCGAGCGCATTCTGTTCTACACAGGTGTGAACCACAAGATCGGCGAAACGCACGACGGCGCTTCGACGACTGACTGGATGGAACAGGAAAAGGAACGCGGCATCACCATCACGTCTGCCGCCGTGACCTGCTTCTGGGACAACAACCAGATCAACATCATTGACACCCCCGGCCACGTTGACTTCACCGTTGAGGTTGAGCGCTCACTGCGCGTCCTCGACGGCGCCGTTGCCGTGTTCGATGGTAAGGAAGGTGTCGAGCCCCAGTCTGAGACCGTTTGGCGCCAGGCTGACAAGTACAACGTTCCGCGCATCTGCTTCGTCAACAAGATGGACAAGCTCGGCGCTGACTTCTACTACACGGTAGACACCATCATCAGCCGCCTCGGTGCCAAGCCGCTCGTTATGCAGCTGCCGATCGGTGCCGAGAACGACTTCGTCGGTGTTGTCGACATCCTGGAAATGCGCGCGCTGGTCTGGCCGGGCGACTCCAAGGGTGACGTCACCATGGGTGCCAAGTACGAGGTCCAGGAGATCCCCGCGGATCTGCTGGAGAAGGCCAAGGAATACCGGGCTGCCCTCGTTGAGACGGTGGCTGACGCTACCGAAGAGCTCATGGAGAAGTACCTCGAAGGTGAAGAACTCACCGTCGAGGAGCTCAAGGCCGGCATCCGCAAGATGACGATCAACTCTGAGCTCTACCCGGTCTTCTGTGGCTCCGCGTTCAAGAACCGCGGCGTTCAGCCGATGCTTGACGCCGTGGTTGACTACCTGCCCAACCCGCTCGACGTCCCGCCGATGATCGGTCACGATCCTCGCGACGAAGAGAAGGAACTCACGCGCGCGCCTTCCTCCGAGGAGCCGTTCTCGGCTCTGGCGTTCAAGATTGCTGCGCACCCCTTCTTCGGCCAGCTCACCTTCATCCGCGTGTACTCCGGTCACGTCGAAGCGGGTGCTCAGGTGGTCAACTCCACCAAGGGCAAGAAGGAGCGCATCGGCAAGCTGTTCCAGATGCACGCCAACAAGGAAATGCCCGTTGAGGGCGCTACCGCCGGCCACATCTACGCAGCGATCGGGCTGAAGGACACCACCACGGGTGACACCCTGTGTGACTCCAGCAACCAGATCGTCCTCGAGTCCATGAGCTTCCCGGAGCCCGTGATCTCGGTTGCCATCGAACCGAACACGAAGGGTGACCAGGAGAAGCTCTCACTGGCTATCCAGAAGCTCTCCGCTGAGGACCCGACCTTCCAGGTCTCCCTCAACGAGGACACCGGCCAGACCATCATCGCCGGCATGGGCGAGCTCCACCTGGACATCCTGGTGGACCGCATGCGCCGCGAGTTCAAGGTCGAGGCCAACGTCGGCAAGCCGCAGGTCGCTTACCGCGAAACCATCAAGAATGTTGTTGCGCGTCACGACTACACGCACAAGAAGCAGACCGGTGGTTCTGGCCAGTTCGCAAAGATCCAGATTGCGATCGGGCCGCTGGACACTTCCGAGGGCGAGCTGTACGAGTTCGAGAACAAGGTCACTGGTGGCCGTATTCCGCGCGAATACATCCCGTCGGTTGACGCCGGTATCCAGGATGCACTGAACGACGGCGTCCTGGCCGGTTACCCGGTTGTTGGCATCAAGGCGACGCTGATTGACGGCGCCTACCACGATGTTGACTCTTCGGAAATGGCGTTCAAGATCGCCGGCCGTATGGCTTTCAAGGAAGCCGCACGCAAGGCGAACCCCATCCTGCTCGAACCGCTGATGGATGTAGAGGTCCGCACCCCTGAGGAATACATGGGTGAAGTAATCGGTGACCTCAACTCCCGCCGTGGCCAGATGCAGTCCATGGAAGATGCACAGGGTGTCAAGGTCATCCGTGCGCACGTCCCGCTGTCCGGCATGTTCGGCTACATCGGTGACCTGCGTTCCAAGACCCAGGGCCGCGCTGTGTACTCCATGACGTTCCACAGCTACGCCGAGGTCCCGAAGGCATTTGCCGACGAGATCATCCAGAAGAACCGCGGCGAGTAGTCTTCCGACTTTCGCAGCAAAAAACTCGGGTGCGTTTCCGGTTGACGGAAGCTCACCTGGTGCAGGTGGCCGGGTCCCGGCTGGATGCAGTCCGGTCAAGCCGGGCCCTGGTCATCTGCACGAACAGGCTCGAGGGACTAGTATTAGTTCCTGAATCTGCAATTTCACCAATCCAAAGCCCCCCAAGTAGACTTGCCTGAGTTTCTGCCGCGATAAGCGCGGTTGAAGGGTAAGTCATTTGAAAACGTTCTAGGAGGAACCTGTGGCAAAGGCAAAGTTCGAGCGGACTAAGCCGCACGTCAACATCGGCACCATTGGTCACGTTGACCACGGTAAGACGACGCTGACTGCCGCCATTTCCAAGGTGCTGTACGACAAGTACCCGACTCTCAACGAGCAGCGCGACTTCGCGTCGATTGACTCTGCTCCGGAAGAGCGCCAGCGTGGTATCACGATCAACATTTCCCACGTTGAGTACCAGACCGAGAAGCGCCACTACGCACACGTAGACGCTCCGGGTCACGCTGACTACATCAAGAACATGATCACCGGTGCTGCACAGATGGACGGTGCAATCCTCGTGGTTGCCGCCACTGACGGCCCGATGGCTCAGACCCGCGAGCACGTTCTGCTTGCCCGCCAGGTTGGCGTTCCCTACCTGCTGGTTGCGCTGAACAAGTCGGACATGGTTGACGACGAAGAGCTGTTGGACCTCGTTGAAATGGAAGTTCGTGAGCTGCTTTCGGCTCAGGGCTTCGATGGCGATGAGGCTCCGGTTGTTCGCGTTTCCGGTCTGAAGGCCCTCGAAGGCGACCCCATCTGGGTCAAGTCCGTCGAGGACCTCATGGCAGCTGTCGACGAGTCCGTTCCGGACCCCGTACGTGACCGTGACAAGCCGTTCCTGATGCCGATCGAAGATGTCTTCACGATCACCGGCCGTGGCACCGTTGTAACGGGCCGCGCCGAGCGTGGAACCCTCGCCATCAACTCCGAGGTCGAGATCGTCGGCATCCGCCCGATCCAGAAGACCACGGTTACCGGTATCGAGATGTTCCACAAGCAGCTCGACGAAGCATGGGCCGGCGAGAACTGTGGCCTCCTGCTCCGCGGTCTGAAGCGTGATGACGTAGAGCGTGGCCAGGTTGTCGTCAAGCCGGGTTCCATTACCCCGCACACCGACTTCGAGGCGAACGTCTACATCCTCTCCAAGGACGAAGGTGGACGTCACAACCCGTTCTACTCCAACTACCGCCCGCAGTTCTACTTCCGCACCACGGACGTAACCGGCGTTATCACCCTGCCGGAAGGCACGGAAATGGTTATGCCTGGCGACAACACTGAGATGACCGTTGCGCTCATCCAGCCCATCGCCATGGAAGAGGGCCTCGGCTTCGCTATCCGCGAAGGCGGCCGCACCGTTGGTTCAGGACGCGTTACCAAGATCATCAAGTAATTTACCTGCTGGTTACGGAGCCGATGGCCGTCTGACGGCCTGACGCAAAGTTTGGAACAGCCCCGCTGCTAGTGCAGCGGGGCTGTTCTTTGCTACGATTAATCCACTCAATGGATTAATCGTGCAGGCAGGCCTGCCCTTTGGAAAGGGATCGCCGTGAGGGACGAAGAATATGAAGCGGGGTACCGCGCCGGTCACCTTCAGGGGTGGCTTGACGCCGTGGCCAAGCTTCAGGCGTCCGGCCAGCCAAGTCCGGGGGCCACGCAATCGCCAAGTTCTGCCGACGCCGACTCACGGCTGGGGGAGGGCCCGCCCCTGGGGCAGCGTACGACGGCGGCAGCCAGCAGTGTGCCCACGCCGGCCACGCCAGTGCCCGCCGACGTCAGCATCTCCCTGGTGTCGGCGTCGCCTTTGGCGCCCTTATCGTCGCCGTCGCCCACCGCGTCGGTGCCACCGAGGATTCCGCCGCAGTCTCCGGCCGCCTCGTTCCAGACATTTCCGGAGACACCGGCTGAGCGCCAGGCCCGCCGTGAAAAGCGTGACCGGCAGAACATCAACATCACGCTGTACGTGGCCAGCCTGCTGCTGGTGGCTGCCGCAGCACTCTTCATCGGCACCAGCCTTCCGCCCATGTTGCGCTTTGCCGGCGTCTGCGCGGTCACGGCGCTTTTCTATGGCGCGGGATTTGTACTGCACGCCCGGGTCCCGCGGCTGAAGCCTGCTGCCGTGGCGTTCACCGGTACCGGGCTTGCCCTGGTTCCTGTGACCGGGCTGGCACTGTACAACTTCGCATTGCATCACGGCCCGTCCGCCTGGCTGATCACGTCGCTGATCGGTACCGCGGCTTATGTTGCGGCGGCGGTCCGGCTGGAGAGCAGGGTTCTCGTGTACCTTTCCTTCACGTTTGTGGCCTCCACAGCGTTCTCCGGCGTTTCAATCGTGGGTGGCGCGCTCGTCTGGTATTTCGCTGCGCTCATAGCCGTCGCCGTGCTGCTAACTGGCATTGCCCTTGCCCGGCCGCGTTGGCTGCCGCCGGTGTATATCAGGCCGCTGATGGTCCTGCACCCGTTGGTGGTTCCGGCCGTTGCCGTCGCCGCGACCTGCGTGCCGTTGCACTTGGACAAAGCTGAGTACGCGCTGGTCATCGGCATGTGCGGAGTCTATTTTGCCCTTATGGCCGCTGTTCCGGGGCGGTTCCGGCTGATCAACTTCTATGCGGCACGGGCCGCCCTGACTGTAGCTGCCGCCGTCGAGATGTGGCACCTGACCGGCCGGGGGACCGATGCCCTGCTCGCCGCCGGCGTACTGTTCGCCGCCCAGGCAGTGGGGCTGGCGTTCCTGTCGGCCAGGCTGACGGGCTGGTTTCGCCAGCAGCAGGCAGGCTCGTCCGCCGCCGGCAACAGCCCAAACGCCGCTGGAGAACGCTGGCAGGTTGATGCCCGGGCGACGTTTGCTCTGCAACTCGCTGCCGCCACGGCGTTCAGCGTTCAGGAGACCGCTGTCGGCTTCTTCCGCGCTATGGACGGCTACGGTTCAGTCGCAGCGGGTATTACGGTGCCGCTGTGGGTGCCGGTGGCATTATCGTTGGCCACGGGCATGGTACTGGCAGCCAAGTGGGCCGGCCGGGCCGAATGGGCGCCAGTGGCCGCACTGGTCTTGGCCGGCATAGTTTCGCCTTCGATGGGCGCGTGGCCGCTCGCCGGAATGCTGCTCGCCGCGGCCGGCTTCTGGGCGATCCGGGGGGTTTTCGCGGCAGGTGATTTCCGCGGCCGGTTGGTTCTGGGGTCCCGGTTGGCCCTTACCTGCGCGGTCCCCGTAACTGTCGCGGCCGTGATGGATGACGGCCCCGGGCGGGCCGAGGCGTCCGTGTTCGCGCTGTTGCTGGCACTCGTGTGCCAGCAACTCCTGACGGCGCTGCTGGAACGCGCGGGCGTGCGGACGTTTGCGCCGGAGGCAACCTTGGGCGTCTTCGGTGCCGGGGGTGCACTGGTTCTGGTCGGGATGCCGTTCATTGAGACCTCGCCGGACTACGGCCTGACAGCCGTCTGCGTGATCATCCAGCTTGCTGCCGCTTTTGTCATCGGAGCCGTGGTGGTTCCACGGCCGGCTACGGAACCGGACTGGGTTGCAACGGTGTGGGAGGCCTTGCCGCTGGGTATGTCCGTGGTCGCCGCGACGGTCGCGTTCCAAGCCGTTTCACAAGGCGCCGGGAACCTGGCGTTGTTGTTGGTGGTTGCATATCTGCTCATCACTGCGGTTCGTCTGCCCCTGCGCCAACACCGCTGGGCCTACTGGTGGTTCGCCAGGGCGGCAGCCACCGTACTTGCCCTGACAGCTTTTCACCAGCTGCGGCGGGACGGCGGCCCGGTGGTCATCGCGGACGAAGTGGTCCACCCGGCAACGGTCCTGGTGACCGTGCTGGCACTCCAGCTGTGCTTTCCGCTGGTGGCTGCCGTCCGCCGTCGTGCTCCCCGCGGGATTCTTGCTGACGCAGGCGCAGTGCTCCTTCTCCAGTTGGCCGGCATTGCCAGCCTCTTGCAGTCAGGTTCCGCAGACTGGCAGGAAACGTACGCTGCAGGACTCGTGGCCCTAGGCGCGGCGGCCTCGGGGTACTTCCTTCGCAGAGTGGCGGGTGCAGTCTGGTTGGCTCCGTTTGCATTTGTTGTGCTGCTGGTCTTCAGCGATGGCGATCTACTTCGGGTGGAACTGATCCTGGGTATCTTCGCGGTCTACTCCACGCTGATGGTGGTGGCAGAGCAACGGCGGGCCAGGAAGGGCTGGTACTTTGTGGCGGCCCGCGTGCTGACGGCAGGCCTCGCGGTGGTCCTCAGCTACGACGTCACCGCCTCGCCCACAGTGGTTTCGGTGACCTTTGCCCTGGTGCTCGCGGCCCAGCATGCCGTCCGCTGGGTGATGCGCTCACGGCTGGCTGACATCCCTTTCCAGCAGGCTGCAGTCTGGATCACCCTGGCCGGGCAGGCATTGCTGCCGCTGGTCTACGTGACGAGGCCGGGCGGCGTCGGGCTGCTGGCGCAGGACGACGACGGCGGCCGCTGGGTGGTGTTGCTGGAACTGCTGTTGCTGCTGGTCTCTGCTGTGGTGGCCAGGAGACTCTTCAGTGCCTACGGAGCCCGTTACTTCGCTGTGTATACGGCACTGTTCGGCGTCCTCGCCCTGGGCCCGCTGTTCACGTTCGACGGGACGTTCCTTGTGACCGCGGTGCTGAGCCACACCGGCACTGCCGTGACGCTGCTGGGTGGTGCGCTGCTTGCAACCGCTGCCGGCATCCTGCGGCACCGGCAGAACGCCGGCCGGCAGAACGGGCTTACTCAGAACGGGCTCACTCAGAGCGGGCATGAGCAGAATGGTCACCAACAGACCGCTGGCGACGCGGACGTCGAGCACTGGCTCTGGCTGGTTACCGCCGGCTCGTTTGCCGGTGTTGGGCTGCTGATCTCGCCGTTGGCGGCCGACTGGGTGACGGGAGCGGCTGTCCTGGTCCTGTCAGCCGTGTGCTTTACCGCGTCGCATATCGAGGATCTGCCGGTGCTGTATCCGCCGGCAGCCGTGGCCGCGCTCGGCGGGTCCGTCGCCTTGGCGGCGGAGGCGTATCAGGATGTCCCCGGCGTCTGGGACGGATTCCTGCCATGGCTGACCGGCGCGGGCGTGGCTTCGGCCGCCCTTTATGCCGTGCGGCTCATGCGCAGCGGCCCGTTGCAGGCCGAGCCGGTGCGTCGTTGGTCGCTTGCCGGTGCGGCGTTCCTCGGCCTCGTGCTGGTGGTCTTCGTCGGAATCCGGCACGATGCAACGTCCTGGACGGCGGCCGCCGTGCTGGCCGCCGCCATCGGGGTGTCCTACAGGGAGGCACCCGCAAGGGCGCGACGGATCGCCCTCGAAGTGGGTGCGTTGCTCCTCACCGTAGCCATCCAGCGCGCTGCCATCTTCGAACTGGACGCGCCTGAGGATCGCACGGGCCGGCTATTGACCGATCTTCCCAGTCCCTTCTGGGTTGTCCAGTGGTACGTGGTCCTGGCCGCTGTCCTCGGTGGCTTGCGCTACTTCGCCGGCAACCAAGCTGCCGGCCGGTTCCTGGTGGGCGCGGCCTCTGCGTTGCTCTCGCTGAGCGGCCTGGGCATAGTGTTCGGCGGGAACGCTGGGCAGCAGCTGTGGGTCCTGGTGCTCCTCGCCCTGCTGCTCATGGCAGGCCTTGGACTGGGGGAACGGCTCTTCGTCTGGTGGGGCGCGGCAGGGGTGGCCGCCTGCATTCTGTGGGCCATGCGGCAGTACACGTTCCTGCTGTTGGCGTTCATCGCTGTGGGGCTGATCGTCTTTGCCGTCTGGCGGCTGAACCGTGGAACGGCCGGTCAGGCGCCGGAGGCGGGACCAGAGGTGACCCCGGGTCCTGAGTCCAGCCCGCCGTCCCACGACCGCAGGGAACCTTCCCGCCGGCACTGATACTGTTGCTGACAGCGAGAGGAGTACATCATGGAATGGCTGATTTTTCTGATCATCGTGGTCGCCGTGGTCGCCGGAGTTTTCTGGGCCAAGAAGCATTTCCGCACCGAGATTGACCGCGCCAAGCGCATCAACCGGGCAAACAAGGACAAGTAGCAAGGCCACTGGGCCTCAGCCGGCAGGAGTGTTCGCCGGTGTTCAGCCGGGCTGGCCTTCGCCGGCCAGTGATTTCCGCGCCTGACTGAGCGCCCGGTACCAGTAGAACGATTCCTTGGGTGTGCGCTCCAGGGTGTCGAAATCCACGTGCACCAGGCCGAAGCGCTGTGAATACCCCGCGGCCCATTCAAAGTTGTCCATCAGGGTCCAGACGTAGTACCCGCGGAGGTCCACGTCGTGGGCAATTCCGCCCGGAGCCGTCGCCTCCAGGGCGTGCCGCAAGTGGCCCGCGATGTAATCGATCCGCTGCTGGTCTTGGACGGGGCCGGTGACATGCTCGGGTTCAGGGAAGCTGGCACCGCTTTCGGTGATGTAGATCGGCGGCAAGGCATCCCCGTAGCGGTCCTTCAGCTCGCGCAGCAGGAATCCCAGGTGCTCCGGAGCCACCGGCCAGCCGAAGCCTGTGGTGCCGTACTCGTCGAACGGCATCTGGTGGGCAGGTATCCGGACCATGGCTTCCGCTGGCACCGTAAGGTCTTCGCCGGTGCCCTGCCCGGCTGCTACCTTCACGGGCTGGTAGTAGTTCACGCCGTAGAAGTCCACGGGCTGATGGATGGTGCGCAGATCGGCGTCGGAAATCTTGCCGAACGACGGCAGCCACGGCTTGGCAAACCGCAAGGAGCGGGGGTACCGGCCCAGGAGGACCGGATCGGCATAGATCCGGTTCAGCATAATGTCGAAGACTTTCGCAGCGGCCCTGTCGGCAATTTTCCGCGTTGCCGGCTGGACGGGGGAATGCAGGTTGGTCACGCCAATTCCGCCGCGGACCCCTTCCGCCCGCAGTGCCTGGGTGGCCATGCCATGCGCCAGCAGTTGATGGTGGACAGCAGGAAAGGCATCAAAGAGGAGATCCCGTCCGGGGGCATGGACGCCCAGCGCATAGCCGTTGAGGACTACCGAGGCTGGTTCGTTGAGGGTTACCCACTTGTCTACGCGATCACCAAAACGCCGGCCGGCCTCGCCTGCGTACTCAGCGAAGCGTTCGGCGGTGGCCCTGTTCATCCAGCCGCCACGGTGCTCCAAGGGCAGTGGCGTATCCCAGTGGTAGAGGGTGGCCATGGGGGAGATGCCGGCTTCGAGCAGCTGGTCGATCAGGCGGTCGTAGAAGTCCAGGCCCTGTTTGTTGAATGCACCGCGGCCGTCCGGCTGGATCCGCGGCCAGGAGATGGAAAAGCGGTAGGAATCCACGCCGAGGTCCCGCATCAGAGCCACATCTTCGGGCGAGCGGTTGTAGTGGTCGCAGGCCACTGCTGGGGAGTGTCCATCGATGATGGCGCCGGGTTTCTCCGCGAAGGCGTCCCAACCGGAGGGACCCCGTCCGTCAGCGGAGAGGGATCCTTCGATCTGGAAGGCGGCCGCGGCAACACCGAGGGTAAACGAGCTGGGCAGTCGGTCGGCCAGATCCTGGACGGAAACGTCATTTTCGACGGTCATTCCCCCATCATCCATTCGGATGTTGCCGAAGGCAATGACCACAGGCCGTGCAGGGCCCGAATGCGCACTGGGCCGGAGGGGGGAGGTGTCAGCCTGCAGATTCGCTTCTGGGCATAATATCCGGCATACTAGATGAGTTGTTCAAGCGCTTCTTCGTGTCCCGATCCGGATAATGCCGGGTGTCAGGGTCCAAGTGGAAGCCCAAACATAACCCACTCCCCATGGAACTGCGGATTTGTATGCGTGCTAAGCGCGACACGCCCGACCGCGGGGGTCGGTTACGTCGGCAGGCTGAGGAACCCGGATTCATCCGGATTCAGCTTGTGCGGCGGGTGGTAGTTCAGACTTCAAATGCTTCGGCAGCCACATGCAACAAGAAAGTGAACAGAGCAGCCCTCACCGGGAGCAGCACTAACTGAAAGAGAGTCAGGCGACATGGCGGGACAAAAAATCCGCATCCGGCTGAAGTCATATGACCACGAGGTCATTGACTCTTCAGCACGGAAGATCGTTGAGACGGTCACGCGCGCAGGCGCAACGGTAGTTGGCCCCGTGCCGCTGCCGACGGAGAAGAACATTTACTGTGTTATCCGCTCTCCGCACAAGTACAAGGACAGCCGCGAGCACTTTGAAATGCGCACGCACAAGCGTCTTATCGACATCATCGATCCCACGCCGAAGGCTGTTGATTCGCTTATGCGTCTCGACCTGCCGGCCGACGTGAACATCGAAATCAAGCTGTAGGGAGGTGCTGAGAGACTATGACCGCAACCCGTAACGTAAAGGGCCTGCTGGGCACGAAGCTCGGCATGACCCAGGTCTGGGACGAGAACAACAAGCTCATCCCCGTCACTGTGGTCCAGGCAGATTCGAACGTCATCACGCAGCTGCGCAACGCAGACACTGATGGCTACGTAGCTGTTCAGATCGGCTACGGCCAGATCGATCCCCGCAAGGTCACCAAGCCGCTGGCTGGTCACTTTGAAAAGGCAGGCGTCACGCCTCGCCGCCACGTCGTCGAACTGCGCACTGCAGATGCTGACACTTATGAGCTGGGCCAGGAGCTTTCTGTTGAGCTCTTCGAAGCCGGCCAGAAGATCGACGTTATCGGCACCACCAAGGGTAAGGGCTTCGCCGGTGTTATGAAGCGTCACGGCTTCCACGGTGCTCCCGCCTCACACGGTGCTCACAAGAACCACCGTAAGCCCGGTTCAATCGGTGGCGCATCCACCCCGAGCCGCGTCTTCAAGGGCATGAAAATGGCCGGCCGCATGGGCGCCGTTCGTCACACCACGCTGAACCTCACGGTTCACGCAGTTGACGTCGAGAAGTCGCTGCTCCTGATCAAGGGTGCCGTCCCCGGCGCCCGCGGCCAGGTCGTACTCGTACGCACCGCCGTGAAGGGAGCCTAGTTCAATGACTAGCACTGTCAAGGTTGACCTGCCTGCAGAGATCTTCGATGTTCAGACCAACGTGCCGCTGCTGCACCAGGTCGTCGTAGCCCAGCTCGCTGCTGCTCGCCAGGGTACCCACAAAACCAAGACCCGCGCCGAAGTTTCCGGTGCAGGTCGCAAGCCGTTCAAGCAGAAGGGCACCGGCCGCGCCCGTCAGGGTTCAATCCGTGCTCCTCACATGACCGGTGGTGGCGTAGTCCACGGTCCCACACCGCGTGACTACAGCCAGCGCACCCCCAAGAAGATGATTGCTGCTGCACTGCGCGGCGCACTCTCTGACCGGGCACGCAACGGACGCATCCACGTTGTTGCCGAACTGGTGGAGGGCACCAAGCCGTCCGTCAAGAACGCACTGGCAACGCTGCGCGGAGTTTCCGAGCGCAAGAACCTGCTGGTTGTCATCGAGCGCGCCAACGATGTTGCAGCACTTTCCGTGCGCAACCTCGCCGGTGTTCACGTTCTGTACGCAGACCAGCTGAACACCTACGACGTACTCGTCTCTGACGACGTTGTCTTCACCAAGGCTGCCTACGAAGCATTCGTTGCTGACCGGGCAGTAGCAAAGAACGAGGAGGATGCCAAGTGAGTGCAGCCACCATCAAAGACCCGCGCGACGTCGTGCTTGCACCCGTCGTATCGGAAAAAAGCTACGGCCTGATCGATGAGGGCAAGTACACCTTCCTGGTGGACCCCCGCTCGAACAAGACCGAGATCAAGCTGGCCGTGGAGAAGATTTTCTCCGTCAAGGTCGAATCGATCAACACCATCAACCGTGCCGGTAAGCGCAAGCGCACCAAATTCGGATGGGGTACCCGCAAGAACACCAAGCGTGCAATTGTGAGCCTCAAAGAAGGCACCATCGACATCTTCGGCGGTCCGCTCTCGTAGCGGAGACCACTTTAACGAGGAAATAAATTATGGGAATCCGTAAATACAAGCCGACTACCCCGGGCCGTCGTGGCTCGAGCGTAGCGGACTTCACCGAAATCACGCGGTCGACGCCGGAAAAGTCGTTGGTACGTCCGCTGCCCAAAAAGGGCGGCCGTAACAACTCCGGTAAGATCACGACCCGTCACAAGGGTGGTGGCCACAAGCGCCAGTACCGTCTGATCGACTTCCGTCGCCACGACAAAGACGGCGTCAACGCCCGCGTTGCCGAAATCGAGTACGATCCGAACCGTACGGCTCGCATCGCCCTCCTGCACTACGTTGATGGCACCAAGCGTTACATCATCGCGCCGAACAAGCTCTCCCAGGGTGACGTCGTTGAGGCAGGTTCCGGTGCTGATATCAAGCCCGGTAACAACCTGCCGCTGCTCAACATCCCGGTTGGTACCGTAATCCACGCAGTTGAACTGCGTCCGGGTGGCGGCGCCAAGATGGGCCGCTCCGCCGGCGCATCGATCCAGCTTGTAGCAAAGGAAGGCCGCTTCGCCCAGCTGCGTCTGCCTTCCGGCGAAATCCGCAACGTTGACGTGCGCTGCCGCGCAACCGTCGGCGAGGTCGGCAACGCCGAGCAGTCGAACATCAACTGGGGTAAGGCCGGCCGCATGCGCTGGAAGGGCGTTCGCCCGACCGTCCGTGGTGTCGCGATGAACCCGGTTGACCACCCGCACGGTGGTGGCGAGGGTAAGACGTCCGGTGGACGTCACCCCGTCAACCCGAACGGTAAGCGGGAAGGCCGCACCCGGCGTCCCAACAAAGAGAGCGACAAGCTTATTGTTCGTCGCCGTCGTACTGGCAAGAACAAGCGATAGGAGCCTGGACACATGCCACGCAGCCTGAAAAAAGGTCCTTTCGTTGACCAGCACCTCTTTGTAAAGGTGGACAGGGAAAACGAAAAGGGCACCAAGAACGTCATCAAGACCTGGTCCCGCCGTTCGATGATCATCCCCAACATGCTTGGGCACACGATCGCCGTACACGACGGACGCAAGCACATTCCGGTGTTTGTCACTGAGTCGATGGTCGGGCACAAGCTCGGCGAATTCGCTCCCACGCGGACATTCCGCGGCCATGTCAAGGACGACCGTAAGGGCAAGCGCCGCTAGGCGCCTGCACTTACGTCAAAGACGAGAGAAGGAAAGCAATGGAAGCCAAGGCAATTGCGCGTCACATCCGCGTAACGCCTATGAAGGCCCGGCGCGTCGTCAACCTTGTTCGTGGTAAGCAAGCGAATGAGGCTCTGGCAATTCTGAAGTTTGCCCCCCAGGCAGCTTCGGAGCCGGTATTCAAGGTAGTACAGTCGGCAATCGCAAACGCCCGGTCCCTCGCGGACCGCGACGGTGTTTCGTTTGACGAAAGCGACCTCATCATCAGCGAAATGTTCGTTGATGAAGGCCCGACCATGAAGCGGTTCCAGCCGCGTGCTCAGGGTCGTGCATTTCAGATCAAGAAGCGCACCAGCCACATCACTGTGGTAGTCGCTACACCTGAGAAAGAGGAGGCTCGCTAAGTGGGACAGAAAGTTAACCCGCACGGGTTCCGACTCGGCATCACCACCGATCACGTATCGCACTGGTTCGCTGACAGCACCAAGCCCGGACAGCGGTACAAGGACTTCGTTCGCGAAGACATCCGTATCCGCCAGCTCATGTCAGTTGGCATGGAGCGCGCCGGTATCGCCAAGGTTGAGATCGAGCGCACCCGTGACCGTGTCCGCGTGGATATCCACACGGCACGTCCCGGCATCGTTATCGGCCGCCGCGGCGCTGAAGCAGACCGCATCCGCGGCGAGCTTGAGAAGCTGACGGGCAAGCAGGTCCAGCTGAACATCCTCGAGGTCAAGAACCCCGAGATGGAAGCACAGCTTGTTGCCCAGGGCGTTGCTGAGCAGCTGACTTCCCGCGTGGCTTTCCGCCGTGCGATGAAGAAGGCCATGCAGTCCGCTCAGCGTGCAGGTGCCAAGGGCATCCGTATCGCCTGCTCCGGTCGACTGGGTGGCGCAGAAATGTCCCGCTCGGAGTTCTACCGCGAAGGCCGTGTGCCCCTGCACACCCTCCGTGCGAACATCGACTACGGCTTCTACGAGGCCAAGACCACCTTCGGCCGCATCGGCGTGAAGGTCTGGATCTACAAGGGTGACGTCACCGCCAAGGAACTGGCTCAGCAGGCAGCTGCTGCTCCGTCCCGTGGCCGCGGTCCCAGCGACCGTCCGGGCCGCCCGGGTGGCGCCGGCGGCGCTGACCGTGGTGACCGCCGCCGTCGTACCGACCGTCCGGCAGCAGAGGCAGCTCCGGCTGCCGAGGCTCCGGCAGTTGAGGCTGCACCTGCTGCAGTAGAAGGAGGACAGGCTTAAATGCTTATCCCACGTCGAGTCAAGCACCGTAAGCAGCACCACCCGGGTCGTTCCGGCGCTGCTACGGGCGGCACCAAGGTCTCCTTCGGTGAGTGGGGTATCCAGGCTCTGAGCCCGGCATACGTCACTAACCGTCAGATCGAGTCTGCCCGTATCGCGATGACCCGCCACATCAAGCGTGGCGGTAAGGTCTGGATCAACATTTACCCGGACCGTCCGATCACCAAGAAGCCGGCCGAAACCCGCATGGGTTCCGGTAAGGGTTCGCCGGAATGGTGGGTCTCAAACGTCAAGCCGGGCCGGGTTCTCTTTGAGATCTCCGGCGTCGAGGAATCGGTAGCTCGCGAGGCCCTGCGCCTGGCAATCCACAAGCTCCCGTTGAAGGCACGCATTTTGCGTCGCGAAGGTGGTGAATAGAAATGTCAGTAGGATCCAAGGAACTTGCATCCGCACAGCTGGACACGTTCGACAACGAGCGACTCGTTGAAGAACTCCGTAAGGCTAAGGAAGAGCTGTTCAACCTGCGTTTCCAGTCCGCCACCGGTCAGCTGGAGAACCACGGTCGTCTGCGCGCGGTAAAGAAGGACATCGCACGTATCTACACCGTTCTCCGTGAGCGCGAGCTGGGCATTCGTGCCGAGGTTGCCGCACCGGTTGTGGAAGCCAAGGAAGAGAAGAAGTCCAAAAAGGCTGCAACCAAGAAAGCCGAAACGGCTGAAACGGTTGAGGCCGAGGAGGATGCCAAGTGAGTGAAAAGGACGAGAACGTGACGGAAACTGTTTCCGCAGCAGCTACGGCTGGCGAACGCGGTGACCGTAAGACGAAGCGTGGCTACGTAGTCTCGGACAAGATGGAAAAGACCATCGTTGTCCAGGTAGAAGACCGCGTAAAGCACGCTTTGTACGGCAAAGTCATCCGCCGCAACACGAAGATCAAGGCTCACGACGAAGAGAACAGCGCCGGCATCGGCGACCTCGTTCTCCTCGCCGAGACCCGCCCGCTGTCCGCTACCAAGCGGTGGCGTCTGGTCGAGATCCTCGAAAAGGCCAAGTAACACCCCGCAGCCTGCTTGCAGGTACTGCACCGGAAACCCCCGTTCCCTTTTGGGAGCGGGGGTTTCCGTATTTGGCGGCGGTTGAGCTGTCTGGGTGTGCCACGCGGAGCAGGTTTTTGGGGGACGGCCGACGGCGGGAGGCCGGGTTTCCGGGGGAGCGGCACCGCCGGCGGGCCGAAAGCGTGCCGTGCGTGACGCCGTCGTGCCTTGCCGGCTCTGCGGCGCTTACTGGTGTCCAGCAGTTGTGCTCTGGCTGCCGCCGTGTGATATGGGAGATTGCCCTAACTGTGCTAGGATATTGAGTTTGTATGGCGCCCTCTGTGCGCCGTCATCAACCTCGTAAACAATCGTGCCACGGCATAGTGCCCCCTCGTGCTTTGGACCTGTCCGGATCCGCTTGGGAAGCAAATGTTTTTGGCACGGGCGTTTAGGCCTGGTCTGGCAAAATCCAGGCAGGTCAAGAGACACCCCGATCAACCGTTCCGCAAGGCTCATTCCGTAGGAAGATTTTCGGTCTGAGAACCGGCGCGACGCAAGGAGTAAATAGTGATTCAGCAGGAGTCGCGACTCAAGGTCGCCGACAACACGGGTGCTAAGGAAATCCTTACCATTCGCGTTCTCGGTGGATCTGGCCGTCGCTACGCAGGCATTGGCGACGTCATCGTCGCTACCGTCAAGGATGCAATTCCGGGCGGCAACGTAAAGAAGGGCGATGTTGTTAAGGCAGTCATCGTCCGTACCAAGAAGGAACGCCGCCGTGCGGATGGTTCCTATATCAAGTTTGACGAGAACGCAGCTGTGATCCTGAAGGCTGACGGTGACCCCCGCGGTACCCGTATCTTCGGACCGGTTGGTCGTGAACTTCGTGACAAGAAGTTCATGAAGATCGTTTCTCTGGCTCCGGAGGTGCTCTAGTCCATGGCTAAGATCAAAAAGGGTGACCTCGTTCAGGTCATCACTGGCGCCAAGGCTGAGCGCGGCGGCGACAAAGGCAAGCAGGGCAAGGTTCTGCGCGTATTCCCGGAGACCAACCGCGTGTTGGTCGAAGGCATTAACCGCGTAACCAAGCACACGAAGGCCGGTCAGTCGCAGCGCGGCACCAAGACTGGTGGCATCGAGGTCGTAGAAGCTTCGGTCCACATCTCCAACGTGGCTCTGGTTGACCCGTCCACCAAGAAGCCCACCCGCGTTGGTTTCCGCACCGAGACCGTGGAGCGCAATGGCGTGAAGCGCGACGTGCGTGTCCGCGTGGCCAAGAGCTCCGGGAAGGACATCTAATGACTGAGACTCTCGAGACTCCGGCAGCGAAGATCGTTCCTCGTCTGAAGACCAAGTACGCCGATTCCATCAAGAGCACGCTCGTTGAGGAATTCAAGTACAGCAACGTTAACCAGGTTCCCCGCCTGGTGAAGGTCGTTGTGAACATGGGTGTTGGAGATGCCGCTAAGGACTCCAAGCTGATCGACGGCGCTGTCCGCGATCTGACCCTGATCACCGGCCAGAAGCCGCAGGTAACCAAGGCCCGCAAGTCGATCGCACAGTTCAAGCTGCGCGAAGGCATGCCCATCGGCGCACACGCAACTCTGCGTGGAGACCGCATGTGGGAATTCCTGGATCGTCTGGTCACGCTGGCTCTGCCCCGTATCCGCGACTTCCGCGGCCTCAGTGGCAAGCAGTTCGACGGCAACGGCAACTACACCTTCGGTCTGACCGAGCAGGTTATGTTCCACGAAATCGACCAGGATTCCATTGACCGCGTTCGCGGCATGGACATCACGGTTGTAACCACCGCCAAGACCGATGACGAAGGCCGCGCGCTGCTCAAGGCGCTTGGTTTCCCGTTCAAGGCCGAAGACTAATCTAACTACGTAACAGGTCCTTCGCTGATGCTTCATGCAGCAGCGAGGAAACCGTTATGAGGAAGGGCAAGAGCCCAAATGACAATGACTGATCCGGTCGCAGACATGCTTACGCGTCTGCGCAATGCAAACTCGGCTTACCACGATTCCGTGTCCATGCCGTACAGCAAGCTCAAGGCACGCGTTGCCGACATCCTGAAGGCTGAAGGTTACATCGCCTCCTGGAAAGAAGAAGACGCAGAGGTTGGCAAGAAGCTGACCCTGGACCTTAAGTTCGGACCGAACCGCGAGCGTTCAATCGCTGGCGTTCGCCGTATTTCCAAGCCGGGCCTGCGTGTTTACGCAAAGTCCACCAACCTCCCGCACGTGCTCGGTGGCCTGGGTGTCGCAATCCTGTCCACCTCTTCCGGCCTCTTGACTGATAAGCAAGCCGGCAAGAAGGGCGTGGGCGGCGAAGTCCTCGCCTACGTCTGGTAACGGGAAAGGAAGAGAATAATGTCACGTATTGGACGTCTCCCCATCACCGTTCCTGCCGGCGTTGAGGTCAAGGTTGACGGCTCTGTCGTCAGCGTCAAGGGTGCCAAAGGCGAGCTGAACCACACTGTGGCCAGCCCGATCGAGGTTTCCCTGGAAGCAGAGACCCTGACTGTCGCCCGCCCGAACGACGAGCGCGCCTCCCGTTCACTCCACGGCCTGACCCGCACCCTGATCTCCAACATGATCGAGGGCGTTACCAAGGGCTACGAGAAGAAGCTTGAAATCGTTGGTACTGGTTACCGCGTTCAGGCCAAGGGATCTGACCTTGAGTTCGCTCTCGGCTACAGCCACCCGGTAAATGTCACCGCACCGGACGGCATCACCTTTGCAGTTGAGACCCCGACCAAGCTCTCTGTTTCAGGTATCAACAAGCAGCAGGTCGGCGAGGTTGCTGCCAACATTCGCAAGCTGCGGAAGCCGGACCCCTACAAGGGCAAGGGCATCCGCTACGCAGGCGAAGTCATCCGCCGCAAGGTCGGAAAGGCTGGTAAGTAACCATGGCCATCTCAATTAACAAGAAGCGTACGAACAAGAGCAAGTCTGCTTCGCGCAGCCGCCGCCAGCTTCGTATCCGCAAGCGCATCTCCGGCACGGCTGTACGTCCTCGTCTGGTCGTCAACCGCTCCGCACGCCACGTATTCGTCCAGGTTGTCGATGACACCAAGGGCCTGACCGTAGCAAGCGCCTCCACACTGGAAGCCGACCTTCGTGCATTCGAAGGCGACAAGACCGCCAAGGCCAAGCGCGTTGGCGAGCTCGTTGCCGCTCGTGCCAAGGCTGCCGGTATCGAAGCTGTTGTCTTCGACCGCGGTGGTAACAAGTACCACGGCCGGATTGCTGCTGTCGCTGACGGCGCACGTGAAGGTGGGCTGTCACTGTGACGGAAGCAAACAAGGAAAAGGACACTGTGTCTGCAGATCAGAAGGCTACTGAAGCCGTAGCTGCTCCGGCCACTGCGCCCGCAGCTGCTGCCGATGACCGCCGTGGTGGCGCTCGTCGTGGCGAGCGTGGCGACAAGGGCCAGGGCGGTCGCGACGGCGGCCGTGGTGGCCGTGGTGGCCGCGACGGCGGCCGCGAAGCCGAGAAGAGCCAGTTCATTGAACGCGTTGTCACCATCAACCGCGTTTCCAAGGTGGTCAAGGGCGGTCGTCGCTTCAGCTTCACCGCTCTGGTCGTCGTTGGTGACGGTAACGGCATGGTCGGCGTCGGCTACGGCAAGGCTAAGGAAGTTCCCGCTGCAATCGCGAAGGGCGTTGAAGAGGCCAAGAAGTCCTTCTTCCGCGTTCCCCGGATTGGGAACACCATCCCGCACCGCGTTCAGGGTGAGGCCGCTGCCGGCGTCGTAATGCTGCGTCCGGCTTCCGCCGGTACCGGTGTTATTGCCGGTGGTCCGGTCCGCGCCATCTTGGAGTGCGTGGGCATCCACGACATCCTCTCCAAGTCGCTGGGTTCCTCCAACGCCATCAACATCGTTCACGCGACTGTTGCTGCGCTGAAGCAGCTCGAAGAGCCGGCAGCAGTGGCAGCACGCCGCGGCCTGCCGCTGGACGAGGTTGCTCCGCCGGCAATGGTGAAGGCAATCCTGAACCAGAAGGCGGGTGTCTAAGCCATGGCTAAGAACCTGATTCCCTCCGACCTTCAGTTGGAGATCACTCAGATCAAGTCCGCCATTGGCGGCAAGCAGAACCAGCGCGACACCCTTCGGTCCCTCGGCCTGAAGCGGATCGGACATACCGTTGTCCGCACCGCCGACGCCGTGACTGTTGGAATGCTCAACACGGTTCCGCACCTGGTAAAGGTAGAGGAGGCGAAGTAAATGGCAGAGAAAAAGATCGCCGCAGAGACTGCTGAAAAGCAGAACACACTGAAGGTTCACCACCTGCGTCCCGCCCCGGGTGCCAAGACCGCCAAGACCCGAGTTGGTCGTGGTGAAGGTTCCAAGGGTAAGACCGCTGGTCGCGGTACCAAGGGTACGAAGGCCCGCTACCAGATCAAGGCTGGCTTTGCCGGCGGCCAGTTGCCGCTGCACATGCGCCTGCCGAAGCTGCGCGGCTTCAAGAACCCGTTCCGGGTTGAGTTCCAGGTTGTAAACCTGGACAAGCTCAACGAGCTGTTCCCCGAAGGTGGCACAGTCACCGTGGAGAACCTGGTCGAGAAGGGTGCCGTTCGCAAGAACCAGCCCGTCAAGGTGCTTGGCACCGGCGACATCACCGTCAAGGTTGACGTCACCGTCCACGCATTCTCGGCCAGCGCCGCAGATAAGATTGCAGCAGCAGGCGGCAGCACCACCGCTCTCTAGTAGACGGTGGGCGAACGCCCGTTGTGAACTCCCGGCGTGCAAGGCCCCCAGGGCCCTGCACGCTGGGAGTTTTTTTCACATCCACTGGCCGACCATTTTCGGCCGTTCGCCGCAAGCGCGGGTTCTTGGATTGTTCGCATGGCCAATCCACCCGTTAGACTCTGTTGTTGGGATTATTGTCCCCCATCACACCACGCTTATATACAACACAGGAGGACGCTTGCTTAGCGCATTTGGCCGGGCCTTTCGCACGCCTGACCTGCGACGCAAGTTGTTGTTCACGCTGGCAATCATCACAATCTTCCGCTTGGGTGCATTCATCCCCTCGCCTGGTGTGAACTACCAGAATGTCCAGCAATGCTTGCAGAACGGTCAGACCGCTGGCGGGCTTTATCAGCTCGTCAACCTGTTCAGCGGCGGTGCCTTGCTTCAGGTGTCCATCTTCGCGCTGGGCATCATGCCGTACATCACGGCCAGCATCATCGTGCAGCTGCTCCGGGTGGTCATTCCCCGGTTCCAGGAGCTGTACGAGGAGGGCGCCTCCGGGCAGTCCCAGCTCACCCAGTACACGCGTTACCTCACCATTGCCCTAGGCCTGCTGAACGCCACGACGCTGGTGTCGCTGGCACGTTCAGGCCAGTTGCTTCCGGGCTGTGCCCTGCCGATCATTCCTGACGACAGCATCATCACCACCATCCTGCTGATCATCACGCTGACCGCCGGTACCGGACTCATCATGTGGATGGGCGAACTCGTCACCGAAAAGGGTGTGGGCAACGGCATGTCGCTGCTCATCTTCACCTCCATCGCCGCAACGTTCCCCACGTCCCTGGGCGCCATCTGGAGCTCACAGGGCCCGGGCACGTTCTTTATGGTCCTGGTCATCGGCCTGGTGACGGTTGCCCTGGTGGTCTTCGTGGAGCAGTCCCAGCGCCGTGTCCCGGTGCAGTACGCCAAGCGAATGATCGGACGCCGGACCGTCGGCGGCACCAACACCTACATCCCCATCAAGGTGAACATGGCAGGCGTGATCCCCGTGATCTTCGCATCCTCCATGCTCTACCTGCCGGGACTGATCTCACAGTTCAACCAGCCCAAAGCGGGCGAGGCGCTCGCGCCGTGGGTTGAGTGGATCAACAACAACCTGACCCGAGGAGACCACCCGATCTACATGGCGCTGTACTTCGCCATGATCGTGTTCTTCACCTACTTCTATGTCGCGATCACCTTCAACCCTGAAGAGGTCTCGGACAACATGAAGAAGTACGGCGGTTTCATCCCGGGTATCCGTGCCGGAAAACCGACCGCGGATTACCTGCAGTACGTGCTCTCCCGGATCACGCTGCCCGGCGCCCTGTACCTGGGCTTCGTGGCACTGATTCCGCTGGTGGCGCTGGTACTGATCAACGCGAACCAGAACTTCCCGTTCGGTGGCACCTCGATCCTGATCATGGTGGGCGTTGGCCTTGAAACCGTCAAGCAAATAGATGCGCAGCTACAGCAACGTCACTACGAAGGGCTTTTGCGATGACGAAAATGTTGATTATTGGACCCCCCGGTTCCGGAAAAGGAACGCAAGCGGAACGTATTTCGGAGCGCCTCGGCGTCGTGGCGATTTCCACCGGTGATATCTTCCGCGCCAACGTGAAGGGCGAAACGCCTCTTGGCATCGAGGCCAAGAAGTACATGGACGCCGGGGACTTTGTTCCGGACAGCGTCACCAACAAGATGGTCCGCGACCGCCTCAGCGAGTCCGACGTCGAGAACGGCTTCCTCCTGGACGGCTACCCGCGCACCACGGCGCAGGTGGACTACCTGGACGGGATCCTCGCGAACAGCGAAGAAAAGCTCGACGTCGTCCTGCAGCTCACGGCCGACGACGAGGAACTCGTCTCGCGCCTGTTGGGCCGTGCCAAGGAAACCGGCCGGAGCGACGACAACGAAGCCGTTATCCGCCACCGCCTGGACCTGTACCACGAGCAGACCGAGGCCGTTGTGGCCAAGTATGCCGAACGCGGCATCCTGACCCAGGTTGACGGCATCGGCGGCATCGACGAGGTCACCGACCGCGTGATGCAGGCCATCAAGGCAGCCCAGGCCGCCTAAGCCCGCAACATGCTTTTCCGAGGCTCCTCCCGGCATCCGGGAGGAGCCTCAGCCATTGAGAGGACACACCATGGCCTTCGGCCAGCCCCGTATCGAATACAAGACCAACGCCCAGATGCGCATCATGCGCGACGCCGGGCTGGTGCTGAACCGTGCGCTGGACGCAGCGGTGGCCGCAGCCGCTCCAGGCGTTACCACCAAGCAGCTGGACGACGTCTTCGCCGCAGTGCTGAACGAGGCCGGCGCCAAGTCGAACTTCCTCGGCTACCACGGCTTCCCCGCCACTATCTGTACCTCAGTGAACGAGGAAGTGGTGCACGGCATCCCCGGCGGCAAGGTCCTCAAGGACGGCGACATCATCTCGATCGACGGCGGCGCGATTGTTGACGGCTGGCATTCCGATTCTGCACGGACCGTCATTGTGGGCCAGGCCGACCCCGAGGACCAGCGGCTTTCCGACGTCACTCAGGCAGCCATGTGGCGCGGCATCGCCGCCTTGGCCACGGGAAGCCATGTGGGCGACATCGGCGCCGCCATCGACGACTACGTCTCCTCCGTGCCGGGCAAGCCGCTGGGCATCCTGGAGGACTACGTGGGCCACGGCATCGGCTCCGAGATGCACATGGCCCCGGATGTCCTGAACTACCGCACGAGCCACCGCGGTCCCAAGATCAAACCCGGACTGTGCCTGGCCATCGAGCCCATGCTGGTCCGTGGCAGCATCGACACCGCCGTGCTGGAGGACGACTGGACAGTGGTGACCACCGACGGCAAGCGCTCCTGCCAATGGGAGCACTCGGTTGCGGTCCACGAAAAGGGGATCTGGGTACTCTCAGCCCCCGACGGCGGAGCGGAGCACCTGGTGCCGCTCGGCGTCGTACCGGTTCCGATCCCGTAGGTTTCGACGCGCTAATGCGCTCCCGACGCGCAAAACCCCTGTCGCTACCTGAATGCCGGTAGCGGCAAGGATTTTGCGTGTCGCAGGTGGAGGGGAGGGTCAGGCCTTGAGCTTGGGCTTGACGTCCTTGGTGTAGATGCCTTCGAGGGTCTTCTTCAGCTCGGTCAAGGTGGCCTTCACGTCGCCCTGTTGGGTGAGGATCTTGGCGGCGGCCTTGGCCATCTCCTGGTCAGCCCCGGGCAGGAACACGCGGGCCCGGTCCTGGACCTTGGTCACGGCGAGCTGGTCCATGGCGGTTTTGATCTGGGGAGTCTGTGCCAGCACCGTGGCCATGTCCGCCGACGTACGGGTGGGCATGTAACCGGTGGCAGCGGAGAACGCTGCCGTGTTTTCCGGCTCGGTCATGAACTTCAGGAACGTTCCTGCGGCGAGCTGTTCCTCTTTGCTAATGCCGCTGGGGATGCCCAGCCCTGCGCCGCCGGTGGGGCACACGCCGCTGGTCTCCTTAGGCCCGCCTGGCAGGAAGCCGACGCCGACGTTGAACGTGGCGGACTTCAGGACGCCCAGAAGCGAGCCCGTGGAGGAAATGGTGGAGGACGTCAGGCCGGCAGAGAAGTCGTCAGCGGCTTCCTTGGACGAGACGCCGGCCCAGTTGTGCTTGTAGATCGAGTCCTGGGCCCACTGCAGGGCTTCCACGGCTTCGGGTGAATCGCACGTGATCTCCCAATCCTTGGACCACGCGCCGCCCCAGCCCCAGAGATTGTTCTGCAGTGTCCAGCCGGCGTAGCCAGCCAGGGCGGGATAGATGTAGGCGTACTGCGCCCCGGAGGACGCTTTCAGCTTGGGGGCCCATTCGCCGAATTCCTGCCATGTTGCCGGTGCCCGGTCCGGCAGGCCGGCGGCGGCGAAGTGGTCCTTGTTGTAGTAGAACAGCGGCGTGGACCGCCCGTACGGGAGCGCCCACTGCCGGTCATCGTACTTGTAGTCATCCACCAGGGACTGGCGGAAATCGTCAACCTTGATGTCCAGCTCCTTGATGAGCCCGTCGACCGGAATGATGCTGCCGTTGGTGAAGTAGCGGAACCACCAGACGTCGGACAGCACGACTACTCCGGGCAGTCCCGATTTGGCGGCCTGGGACGTCTGGAACTTCTGGGCGATTTCCTCGTAGTTCGCGCCGGCCGTTACCAGGTTGATCTGGATATCCGGGTACTTCGCGTGGAACTTTTCGATGATGGCCTTCTCGACGTCCTGGGACTTGCCCGGGTGGTTGGTCCAGAAGTCGATCTTCGCCGCCGGCTTCACGCCGCTGAAGTCGATTTCCGCGGCTTCCGTTGAGGTGGTGGTGCCGCCGGTATCAGGCCCCCCGCAGGCGGAAAGCGCTGCGGCGCCGGCCGTTACGCCAGCCAGCCCCAGGAAATGCCTCCGGTCCAGATTTGTTGCCATGATGGTTCCTTTCGGTTGTTGCCTAGGAAGGTCTTGCTGTTGGGGTGGAAGAACGACGGCGGAGCCGGGGTCAGCCGGTCACGCTGCCTTGGGTGAGGCCCGCGACGATGTAACGCTGGAGCGCTGCGAAGACCACCAGGATGGGCACGATGACCAGCACGGCGCCGGCCATGAGGATGCCCCAGCCGGAGGCGTTGCTTTCGGAGTTCTGCAGCAGCGTCAGGCCAACGGGCAACGTCATGGTTTCCGGACGGTCGGTGATGATCAGCGGCCAGATGTATTCGTTCCATTCGCTGACCACCGTCACCAGCGCCACGGTGGCAATGGAGGGAATGGACACGGGGACCACGATCTGCCACAGGCGGCGCCAGTGCCCGGCGCCGTCGATCTCGGCGGACTCGAGGATGGAGGCAGGCAGCGTCAGGAAGTGCTGCCTCAGCAGGAACGTCCCGAACGCTGTGCCAAGCCCCGGCAGGATGATGCCCCACAGGGTGTTCTTGCCGCCCAGCCCGGCGATCAGGATGTAGTTCGGCAGGATGGAGACCTGCGGCGGGACCATCAGGGCCACAAGGATGAGGATGAAGATGGCGTTCCTGAAGGGGAAGCGCACGAATACCAGTGCGTAGGCCGTGAGGATGGCCAGCAGGACTTTAATAGTTGAGCCCACCACCGTGACGATGGTGCTGTTGATGAAGAACTGCGCGAACGGCACGGTAGTCATCGCAATGTTGTAGTTCTCCGGGTTCAGGCTCGCCGGCAGGATTTTAAGGTCCATGGTGATGATTTCCCCGGGCAGCTTGAAGGAGCTCAGGATCATCCACAGCAAGGGCAGGAAAACCACCAGCGTTGCCAGCAGCAGGGGAACGTAGCCGCCGGCGATGGTCTGGATGAGGTTCCGTGCCGAGAAGGGCCGGTCCCGGGGGATGAAAGTTTCGGACGGTGCGACAGGGGGAGCCGTTGGGTCAGGGTTGACCGGAGAGAGCGAACTCATGAGTAGTGCACCTTCCGTTCCACGAAACGCAACTGCAGGACAGTGATGACCAGCAGGATGGCGAAGAGGACCACGGAAATCGCTGCGGAGTACCCTGCCCTGTTGAACGCGCCGAACGCCTGCAGGTAGGCCTCGTAGATCAGGGTACTGGTGCCGGTTCCGAGGGGTGTCATGATCCGGATCAGGTCGAACGCCTGGAGTGAGCTCAGCATGGTGGTGATCAGGAGGAAGAAGGTGGTGGGGGACAGGAGCGGGATGGACATGCTGAGGAAGCGCCTGAATCCGTTCGCCCCGTCCAGCGAGGCAGCCTCCATGACGTCCTGCGGCAGTGACTGCAGGCCCGCGAGGTATACCACGGCGCAGTAGCCAAGGTTTTTCCAGACATAAACCAGGATGACCATCACCAGCGACAGCTGGGGATCGTTGATCCATTGCGGGCTCTGCTGGCCGATGCCGCGGAGAATCCAGGCCAGGACGCCGTATCCCGGATCGAAGATGAAAAGCCAGACCAGGCCAACCCCCACCCCGGAGAGCACATAAGGAGCGAAGACAGCGGACCGGGCAAACGTGGTGCCCCGTACCTTGGAGTTCAGCGCTAACGCGATGACAAGCCCCAGCAGCATGGAGCCGCCGACGGTCACCAGTGTGAACACGGCGGTGGTGCCCAGTACCTTGGGGGCGTCGTCGCTGGTGAAGAACGTGACGTAGTTGTCGATTCCCACCACGGTGGCCGATGCGGAGCCAAGGGTCCAGTCGAGGGTTGAGTAGTAGATGTTGCTGATGAGGGGCCGGTACGTGAATACTGCGATCAGTATCAGGTTGGGGAGTGCCAGGGCGAGGAAGACGAAGAAGTCCCGCCGGGCCCGGCCGGACCAGCGCCGGGTCTGGTGTTTGCCGGGCGGACCGGATTGGTCGGGCGGACTGGCCGGTGACGTGGAAGCGAGTTGCCGGGTCATTGGTGTCTCTAACGGATCGGGGCCTGCAATGGCTGGCCGATGGGCAGGGGATCTAGGCATACTTCACCACACGGCTGGTGGGCAGAATCCCGCATAAGCCCTCGTCAGAGGATAGTTATTGAAGGCTTCATTGCCCATTAACGCTGTGTTGCTTGCAGTATTGCATAGTGTTTGCCTGACGGGCGGGAAGTGCTGTACTGCGATAGCGCAGAATGGATCGCATGGGAGCAATCACGGATGTGCCTGGGATCAGGGTTGGCCATGAGCAGAAGACCGGCGACGGCTGGCTGACGGGAGTCACCGTGGTGCTGCCGCCGCCGGGCACTGTCGGGTCGGTGGACGTCCGGGGCGGTGGCCCGGGCACGCATGAGACTGACGCGCTGGATCCCACCACGCTGGTGTCCACGGTGGACGCCGTGGTCCTCACCGGCGGCAGCGCCTACGGGCTGGTCTCGGCCCACGGTGCACAGCGTTGGTGCGAGGAAAACGGCCGGGGATTCGCCGTCACCGGGGGAGTGGTGCCCATCGTTCCCGCCGCCGCGATCTTCGACCTGGGCCGGGGAGGCGACTTCTCAGCGCGCCCGACGGCGGACATGGGGTACGCGGCCACCGTTGCCGCTGCTGCCGAAAAGGACGGGCACGACGTCGGACGCGGCAGCGTGGGCGCCGGCACTGGCGCGATGATCGGACGCGGACAGTTCAAAGGTGGGGTGGGTACGGCATCGGTCACGCTCGAGAACGGCGTTGTTGTAGGGGCGCTGGCCGTAGTGAACGCCTTGGGATTTCCGGTGGTGCTTCCGGGAAATCCCGAACCCTCCGCGCGCTCGGTCGTGCCGCCCCACGAGCTCCCTAACCTCGCAAGCTCGGCCAGGGAACCCGGCTCGCGTGGGCCCACCTTAGACGCGCGCTTCCGGGTTCCCGATTCCCCGTCAGCGGATGCCGGCCCGCCTGCGTTGAACACAACGCTTGTAGTAGTGGCCACAAACGCCCTGCTCGATGTGGCCGAGTGCTATCGGACTGCTTCTGCTGCGCATGCTGGGCTGGCCCGGGCGCTCAATCCGTCGCACACGTTGGCCGACGGGGATACTGTCTTTTGCCTCGCCACTGGTGAGGTGGCTTTGGACCGGAGTACTGAAACTGCCCGGCAGGTGAGTCTCATTACCCTGCAGAGTGCGGCAGCCGACGTCGTACGCTTGGCGATCCTCGACGGGATTTCGGGAAGTCCAATTTCCGGGTAAGGTGTCTACTTTCATATTTGGTTTGGACTTTCTACCCACTTACAGTAAAGTGGTTTGTTGGTTGTCTGCCCAGCTGTGCCCTGTTTGGGGCCGGAGGCGATAACCGATCCAACAAAAACGTTCGTGGTCATGTCCGGTGCAATCCGGCAGGGCTGCGGCAACAACAGTTAGCGGAGGCTATGGCCAAGAAGGACGGGGTCATTGAGATCGAAGGCGTTGTGACTGAGGCGCTGCCTAACGCGATGTTTCGCGTTGAGCTGACCAACAAGCACATCGTACTCGCGCACATCTCAGGCAAGATGCGCCAGCACTACATCAGGATTCTCCCAGAGGACCGGGTAGTGGTGGAACTGAGCCCTTATGACCTCACTCGGGGTCGTATCGTCTACCGCTACAAGTAAATTCTGGGCGGCCTCAGCATGAGCTGACGGCTGCTCCAGTTGACCAACTGCCACACGCAAAGGAATGCCATGAAGGTCAAGCCGAGCGTCAAGCAGATCTGCGAAAAGTGCAAAGTGATCCGCCGTAATGGCCGGGTCATGGTGATCTGCGAGAACCCGCGCCACAAGCAGCGCCAGGGCTAATTTCCCTCCTGAGGGAAATCCTGGGTTGCTAACCCACGCAAGTAAATAAAAGGCAGCACAAGCTGAACTGGGACGTATGGGCCCGGACAGCTAACCCCCGGTCGGAGGCTGGGGCCGCACAGAACGTGCGGGTGTACTGCCTACGACCTCCGGTTTATTCAAGGAGCACTGCCTCTATGGCTCGTCTCGCTGGCGTAGACATTCCCCGCGAAAAGCGGTTGGAAATTGCGCTTACTTACATCTACGGCGTGGGCAAGACCCGTGCACACGAAACCCTGGCTGCCACTGGCATCAGCGCTGACGTCCGCGTTAAGGACCTCACCGATGCCCAGCTGGTAGAACTTCGTGACTACATTGAAGGCAACTACAAGGTTGAGGGTGACCTTCGCCGCGAAGTAGCAGCTGATATCCGCCGCAAGGTTGAAATCGGCAGCTACGAAGGTATTCGCCACCGCAAGGGCCTGCCAGTGCGCGGACAGCGTACGAAGACGAACGCACGTACCCGTAAGGGTCCGAAGCGCACCGTTGCAGGCAAGAAGAAGGCTCGTTAAATCCCTCGGGATTGACTCGTCTTCCCCCAATAACTTTCTGTAGGAGAAAAAATGCCCCCGAAGACTCGTGGCGCGGTTCGCAAGCCGCGTAAGAAGGACAAAAAGAATATCGCGCTTGGCCAGGCGCACATCAAGAGCACTTTTAACAACACCATCGTGTCCATCACGGACCCGAACGGCGCTGTTATCTCTTGGGCTTCCTCAGGTGAGGTTGGCTTCAAGGGCTCACGCAAGTCCACCCCGTTCGCAGCCCAGATGGCTGCCGAAGCTGCTGCCAAGCGTGCGCAGGAGCACGGCATGCGCAAGGTTGACGTTTTCGTCAAGGGACCGGGTTCCGGACGCGAGACCGCAATCCGCTCGCTGCAGGCCGCTGGCCTGGAGGTTGGCTCCATTCAGGACGTCACCCCCGCAGCGCACAACGGCTGCCGTCCGCCGAAGCGCCGCCGCGTCTAAGGCTTTTCCAGCAGCTTGAGCTTGCCCGGACCGTCAATGGTCCGGGCAAGCCCAGCCGCGTTAAGTCTTCAGACCGAATTTCCACCACCTGTGTTGCGTCATATAGCGGATGCTCGCCGAAAGGAAACCTAAGTGCTCATTGCACAGCGCCCCACCCTCTCCGAAGAGGTAGTCTCCGATAACCGCTCGCGTTTCATCATTGAACCGCTGGAACCGGGCTTCGGCTACACCCTCGGAAACTCCCTCCGCCGTACCCTGCTCTCCTCCATCCCCGGTGCCGCTGTAACCAGCATCCGGATCGATGGCGTGCTGCACGAGTTCACCACGGTTCCGGGTGTCAAGGAAGATGTCACTGAGATCATCCTGAACATCAAGAGCCTGTCGGTTTCCTCCGAGCACGATGAGCCGGTTGTGGCTTACCTGCGCAAGCAGGGCCCCGGAGTCGTCACCGCCGCGGACATCGCTCCGCCGGCCGGCGTCGAATTCCACAACCCGGATCTGCACATTGCCACGCTGAACTCGAAGGGCAAGTTCGAACTCGAACTGACCATCGAGCGCGGCCGCGGCTACGTTTCGGCAGCTCAGAACAAGTCCGGCGACTCCGAGATCGGCCGTATCCCGGTCGACTCGATCTACTCGCCGGTACTGAAGGTTACTTTCCGCGTGGAAGCAACCCGTGTTGAGCAGCGCACCGACTTCGACAAGCTCATTGTCGACGTCGAGACCAAGCAGGCCATCGCCCCGCGCGATGCTGTTGCTTCCGCAGGTACCACCCTGGTGGAACTCTTCGGTCTTGCCCGCGAGCTGAACACCGCAGCTGAAGGTATCGAGATTGGCCCGTCGCCGACGGATGCTGCCCTGGCAGCAGACATGGCACTGCCGATCGAGGATCTGGACCTCACCGTCCGTTCCTACAACTGCCTCAAGCGTGAGGGCATCCACACCGTGGGTGAACTCGTTGCACGCTCCGAGGCTGACCTCATGGACATCCGTAACTTCGGTGCGAAGTCCATTGACGAGGTCAAGGCAAAGCTGGTTGAACTGGGCCTGTCCCTCAAGGACTCGCCTCCCGGTTTTGACCTCGCAGCACGCGCCGCAGCAATTGAAGAGGACGACGCCGCTTTCGGCGACGACGAACTCTAACAAACAGATCTTGGCCGGCTGGCTGGATGCACCACGGTGTGCGCAGCCCACTGGCTTCCATATGAGGAGAAACTATTATGCCTACCCCCGCTAAGGGTCCGCGCCTCGGAGGCGGAGCGGCTCACGAGCGTCTTATGCTCGCGAACCTGTCCGCCGCACTGTTCGAGCACAAGCGGATCACCACCACGGTGACCAAGGCCAAGCGACTGAAGCCGTACGCCGAGCGTCTGGTGACTTTCGCCAAGCGTGGCGACCTGGCTTCCCGCCGCCGTGTACTCGGCCTGATCAGCAACAAGGGCATCGTCCACGAGCTGTTCACCGACATTGCACAGGCAGTGGAGAACCGCAACGGCGGCTACACCCGCATCACCAAGATCGGCAACCGTAAGGGCGACAACGCTCCCATGGCTGTCATCGAACTGGTTCTCGAGCCGGTTTCCGCCAAGCAGGCCGTTGTGGCCGAGGCTACCCAGGCTACCCAGGCTGCCGCCAAGGCTGCTCCGGTTGCTGAAGAAGCTCCGGTTGCTGAAGCTGCTGAAGCCAAGTACGCCGGCTCCAAGCCTGCTACGGCTGACAACGTTGCCCCTGAGGGCTTCGAGGTCAAGGGCAACGAGGACTCCATGAAGTACCACGTTCCCGGCTCACGCTGGTACGACGCCACGGTTGCTGAAGTCTGGTTCGACTCTGCCGAGTCCGCCGCAGCCGCAGGCTTCGTGCCTGCCGGTGGCGAAGCTGCTCAGGCCGTCGAAGCTGAGTAATCAGGCTCTGACGCTCCAGTAGACTTATGTCTATGAACGACCAAAAACCCGCTGCCCCCGTTTTGGGGGGCGGCGGGTTTTTGCGTGTCCGGTTTGATTTATCGTACGACGGCGGCCCCTTCAATGGGTGGGCAGTGCAGCCGGGATTGCGGACCGTCCAAGGGATCCTGGAAGAGGCGCTGGCGCTGTTGATCCGCCGGCCTATCCGGGTCACGGTGGCGGGGCGTACCGACGCGGGCGTGCACGCCCGCGGCCAGGTGGTCCACCTGGACCTGACCGAGGCCGAGTGGCTGAAGCTGCCGCGCGGGCACGAACTGGATCCCGCCGTCGCGTTCTTACGGCGGATTCGTGGCGCCCTCAGCCGGGGGCTGGGCGACCTGACCGGGTCCATCGAGGTTCATCTGGTGTCCTTGGCGCCCGTGGGGTTCGATGCCAGGTTCTCGGCTCTCTGGCGGCGGTACAGCTACCGCATCGCTGACGGTCCTGCCCTTTGGGATCCGCTCGAACGGTACTTCACGCTCTGGCACCAATGCCCCCTAGACGTGGACCTGCTGAACGAAGGTGCAGCGCAGCTGCTGGGGCTGCAGAACTTCCTGTCCTACTGCAAGCCGCGGGAGGGTGCCACCACCGTCCGCGAGCTGCAGCGGTTCGAATTCCACCGCGGTGAGGACGGCGTTATTGTGGCCACCGTCCAGGCCGATGCTTTCTGCCACAACATGGTGCGGTCCCTGGTTGGTTCGGCGCTGTTCGTGGGGGAGGGCATCGAGGAGCCGGGGTGGCTGCATGAGCGGCTGCTGGCCAAGAAGCGCGACGCCAAATCCGTCCTGGCTGCCCCGCACCCTCTGGTCCTTGAGGAGGTGGCCTATCCGTCCGACGACGAGATGCTGGCCCGCGCCGAGCTGACAAGGGCAGTCCGCAAGCACTAGTCCGCTCCGGTGGTCGAGCTCCGACCCATCGACTGCTCCGTGAGCGCCCTTTTGGGCCTCGAAAAGGGCTTCTACGGAGCAATCGATGAAGGGGTGGGCAGGGTCATGGTGAATGTGCTGCCGCCGCCCAGGGCACTGGCGCAGGCGATGGCACCGCCGTGGCGTTCCAGGATGGTTTTGGTGATGGATAGGCCCAGCCCGGCTCCCGGGATGGCTGCGTCCCGGGCCGATTCGGCGCGGAAGAACCGGCTGAAAACCTTGGCCGCATCCTCCGGCGCCATGCCCATGCCGGTGTCGCGGACAACAAGCTTGACCCAGTCCTCGGTGCCGGCTGCGCTGATGGTCACAGTGCCGCCGTCGGGGGAGTACTTGATGGCGTTCGAGACCAGATTGTCCAGTGCCTGGCCGATCCGCAGCGGGTCGGCGTATGCCCAGAGCGGGGAGGGAACATCGGCCACGAGGGCTACGGCTGACCGCTCCGCGTGCGCCTGGGCTGAGCCGATGCTGGTCTCGACGAGGCCGGAAATGTCCGTGCGTTTCGGGTGGACGTTCAGGGCGGCGGACGCCTCGAGCGTCAGGTCCGAGACCAGGGCAAGCAGCCGTTCGGAGTTGCGCTGCACCACGTCCAGGCGTTGGAACGTGAGGGCGGAGAGCCCGTCGCTGTCCTCGAGGACCAGGTCGATGTTGCCCAGGATGGAATTCAGCGGCGACCGGAATTCGTGGGACACGTTCGAGACAAGTTCCTCGTTCGCGGCCATGGCTTCAACCAGCCCCGTCACGTCGCTGTAGACGACCACCGCTCCGGTGAGGCGGCCGTCGTCGTCCATTAAGGGCCTGGCGGCTGTGGACACAGCGCGCTGCTGCGGGACATCGCCGATCCAGACGAGATAGTCCGCGAACGATTCACCCTCGATGGCGCGCTGGAGGGGACGCTTGTCCGGCGGGAGTGGAGTCACTTTGTCCTGGGCGAAGACCCGCTGTTCGCTGTGGTCGGCAGGCACGACGCCGGCGGGTGCTGCAGCCTGCTGCCACCGGCGCATCATGTTGTTGGCCAGCAGCTGGTCACCGTTCGAATCGACGGCAACAATGCCGACGTCGGTGGCGTCCAGGATGGTCATCAGGAGTTTCTCGCGTTCCCGGCTCGCGGCGAGCAGCTCCCGCAGTTCCTCGCCCATGGCCTGCAGCTCGCGCTGCTGGACGCGCATATTGACGCTGGCGAACCGGATTGCGAGCGAGACGGCGAGCATCATGAGTGGGAATAGGATCAGTGAAGTGATATCCGCTGCCGTGAGGTTGGGGAGTTTTCCAACCGTTGACGGGAGCATGATCAGCAGTGGCCCTACTGCGCTGAGCACGAGGCTTGTGCGGACCATGATGCCGGAAGCGGCCAGCCAGATGACCGGAAAGACGACCAGAATTGCCAGGCCCGGCAGAAGGGGCGCGGCTCCGTTGCGCAGCAGCGCGATCGCCAGCAGGTCAAGAACCGGAATTAACAGGTAGGAGCTATGGTGCAGGCGCTCCCAGGGAGTGAGGAAACAGGCCACGAAAAGAATGAGATGAAGGGCGATTGCAGCCATGTAGAGGGGACTGACCAGCAGAGATGGCCAGGTGAAGGGTGTCATCACGCCGAGGATGGTGACAATGAGCGACAGCGGAAGCTGGCACAAAGCAACCTGGGTCCGGGGGCCAAGTTTTTTGAAATAGAGCGCCACCGCCCGGGGCGAGGGACGTATGGGCATAGAATCTCCACCTTTTCTGACGGCCCCCATTCCGTCCCCAATGAATTGATGCAACCGAATATCTGAAGGCTGACGCGGTCTATCTTCAGAATCCGGATATGCATGTGTTGTCATGGTAATTGACTTTCCAAAACTAAACGCGGGAAGGCGTGTCATCCGACGTTCATACTTGTACCGTATAGAGAGTTGGAGTGGATGAGGGATTGGCGCTGGGCTGATGGGGGCCTCTTCCACCTGGCATCGGGGATAGACATGGAAGATATTGGGGTAGCAGTAGTAATCGAGGACGACGCCGATGTGCGGAACCTCCTTGAGGGGATCCTCCGTCAGGCCGGGTTTGAGGTCCATACCGCCGCCGAGGGGCGGGAGGGCGTTGAGGTGGTGCGACATAACAAGGCCCAGGTGGTCACGCTGGACATCGGCCTTCCGGACATTGACGGTTTTGAGGTCCTGCGGCGCATCCGGAATTTCAGTGATGCCTATGTAGTAATGCTGACCGGCCGGACCGAGGAACCCGATCTGCTCTCGGCCCTGAACGCCGGTGCGGACGACTACATTGCGAAGCCCTTCAGGCCGCGTGAACTTCGGGCCAGGGTGGCGGCCATGATGCGCAGGCCGCGCCATGAGGTCGCCAGTCCACCCCAGGCGGCTACATGGGCCGAGCCTCCGGCCGCGCCGGCGAGCTTCACCCACACGGGAGTTCTCCAGCACAACGGGCTCATTCTGAACTACCGGACCCGCACGGTGGTGATTGGAGAGGTCAACCTTGGGCTCACGCGCAGCGAGTTCGACCTCCTGCACACTTTGCTCCGCGGCGAGGGGGAGGTGTGTACGCGGTCCGATCTGGTGCGAGCAGTCCGCGGTGACCTTTACGAGCCGGATGCCTATATCAGTGAGGCCGACGAACGGGCTGTTGAGGTCCACGTCGGCAACCTGCGCCGTAAGCTCCGGGAGGATCCGCAGTCACCGCGCTGGCTTCAGACTGTGCGGGGAGTGGGCTACCGGCTCGCACCAACAAGGACCGACCTGCAGGGCTGGCCGGGGGCTGGTCACTGAAGGGTTAGTCGTTTTTCAGGATGTAGTTCGTCTGGAGTTCTGAGACTGTATGCACTCCGTGCTCGGCCAGCGTTGCCAGCAGTGCCTGGCCTTGGACGAAGTCGCTGCGGCGGATGGCATCCTCCAGTGCTTGAGCCAGGACTGACAAACGGATCCCGCCCACCATGGCTGAAGCGATCCGCAGGCTGATGACGGCGTCCAAAGCAATGGGGCGGTCCTCGGTGTGGACCGCTGCCGCCAGCCGGCTGAAGCGCTGGTCCCACAAAGACGCGTAATCGCGGGCGAATCCAAGGGCAAGTTCGGGGCCGTCCAGTTCTGCTTCCAGCTCTGCCAGGATGTCCGGTTCGACCCAGCGCGCTGGCTCTTCGCCCATCATCGGCAGGCCAGCGCCCACGCCCGCAGCAGCCCCCGCAGCCGACGGTTCGGCAGGGACACCCCCGCTGCTGGAGGTGAGTCGTGGACTATCCATGCTTCAAGGCTACTTTCTGTAGTTACTTGTGAGTCCGTTTTGAGTAGAACCTGTGGAAACCTTGAGTCATCCTTGACTTGACGTATCTGCCGTCATTGCCCGCTGAATGTGACAACCGCGTTGATAACCGCCGGCCCCAGAATGGCGATGAAGAGCACGGGAAAAATAAAGAACAGCAGGGGAAAAAGGATCATTACGGGGAGTTTCATGGCCTTTTCCTCGGCACGTTGGCGGCGTTTTACGCGCATCACCTTGGCCTGGATCCGCAGCACCCGGCTGATGGCGATGCCATAGGTATCTGCCTGGACCACTGCCTGGACAAAGCTCCTCAGCTCCGGGATGTTGGTCCGCTCGGCCAGTGCCTGGTACGACTCACGCCGGCTGCGGCCCACCTGCATGTCCTGCAGGGTGCGGACCAGTTCGTCGGCCAGTGGCCCATTGCCGTTTTCGCCGGCGCGGGCCATGGCCCCTTCGAACCCAAGGCCCGCCTCCACCGAGATCAGCATCTGGTCCAGGGTGTTGGCCAGTTCCAGCTGCATGGCCTTCTGGCGCTCCATGCCCTTGCTGTAGAGCATCAGGTCCGGGATGAAATAACCCAGGAAGAGCAGGAAGATGCCCGCGAGCTTCATGATGGGCGTGCTGCCGACGGCGCTCAGGTAAAGGCCGAGGGATGCGCCGGCTATGCCAAGGGCAATCTTGGCGGCAAGAACCTTTTCCAGCGGCATCGATACCGGCCGTCCTGCCAGCGAAAGGAGCCTGTCTAGGAATGCGACGTAAGCGGGCGGAGTCAGCCGCCGCCCGATGGATTCGAGCAAGCCTGTCTTGGGCTCGGGTACTGAGCCTGAGAGTGCGGCGCCACGGCTGAGGAGCTCGGCGGTTACTACCCGGCCCTTCGGATCGGCTGTCAGGACTGACCAGGCCATCGCGGCCACGGGAACGCAGACCAGGACCACGGAGAGGAGTATCAGGGGGTTCATCATGTCCTCAAAACTTCAGGTCGATGATCTTGCGCATCCACAGCGAGCCGATGGTCATAAGGACAAACGAGGCACCCAGCATGGCCCAGCCCAAGGGATGGCTGAACATTGGATTCATGTAGCCGGGGTTCAGTGTCATGAGCATAAGCACAATGCCGAACGGCATGGCAATGAGAATGTAGGCGGAGAACTTTCCTTCCGCGGCAAGCGCCTTGATATGGCCCTTGATCTCGCCTCGTTCCCGGATGGTCTCGTTCACTTGGTCCAGGACCTCCGCGAGGTTGCCGCCCACCTCGCGGTTGATCTGGATTGCTTGGGAGACCCACACGAAGTCCTCGTTCTTCATCCGGAGAGCGGTGTCGTTGAGGGCTGCCAGCAGGTCACGGCCAAGGCTCGTCTCAGTGATCACACGCCGCATCTCTTCCGACGTCGGTTTCTGCGACTCCGCCGCGGCTGCGTCGATCGCGCGGAGGATACTGTGACCTGCGCGCAGTCCGCCGGAGAGGAGCTGAAGCGAATCGCCAAGCTGGGCATCAAACTTAGCCCGCCGCTTCCCCGCCAGATAATTCAGCACGAGATGCCCTACGAAGGGCGACAGCATCGCCAGAAGCAACCCTATGAGGGGCCCGACGGTCACGATGCCTACGAGGAATCCCACACAAGCGCCGGCCGCCACCAGAATGAAGAACTCTGCCTGGCTCAACCGGAGACCGGCGTTTTCAAGCTGCGCACGGGAGAAGAGCTGAACGGTGCGTCCCCCTAACATCCGCTCGAAGGAGGCCACGGCAGAGGCCGCGAGGCGCGTCAACGTGGTCGGCGGGTTCGTTTCGAACGGACGACGGCGGTCCATCGGCACCTCGGGGGTGCCGGGGGCCAGTACCGCGAGGCTGAGGAGGCTGATCGCCGCCAGCAGGACGACGATCCCCACGTACAGTGTCACGATGGTCATTTCGCGACCGGGGAGAGAGAACCGGCAAACACCGCCGGTGAGACGTGGATGCCGAGATCTTCGAACCGGTCAATGAACCGCGGCCGGATGCCGGTGGCGACCGGCTTGCCGAGGAACCGGCCGTGGGCGTCCACCCCCGCAGAGTAATCGAACACGAACGCGTCCTGGAGTGTCACGATGTCCCCTTCCATGCCCTGAACCTCAGTCACATGAGTGATGCGCCGGGACCCATCCCGCAGGCGCGAGATCTGGACAATAAGGTTCACGGCGGACGCGATCTGTTCACGGATGGCCCGCAACGGCAGGTCCATGCCGGCCATAAGCACCAGCGTTTCCAGACGGGCGACGGCGTCGCGGGGCGAGTTGGAGTGCACCGTGGAAAGAGACCCATCGTGGCCAGTGTTCATGGCCTGCAGCATGTCAAGGGATTCACCACCGCGGACCTCACCCACCACGATGCGATCCGGCCGCATACGCAGGGAGTTGCGCAGCAATTCGCGGATGGTCACCTCGCCTTTGCCTTCCGTGTTGGGCGGACGGCTTTCAAGCCTGACCACGTGCTGCTGCTGGATCTGCAGCTCCACGGCGTCCTCGATGGTCACGATCCGCTCGTCTCCCGGAAGGAACGAGGACAGGACATTAAGCAGCGTGGTCTTGCCGGTTCCGGTGCCGCCGGACACGATGATGTTCAGCTTGGCTTTCACGCACGCGTCCAGCAGTTCAGCCATCTCCGGGGTCAGTGTGCCGAAGTCAATCAGGTTGCGGACCGTAAGGGGTACCTTGCTGAATTTTCGGATCGTCAGCGATGATCCGCCAACGGCCAGGGGCGGGATGACGGCGTTGACGCGTGAGCCGTCCTCGAGCCGGGCATCCACCAGCGGGGACGACTCGTCGATCCGGCGCCCCACCTTGGACACGATGCGCTCAATGACCTTGCGCAGGTGCTCCTCAGAGCTGAAGCGCGATTCGGTAAGGATGAGCTTGCCTTTGCGTTCCACGTAGATCTGGTCCATCCGGTTGACCATGATTTCCGTGACGGCCGGATCGTCCAGCAACCGCTGCAGCGGGCCATAACCGAGGACGTCGTCGGCGACATCGCGGACCAGCCGGATGCGTTCCTCCGCGGACAGCGGAACCTGTTCCGCATCAATGATCTTGGTGAGCTCTTCCTTAGCAGTGCTCCGGAGCTCGTGTTCTGTCACTGACGTATCGTTGAACCGCGTACCCATCCGTTCAAAGAGGGCGTTCGCGGCACGCAGTTTCATCGCAGCAAAGACATCCACCGGTTTTGACTTGGGTGTCTGGGCCGCCGGTTCCGATGCAGTGGCTGGTGAAGGTACGACCGCGGCTGGGTGCAATCCAGCGGATTCCTCCACCCTCGTCGCGGACACCGCACGCTGGGGTACGGTGGTGCGGACCGGCGTCGTGCCTTTGACGGCAGGGCTCACGGGGAGCGCAGGGTGCGCGGCCTGGTTCCTGTCCTGGACTGCGTTGATCCGGTCGGAGAGTTTCATTAGATGACCACCCTTCGGTGAAGCTTGCGCTGGGCCTGGGTCCGCCAAGCGGGGTTGAAGCGTTCAACCAGCTGCTTGAGGCTTTTGACAGCGGGATCCTTTTTGGATTCCTGCAGGACGGGGATGCCCCGATTGGTGGAAAGCGCAACGGCGCGGGAACGCGGGATGCTGATGTCCACGGGAGCGCCGATGGTGGACTCGACGTCCTGGACGGTCAGGCCTGCTTTAGCATCAGCCATGTTCAGGACTACATGCCGTGACTCTGGCGTGATTTCCAATTGCCGGAGGACTTCCAAGCCGGACCGCAGGCCGCGGAGGCTGGGGATGTCCATGGCACTCACCCACACCACATCGGTGCACTGTTCCATGGCCGCAATCCCGATCTCGGGGAGACCGGGTGCGGTGTCCAGGACCACGTACTGGAACTCCCTGGCCAGCTGCTCAAGCAAGTGCGTGATCTGATCGGGCGTGATGTGGTCTGCATCCACCGGGGTTGGCGGCGCACAGAGAGCGTAGATACCGGCCGGATGGACGGTCAGGAAGGCCTTAAGGACAAGGGAGTCCTGCGCTGCGGCCGGTGTCACGGCGTCCGTGATGGTGTGCTCGGGATTGAGGTACAGGCCGGAGGCGACATCGCCGAACTGGAGGTCCAGGTCAACGATGACAACGCTCATGGGTGCGATCTGGCCAAGCCCGATGGCGATGTTAGTGGCAAGGGTGGTCTTGCCCACGCCACCCTTGGGGGAGAATACTCCGACCACCAGTCCCTTGCCGGCATTTTCGGCCGGCGGTGCATCCAGAGTGCGGTTTCGGGTCGCGAAGGACTGGCAGGCATGTTCCAGTAGGACGCGAATCTCGGCGGCATCGGCGCTGGGGCTCATAATGTCCCGGATACCCGCGCGCATTGCGTGGAGAAGGACGGACGGATCGGCATCGCTGACGAGGACGATACTGAGCCCCGGCAGCTGGACGTCGAAGACCTTTGCAAAACGCAACGCTTCATCAGCGGAAACATCCGGCCCGATGATGAGAACCTCGGGCTGCTCCTGGTTGAGGAGGGCAAAGAGTTCCTGCGGGCCGGCTGGGAGGATGTCCGAGGCGATGGTCTGCACCGTGCCCCGGATTCCGTTCGCTACGGCCTGGCGAATTTTGCGGTCGAAATCTGTGTTGGGGGAGAGGAGGACAAAGCGGCTCACTTGTGCACCACTTCCTTGCGCTCGATGCGGGGTCCGTTGTCCTGGGCGTCAAGAGGTTCCTTGGTGAGCCAGATGCGGCCGAACTCGGAGGCGAAAACGATCTTGCCGGCGTCGACGTCGTTGACCGCGACGGTGAGCATGAGCGAGCCCTCCGGAAGGGTGGTGTCCTGCGGGTCGGGTGCGCCTTCCGCAGGCTTTTCGGCTGGCGTGGTCTGCGGCGCGCGCTGGACTGCAGTGACCAGAGCCTTGTGGACCGTTAGCTGTGTAGTTTCATCTTCGGGTTTGGCCTTGAAGGCTCCCTTCTCGAACGAGAGGAAAAACCCGACGTGGTCGCCGACGTCGATGCGTCCTCCGACAACCCTCTTCGGCTCCACTTCGAAGGAGACTTCCTGGAAGCCGGCCGGGACTTTCAGGGCGCCCTCACGTTTGACTTGTTCCGGGGCGACGAGCCGTTCGGCGAGAAGCTGCTCACCCGGGACGAGGGGTACGGCACTGACAGTGCCGGCGGAGTTGTCCAGGTTGCTGAGCGCAGTGTCGGCGACGCCGGCGGCGGGAACCTGCTCGATGACGAGAGAGGCGGCCATCTCGTTAACGGGGGTTCCGGCGGGAATTGCTGCCTTGACCACGAGGACGTTCACTGGCTCCATCGTCGCCATGGCACGCTGGTCGGCCCCCTGCGCATAGAAGATGATGAGAAGTGCGCCCACGATCGCCAACGCAATCGCAGCCGTTCCTGCCAGCAGTCGAGACTTCACTTTTTACTCCTGGGTTGGGGATCGGCGGGTGCGAGTGGACTATAGGGTCATGCGGGCGATGGTGGCGCCGTATTCGTCCACGGGCCCGAGAGTGTAACCATCCGCGAGGGACACATACTTGACGAAGCTGCCGATAACTCCGCGGCACTCGCCCTTGCATTCGGTCGCGGTGGTGACGCCCGTTGTCGTAGATCCCTCACTTTGGAACTCGTAGGGCAAACCCGTGCTGCCGCTAAACTTCCAGCCGGTTACCTTGTAAGCGGCAAATGACACCATTCCGTAAATGGCACCGGCACCGGTTCCGGTGACCTTATTGAAAACGGGCAGGAGGATGATGACGTCGCGCCCGGCTGTTATTTCACTCGCCCAGCGGTTGAGCTCGGTTGAGCAGTTTCCAGGAGCGTTGTTGCCGGGGTCGCTGCCGCCTTCACTAACCGCGAGGTCAATGGTGCCGCCGCAGGCGCCTGTGTCCTGGACTAACCAGCCGAAACCGCCCTGCACTGCTGCTCCGGACGGGCCGTAGTTGCAGTCCGCGTTGGCGTTCTTGCCGTGTTCCTGGAGCAACTGCAGCCCGGCGCCGATGTTGTCCTTAACCTGGCAAATGGAAAATGCGAGGGGGAAGGCGGTGCGTCCAGCCTTTGGGCTTCCCCAAACGGCGGAGGACCGTGCGCCGACCTCTTTGGTGGGCACTCCCAAGATGTCCGCGAAGAAGAGGGACACCGAGTTATCCACGCCGCCGGCTTCCTTCGCGGACGTGGTCACCGATACGGTCCGGGCGGTCTTATCGAGTGCAATAGAGTGGACCGTGCTCATGCCATCGAGGGCGTTCTGGTTGGCGAGACTGGTGGCGAGCGTCGACGTCGTGGAACAAGATTCACTGCTGGCCTGGCGGGCGCATTTCTGGGCCAGTGCAATGGCGGAGGCGTCCGCGCCGCTTTGCAGCTGCGCGCGTTCTGAGTAAATGACGCCCACGTCGACGGCGATCGCCACGAAGCCGAGGAGAGTCACCATGAGGATTGCAATGATGACGCTGAGGGCGCCGCGCTCGTTTTCGTTGTTCCCGGTCAGCCGCCGCACAGCATAACTCCCTTGCCTGTCATCGGGAAGGGGCCCGCGATGCCGGTGATGGTGGACAAGTTGTACTTGATGGTGAGGGTGACCTGGCTCCCCGTGCTGCAAACATCAGTGCTCAAGGTGATGTCTGAATCCGAGATCGTTGTGCTGACCGACGCTGCAGCGTTCTTGGCTGCTGCCTTGGCGGCAACGGGGTCATTGGCAATCGCCATGACCCGCACTCCTTCTCGGCCCGCGTTCGTGAGAGTGATCTGGGAGTTGTAGGCCCGGCCGAATTCTATGGTTCCAAGGACAAGCAGGAGGAGCACAGGAAGCAGTATCGCGAACTCAACGGCCGCTGCCCCGCGTTCGGATGGCTCGAGCATTCTCTGCGTGCCTCTCTTGTCTTCTGGTCAACCGCGTGTGTTCGAACAGCGAAAACAGGTTGTGCGGCGCAGGTTTAGGACTGCACCGCACAACGGTTTTGAGTGGGTTACGTCGCCGGGCCAGATGCCACATATTGATACATGGGAACGACGACGGCTTAGATTGCGACGTTCACCTTGTCGAAGAGCGCGTCGAGGTTTGTGCCCAAAAGGCTCACAGCTACGATGATGACGACGGCGATGAGGCCAACCATGATGCCGTATTCGACAGCAGTTGCACCCTTCTCGTTATCGAGGCGGTTCTTGAGTTTGAAACCGAGTGTCTGAAGGGTGGCGATAAGAGAAAGCATTTCGTACTCCTGAGCGAGTCGGATGGCTGGCCCTGCACCAGCTCTAGAACGAAGTTAGCAACCCTTGATACAACGTTGATCGGATCTCGCTACATCCTGCGCAAAGGCTTCTACAGCTGCGTATTTCCTTCACTTACTCTGCGACTTTTCTGCGGTGATGCTTGGAATCGACACCGTGAGGGCGCGCAAACGGACCCCCTCGGTTCTGGGTGCCGAGGGGGTCCGGTATTGGGGCGCCGGGTGGCGCTTGGGGAGTGACGCCTAGCTGAAGGCTTCGATGATCTTGATCGCGGCCGGTCCTAGGAGAACGATGAACAGAACGGGGAAGATGCACAAAAGGAGGGGAAAGAGGACCTTCACCGGCAGCTTCATTGCCTTTTCTTCGGCCCGCTGGCGCCGCTTTACGCGTGCCTGTTTGGCCTGAGTCCGCAGGACTCTTGCAATTCCAATCCCATATTTGTCCGCCTGCACCACTGCTCGCACGAAGCTGCGGAGATCCTGAACGGAAGAACGATCTGCCATCGCCTCGTAGGATTCCTGGCGAGGGCGTCCTACCTGAATGTCCTGCAGCGTGCGCATGAGTTCCTGGGCCAGGGCTCCACCCCCGTAGCCTCCGGCCCTTGCCATTGCAGCTTCGAAGCCCAACCCGGCCTCCACTGAAATGAGCATCTGATCCAAGGTGTTAGGTAGCTCTTGCTCAATATCCTTTTGGCGCTTTATGCCTTTGTTGTAGATCAGCAAGTCAGGCACGAAGTAAAAGAACGCCGTGAGGAAGAGTCCCCAACCGATGTTCTGCGGCGTCGGAGCCTTGGAGTACAGGAGCAGTCCGAAGGCTGCTCCGGCCAGCGCTAGCAAGGGTTTTGCAATAACCAGCCTGTCCAGTGGCATGGATGTGGGTCGCCCGGCCAAGGACAGCCAGCGGTCGAGCTTGGCTTCGTAGCCCGCCGGCGTCAGTCTTTTGGAAAGATCCAACAAAACCGGGGCGCGCTGCGCGGACACGCTGCCTTCCTGCACGAAACCCTGTGACAGGTTACTTTGAACGGCCAGGAGTGCTTTCCTGTCCGAACTGACGAGCGCCCATACAAGGTAAGACGAAGGCACTATTACGAGTGAAATAAGTAGCAAGGCTATAGGTGTCATTTGGTCCCCCTAGAACTTGATCTTGACGACGCGGCTCATCCAGAGGCCGCCAACCGCGAACATCAGCAAGCCTCCGACAAGCATCACTAGGCCGATAGGATGCTCAACAAATACGTTCAGGTATCCAGGGTTGATGAAGGCGAGTATCACGGCCACTCCAACTGGCATGGCCATCAGGACATAAGCAGACATCTTTCCTTCTGCGCTCAAGGAGCGAATCTGGCCTTTGATCTCACTGCGTTCCCGTATGGTTCCCGCAACCTGCTCTAGCACTTCCGCCAGATCACCGCCGACTTCGCGATTGATCTGGATGGCCTGCGAGATCCACCGAAAATCCTCGCTGTCCATGCGATCGGCCACATCGTCGAAGGCCTGACGCGCGTCCTTGCCGATCCGGGTTTCGTTCACGATACGTAGGAATTCCTCCGAAGTGGGTGCGTCAGCTTCTTGGGCAGCGGCCTCGACGGAGCGCAGGACGCTATGTCCCACACGCAACCCACCGATGAGCATTTGGATCGTGTCGGTGAGTTGAGCTTCAAACCTAGCCCGTCGTTTGTCCCTGAGGACACTGAGTCCGACTTTTGCCAGGAATGGCGTCGCGACGCCGAGCAAGATGCCGGTTATGGGATGTGTTATCAAAGCTCCGAAGGCGGCCACCAGGATCGAGGCCACGGCCACGGCCACGGTGAAGTCAGCCGGCGCCATCTTCACGCCCGCGTTATAGAGTACTTCCCGGTTGTACGGACCTCCTGAATCACCGATCACACCTTCCACTGCCGTAACAGCAGACTGGGACATCCTTGACACTGTGGACTGGTCTGGCTGCGTACTCGGGCGCCGTCGGTCCGCGGGGATTGATCCGTAGCGGGGCTTGAAGACGACGAAGATCACCAGAACCAGGGCGATGAGGCAAAGCGCAACCGCCAGGACGAAAACGATGGGAGTATCCACACCTATCGCCTCCCTATAGGTGCCACTGCAGCTCCAAATACCGCAGGAGAAACCCCAATCCCAAGCTCAGAGAATCGATCCAGGAATCGCGGGCGTATGCCGGTGGGAACTGGTTTCCCGAGGAAGCGCCCCTGTGCGTCCATTCCCGCGGAATAGTCGAAGAGGAAGGCATCCTGCAACGTGACGATCTCGCCTTCCATCCCCTGGACCTCGGTCACATGAGTGACGCGCCTGGACCCATCCCGCAGGCGGGTGACTTGAACAATCAGGTCCACGGCCGATGACACTTGTTCCCGAATGGCGCGAAGTGGCAGGTCCATCCCCGCCATCAGCACCAGGGTCTCCAAGCGAGCGATCGCATCCCGGGGAGAATTGGCGTGGACGGTTGACAATGAGCCGTCGTGACCGGTGTTCATTGCCTGGAGCATGTCCAACGACTCTCCGCCACGAACTTCACCGACGATAATGCGGTCCGGGCGCATACGAAGAGAGTTACGCACGAGATCGCGGATGCCGACTGCGCCCTTGCCCTCAATGTTCGGCGGCCGGCTTTCCAGACGGACTACGTGCTCCTGCTGCAGTTGCAACTCGACAGCATCTTCTATGGTCACGATGCGGTCATCCTCAGGGATGAACGAGGACAGCACATTGAGCAGCGTAGTTTTGCCCGTGCCTGTTCCGCCCGAGACGATGATATTCAGACGCGCCCGCACACAGGCGCTGAGCAACTCGGCCATGTCCGGTGTAATGGAGCCCCAATCGATCAGGTTCTGGACCGTCAAAGGCACATGGCTGAACTTTCGGATGGTGAGGGACGGCCCGTTGACGGCGAGTGGCGGGATTATCGCGTTGACGCGGGAGCCATCCTCAAGCCGGGCATCAACCAGCGGCGAACTTTCGTCGATTCGGCGCCCAACCCGCGACACGATCCGTTCGATGACAGTCCTGAGGTGGTCGTCGGAGCTGAAGCGCGAACCCGTCAATGTGATGTGTCCGTGACGTTCGACGTAGATCTGGTCGAATCGGTTGACCATTATTTCTGTGACGGACGGATCTTCCAGCAGACGCTGCAGGGGGCCGTAGCCCATCACCTCGTCCGCAATCTCGCGGATCAGCCGCCGCCGCTCTTCAGGAGACAACGGAACCTGTTCCTGGTCGATGACTGTTGAAAGTTCCTCCACCGCTTTGGCGCGAAGTCCATCCTCGGATGACGTCGCATCACCGAAGCGGGTGCCCATGCGCTCAAACAGGGCCTGCGCGGCCCGTTGCTTGAGGCCAGCGAGGGCATCTACAGCAGGTGCTGGGTTCCCCCCACCAGGGGACGCCGACGTCGACAACATTCCGAGAACCGGGGATGGCGACGATGGTGCCGGGAGCGAGAACGGGACTGGAGCAGCTACGGGCGGCTCAGTCTCGGGTCCGGACGGCGTGGACACCTCAACGTTATTGCTTATCTTGGAAAGGCGATCTGACAGTTTCACGAGACAACCACCCGTCGGTGCAGCTTATTGTGTGTGGAAGAAACCCACGCCGGATCGAACCGATCCACCAGTTTCTTGAGGCCTTTGGAGGCTGAATCCCTTGTGTTGCTCTGGAGTATTGGTACGCCGCGATTCGTTGAAAATGGAAGCGTCCGGGAGCGGGGAATCACTGCATCAATTGGCACGCCAATCGTTGCTTCAACATCCTGGACTGATATGCCACTCTTCCGGTCGGCAAAATTCAATACAGTGTGACGGCCCTGGGGGAGAAGCTGAAGTTCTCTCAACACTCCAAAGCACTTATGGAGGCCACGGATACTGGGCACGTCCATCCCGCATACCCAGACTCCGTCCGTGGCCAGCTCCAGTGTGGCCAGGCAATGCTCGCCGAGTCCTGGGGCAGTGTCCACCACTACGTACTTGAACTCGCTGGCCAGCTGATTGATGAGGCGGCTGACGTGGTCCGCCGTGATGTAGTCCGACTCCGCTGGCGTTCTGGGTCCACACAAGGCATAGATCCCTGCAGGATGGACGGTAAGGAACGCCTTCAACACCATGGAGTCCTGTGACGCGGCCCCGTGAACTGCCTCGGTGATCGAGTGTTCCGGTTCCAGAAGCAGGCCCGAAGCAACGTCACCAAACTGAAGGTCCAAATCGACTATGACCACACTCATCGGAGCTACTTTGCCCAGACCGATGGCCAGATTTGTGGCAACGGTGGTTTTGCCAACGCCGCCCTTGGGCGACATCACCGCTATAACCCTTCCACGATCCTGGCCTCCCTCAGCCGCAGGACCCATGCCGCGGCGCCGACTGGCAGATGCAAGACAGGCCCGCTCCAGGAGTACCCGGAGTTCGTTGACGCCGATCTCTGATGTGACAACGTCCCTTATTCCGGAGTGCATCGCGCGCAGTACCAGGTCGGGGTTGGGTTCTGCGATGAGAAGAAGGCTGATCTCGGGATACTGAAGGTCGAATACCGTTGCCAGCTTCAATGCATCGTCAGAGGTGACTCCTGGGCCGAGGATAAGTACCTCAGGCGGTGCCCCGTTGAGTTGCTTGAAAACATCGTCGGGACCGCCCGACAGTACCTCAGGAGAGAGGGTCTGCAACTCCCCGTGGAGCGCCCCCGTGATTGCCTGGCGAACACGTCCTTCAAAATCGCGGACTGCGGTGATAGCCACAAAGCGGCTCATCAGTACAGACCACCGAAAGTTGTGACAGGGGGATCCGTCTTAGCTGTGGTGTCGGTTTGCTTGGCGAGCCAGAGGGTTCCGAATTCAGCACCGAAGACCAGTTTTGCTGCGTCTGCGTCACTCCTGGCGACGGTGATGAAGGCCGAACCGTTTGGCATCTCGACCGTCTTCTCCGTGGAGCTTGAACCGGTGCTGTTCTTCGTCTCGGTTGCCGCTTTTTGTACAGCTGTGACAAGGACGTCGTGGAAAAGAAGTCCTGTGGACGGTTGGTCTCCGCTATCGAACGATGAATAGACAGTGACCGTGTCGCCAGCATCCACTCTGCCGCCAAGGATACGTTCCGGAGCAAGCAGGAAAGTAACTTCTTCCATTCCTTCCGGCACCGGCACTGTACCCGGCACCAGGTCGCGGGGATCCACGAGGCGCGCGGCCAGCAATTGCTCTCCTGGCTCAAGGCCAGCGGAGGTGACCTTCCCGTCCTGGCCATCCAACGTCACGAGAGCGCCTTCCGGCACGGCCGATTTCGGCAGGGCCTCGGTCTTGACCTTTCCCGCGAGGTCCGAGATTTTCGTTCCAAGAGGAACGCGTTCCGTAACGACGAGGACGTTTACAGGTTCAAGCCCTTCTTGGGCGCGGGCTGCCGCGCCTTGTACGTAAACAAAGAGGAGAACGGCTCCAACTACTGCCAGCAGTAATGCGGCTAAGCCTCCCAGTAGGCGTGTTTTCACTTCAGTAACTCCTTCATAGATGTGTTGGATGAGAGAAACTACATTCCGTTATTCGGTGAGAGCCACCACGGTTCCTCCGTAGTTGGGACCGCCACCGGTCGAAAGGGAGTACTCCCCGAGAGAAACGAAGCGGGCGAAAAAGCCCTGGAGGCCTCGGCAGTTGCCTGTGCAGCTCGGGGCGGCCGGGTCGACGTGGGTGACTGAGGGGCCGCCAAACTTGTAACCCGTTACTTGAAAGGCGGCGAAGCCTATTAGCGAATAGACGGTGTTGTTGCCGTTGCCCGAATTGGAATCGAAGAGTGGAATCAACGCAGGCTCGTCCATGATGTTGGCCAGGATGGCATCGCACTCATGTTCCGTTGGAAAGTGGTTTCCGGGCTGACCGTCAACGTCGGAATTAAGGTCAATGTCCGCCGAACAGCCACGAGAAACCTCCAACCATCCGAAGCCGCCAGGTCGGTATCCGTTTTCTGCGGCACACCCGGGGACCACTGGCGCCCTTTCGTCGTACCGCAGCAGAATGTGGGTTGCGGAGGGATCTCCAGTGAAATCCCCCGTGGAGTCCAATTCTGCGAGCTGGCTCGCGGAGAGCTGCTTTCTAAAGACGCACTCACTGACAGTCCATGGCAACGTGGAACCAGCGTTCGGTGGGCCCCAGGAAGCTTCAGCGACGGCGGTGATCTCCGCAGTGTCGATGCCCATGACACGGGCAAAGAAGAGTGAAAAGTGATCATCGCCGGAGCCAGCCTCACGGGCGTTCGTTTCGACGCGGACCGTGTTGGCGTCTGGGAACGTTATGGCTGCGATTCCGCTGGAACTGTCGTTGGCGTTACCGTTGGCCAAGTCGTTGCCTGTTGCCATGAAATCGCCGCAGTCCCCGTTCGCACAGTCGTCGGCGACCGCCAGGGCAGAAAAGTCGGCGCCGTTTTGCAGCTGCGCTCTTTCTGAGTACATCGCCCCCACGTCCACAGCAAGGGCCGCCATGCCCAGGAGCGCCACCATGAGCACGGCGACCATGACGGTTGCCGCGCCCTTCTGGGAGTCTTGAATCTTGCTTGAAGACTTTGTGTTCGACAAAGAGTGCCGGGTTAGCCACCGCATCTCATCACCCCTACTCCAGTCAATGTCAATGGGAAGATGCCAGGGGCACCGAAGAAGCCGGCATCTAGAAAGCCGGTGAGTGACGGCAAGGTCACGTTGGTAGTTACCTGCACGTCAGAACTTGAGGGGCAGCCGCTTGCGTTGTCCGCGACCGCTACGCCTAGATCCTGGAGTGAGGGCGCTGCTGCGAGTACCGCACCTTCTACGTCCAGGGTTGCTTTGTTGTAGTGGATGGCCGCGTGGCGCGTGCCCTCGCGTGCCCCATGGGTGAGGGAGACTTGGACGTTGTAAGCCCGGCCGAACTCTATGATTCCTAAGAGGATCAGCAGCAGCAGTGGAAGGACAATTGCCATCTCCACTGCTACAGCGCCTCTTTCTTTCGTACTTGACTTCACGTCGGTCTCCCAGAATGCCCAGTAAGAATTTCGACAATGGATTGGCGGGCTCTGGTGGCTCCCTTATTGGCCACCACCAGAGCCGCTGCACTGCTAGATGGCGTTGGAAACTGAAGTGAAGAGGCCGGCGATCTGCGGACCCAGGATGATGACTGCGGCCATGACCAGGACGGCGATAAAGGCGACCATGATGCCGTACTCAACCATGGTTGCGCCTTTTTCGTCGGCGCTGAGCCGGGCCTTGGCGGTGTGAAAAACGGAACTGATAGTGGCGATGAAAGCGTTCATTTCTTCTTCCCCTTACATACATGTAGGAAGGTCCTGGGCCGGCGGTGAGAACGAAGGTCAGCGATTCCGCTGTTCGTCCACCGCCGGCGTCGGAGCCTAAAGGGCGTTTGATACCCGAGTGAAGAGGCCGGCGATCTGCGGACCCAGGATGATGACTGCAGCCATCACGACGACGGCGATAAAGGCGACCATGATGCCGTACTCAACCATGGTTGCGCCTTTTTCTGACGTGAGTCGGTTCTTGACGCCGGCAATGAAAGCAGTCATTGAGACCATAAGAGAAGTCATTTTAAGAATCCTTAATTCGATGAAATTGATTGGGATATTTTTTTCAACGAATTTCCAGCTGCCCCCATAATTCCTTAGCGGCTGGACTTCGCTAAGAAAAGATTGGCACCGGCGTAACGCGGGCAACAATGCGTAGTAGTACTCGACTTTCCGAAGGGTGTCTTGAGCGCGTACTCGAAACCCCCGCGCCAGTACTCACATAAACGGCATTAACGCCCAGTCCTCCACTTGGATTTACTTCGAGTGCAACAGGGAGGATTAGCGTGCTGCAGGGACCCCGGACTAGAGCAAAAAGACTGCGACGCCCGCGGTTGCAGCGAGCATGGAGGGACCGTGAGCCACTTCTGAGGCCCGTTCAACACGGTTCTTGCGCACTACGAGCAAGGTGACAACGCCGTTCAGTACGAACCCCAGCAGGCCGCCGTACAGCAGTTGCGTCCAACCTAGGTACCCCAAGTAGAGCCCGATCGGTCCTGCCAGCTTGACGTCACCCATTCCAATGCCGCCGGGGGAGATAAGGGCCAGAATCAGGTAGATCGCGAACAAAATTGCAGCGCCGGCCGCTGCTCGAAGGATGTTGGCCCACTGTAATTCGGCAAGAAGGGAGGCTAGGAATAACGAAAGGCCACCCAAAAGCAGGAATAGAACGAGTGGATTCGGCAGCAAATGAAGCGAGATGTCAATTCTTGCCAATTGGACACCCAGAACGGCAAGAAAGATAAACGCCGGCAGCCAGGGCTCAGCCCCAAACCTCAGTGTGAAGGCGGCGCAGACTATGGAGGTGATGATCGCCGTCGTGATCCTGGTACGGATCGCAGGCAGTCCGCCGAGGCGGGGGAGGAGCCTGGCAATGGCCAGCTCGGCCAGGGGTGAAAGAATGAGTCCCAGGAGTGCGATCCCGGCCACCAGCAGCGGGCCGGCCGGACCGGCATTGTCCAAAGAAATCACTGAGTTCCCCCGCTTTTGTCAGGCCGGAGTGTGGCGACGGAGCATCCGGCTACCCCATTTTGACCCTGGGGCCCGGTTCAAGCTAACATTGGTAGTCGTTGTGCGTGTCCTTTCTCGATGATGCGTGCCCGCTTGAGAATCCGGTTGCAGGATAACTACTCAAAGGGCACATTCGGGACCTCAGGATGACTGGTTACATGGAGCCCTCACCTCTGTTCCGGTAGCGCATAGATAGTAGGTGCACACGCTTGAGTGACACCTAAACAAGAACGCCAGAACAAGAACGAGGCAAAAACCGTGCGTACGTACACCCCGAAGCCCGGCGATATCAACCGCCAGTGGCACGTCATTGACGCCACAGACGTTGTCCTTGGTCGTCTCGCGAGCCAGACCGCAATCCTGCTGCGCGGCAAGCACAAGGCCACCTTTGCGTCCCACATGGACATGGGCGACTTCGTCATCATCATCAACGCTGAGAAGGTAGCCCTGACCGGCGCCAAGCTGGAGCAGAAGCGCGCATACCGCCACTCCGGCTACCCGGGCGGCCTGACCTCCGTCAACTACGCGGAACTCCTGGAATCCAACCCGGTCCGCGCCGTTGAGAAGGCCATCAAGGGCATGCTCCCGAAGAACTCCCTCGCTGCACAGCAGCTGGGCAAGCTGAAGGTGTACCGCGGTGCAGAGCACCCGCACGCCGCCCAGCAGCCCAAGACGTTCGAAATTACCCAGGTCGCCCAGTAGTCCTGGCCACCAAACAACTTATCTATACAAGGAGAATCGTGGCTCAGAACGAAGAGACCACCGAGGCCGTTGTGGCTGAGGAAAACCCGACCAGCTACACCTCGGAGAGCGGTCCTGCAGAAGCAGAAGCGCCGAAGAAGGAACGCCCGGCACTGACCGTCGCCGGCGCCGCAGTTGGCCGACGCAAGGAAGCTGTTGCCCGCGTACGCATCGTACCCGGCACCGGCAAGTGGACCATCAACGGCCGCGCGCTGGACAACTACTTCCCGAACAAGCTGCATCAGCAGGATGTCAACGAGCCCTTCAAGATCCTAGATCTTGACGGCGCCTACGACGTCATTGCCCGCATCCACGGTGGCGGCATCTCCGGCCAGGCCGGTGCCCTGCGCCTCGGCATCGCCCGTTCACTGAACGAGATCGACACCGAGAACAACCGCGCCACCCTGAAGAAGGCCGGTTACCTGCGCCGTGACGCACGCGTCATCGAGCGTAAGAAGGCCGGTCTTAAGAAGGCCCGCAAGGCTCAGCAGTACTCCAAGCGCTAAACCCGCTTATACAGAAGCCCGTCCCGCCATTGGTGGGGCGGGCTTCTGCGCGTATGCTCCGAAAACGGGCCCTTCGTCCCTAAGCGTGGTTGGGTGATTTCTTCCGGTAGGGGCGGTGGCCTCCTGCTGCGAGTAGGTTTCTGATTCTGTAGTTTTCGAAGTTACGGAAT